>NZ_JBBKBR010000005.1:0-105951 GCF_037890265.1 Streptococcus sp. HCA-5024
AACTCTGAAGGATTTATTTTTATTTAACAACGATATTAACGAGTTTATTAGGGACACTAATCACTTTCACGATGTCCTTGCCATCGATTTCTGCTTTGACTTTTTCGTCAGCTAGAGCCACTTCTTGCAATTCTTCGCGTGAAAGGTCTTTCGCAACCATGAGTTTGGCACGGACTTTACCTTTGATTTGAACGACGATCTCAATTTCGTCTTCAATCAATTTGCTTTCGTCCCATGTTGGCCAAGCCACATAAGAGATAGACTCGCCTGTTGCTGCCACTGTTTGCCAGAGTTCTTCTGCCAAGTGAGGTGCAAATGGAGCGATCAATTGGATAAAACCTTTGGCATAATCCACATAGAGTTTGTCTTCCTTATTCGCCGCATTGACAAATACCATGAGTTGAGCAATGGCTGTGTTGAATTTCATAGACTCGATTTGCTCTGTAACAGCCTTAACAGTTTCGTTGTAAACCTTGTCTAGAGCGCCATTGTTTTCCGCAACGATTTCTTTACTTGTAATCAAACGGTACACACGGTCGAGGAATTTACGGCTTCCTTCCAGACCTTCTTCTGACCAAGCGATAGAAGCATCGAGTGGTCCCATGAACATTTCATAGACACGAAGGGTATCAGCACCGTATTGTTCCACCACATCGTCTGGATTGACAACGTTCTTGAGGGATTTAGACATCTTGGCTGGTGCTTGCTCCAACTCTTCCCCTGTTTCCACATGGAAGAAGGAACCGTCACGTTTTTCAACCTTGTCAGTTGCCACAAGCGCGCCACGGTGGTCACGATAGCTTGTTCCCAAGATCATTCCTTGGTTAAAGAGTTTTTGGAATGGCTCCTTAGTTGGAACAACACCAAGGTCATAGAGGAATTTATGCCAGAAACGAGCGTAGAGCAAGTGAAGCACGGCGTGTTCTGCACCACCTACGTAGATATCTACTGGCAACCATTGTTTAAGGAGATCCTCATCAGCCAATTTCTCAGTATTGTGTGGATCGATATAGCGGAGGTAGTACCAGCTTGAACCTGCCCATTGTGGCATCGTATTCGTCTCACGACGACCTTTGACACCATCCTCACGGGTCACTTCCAGCCAGTCTGTCAAGTTAGCCAATGGGCTTTCCCCAGTACCTGAAGGGCGGATGTCCTTGGTTACTGGCAAGACCAGTGGAAGTTCACTTTCTGGAACAGCTGTCGAAGTTCCATCTTCCCAATGAATGATTGGGATTGGCTCACCCCAGTAACGTTGACGGCTAAAGAGCCAGTCGCGGAGACGGTAGGTAACCTTTTCTTGACCAAAGCCTTTTTCTTCTAGCCAAGACACGATTTTAGCAATCGCTTCTTCTTTGTTGAGACCGTTCAAGAAGTCAGAGTTGACGTGAAGACCATCTTCTGTGTAAGCAGCTTCTGCTACGTTTCCACCTTCCAAGACTTCTACGATTGGAAGGTCAAACTGTTTAGCAAATTCCCAGTCACGCTCATCGTGAGCAGGTACGGCCATAACAGCACCTGTACCGTAGCTAGCAAGAACATAGTCGGCAATCCAGATTGGGATTTCTTTACCATTGACAGGGTTTACGGCATAAGCACCCGTCCAAACCCCTGTCTTTTCCTTGGCAAGGTCTGTACGAGCCAAGTCTGATTTAAGGCTAGCTTGGTGTTTGTAGTCCGCTACAGCCTCAGCTTGTTCAGGACTTGTGATAGCATCTACCAAGTCATGCTCAGGAGCCAAGACAGTGAAAGTTGCACCAAAAAGAGTATCAGGGCGAGTGGTAAAGACGGTGAATTCCTTGTCAGCCCCTTTCACTTTGAAAGTGACATTGGCACCAGTTGATTTTCCAATCCAGTTGCGTTGCATGTCCTTGATAGACTCTGGCCAGTCAAGGTCATCCAAGTCAGTCAGCAAACGTTCCGCATAGGCAGTGATTTTGAGCATCCATTGGCGCATTGGTTTGCGGACAACTGGATAGCCTCCACGCTCAGACGTTCCATCAGGAAGGACTTCTTCGTTGGCGATGGCTGTTCCCAACTCTTCCACCCAGTTTACTGGCACTTCAGCTTCATAGGCCAAACCTTTTTCGTAAAGCTTAGTGAAGATCCATTGTGTCCATTTATAGTAGTTTGGGTCTGTAGTATTAACTTCACGGTCCCAGTCGTAAGAGAATCCAAGGGCATTAATTTGGCGTTTGAAGTTGGCAATGTTTTCCGCTGTGAATTCTGCTGGGTCATTCCCCGTATCCATAGCGTATTGCTCAGCAGGCAAACCAAAGGCATCCCATCCCATTGGGTGAAGGACGTTGTAGCCTTGCGCACGTTTGAAACGGCTAAGGATATCTGTTGCTGTGTAGCCTTCTGGGTGTCCTACGTGAAGACCCGCTCCAGATGGATAAGGGAACATGTCCAATGCATAAAACTTAGGTTTTGAAGCATCCGTTCCTGTCTTAAAGGTGTGATGGTCAGCCCAGTATTTTTGCCACTTAGGCTCAATTTCTTTATGATTGTAAAAACTCATAGCGTCTCTCCAATTTTCGTGATGCTCCTATTATACCATTTTTAGGCGATTTTTAAAGGTTCAGACAAAGAAAAAGACAGGTCCCATACGGGACCTGTCTCTCCTGTTTTCTTCAAGAAAAGTCTATTTCACATGCTTTTCAAGTTCTTCTTGCGCTTTTTTATTGGATTTTTCTTTTTCTTTCTTCCATTGATCACGCGCTTTGTCGTAGTCTTTAGCCGATACGACCTTGTCTTGAACTTCCAAATATTTATAGTTGAAGGATTGACCCTTGTGGCCTGTCCAAGCAAAGGCTGCGGAGTATGGTACAGTCTTACGAACACCTGGAGAAGCTCCATCTGAATGGATCGGAATCAAGAGTGCACTATCGGTCAACCAAGCTTGAGCGGCAGCATATTTTTCGTAACGCTTGTTCACATCTTTGGTTTCATTGTGCGCATCTTCGATCAATTGATCGTATTCATCAAAACCAGCTGCTTTTGCGGCCGCATTATCCGTACCAGCATCGAATCCAAAGTAGGCATTGGCATTTTCGCCAGATTTACCACTAGTGATATCAATGTAAGAAGATGGGTCCGTATAGTCTGGTCCCCAACCCAAGTTATTGTTCAAATCCCAGTCTTGTTGCGATGCATTTTCAGCAAAGTAGGTAACCCGTTGCAGGTCATCATCTGAGATCATTTTCAGATCAATAACAATATTTTCTGCTCCTAAAGTTGACTCGATCGACTGTTTGAAGGATTGGGCTTGTTTGATTCCTTCTGTATAAGTTGAAGAAGTTGGAAGGTCCAAATGAATTGGGAATTCAACTCCTTGAGCCTGCAAATCTGCCTTAGCTTTGGCAAACTCTTCTTTGGCCTTGGTTGGATTGTAGAGGGTATCTTTTCCATCTGCGACAGAGACCCCTTTCCATTCATCCCCATAAGCTTCCAAGTCTTTTTCTACTGCATCCCCAAATTGTTGGCCATTGATTTGGACAAAGTTTGGTGGCGTAAAGGTATTACGGATGACCTTATTGGCAGCAGCTTCCCCGTTAGTTTGCGCTACATAAGCCTTGCGGTTAAAGGCAAACATAATGGCTTGACGGAAGTCCTTATTTAAGATTGCTTTCTTAGTTGAAATCTTTTGAGCATCAGTAGTCTTCTTTGTGATTTCATAGGCCTGACGGTCAATGTTGAAGGAAAGGTTGTAGGTTGAGGAACCTTGGTCAGTATAGACAATGTCGTCTTTATGCTTCTTCTCTACACTCTTATAGTTGGAACCATTTGGGAAAACACGGGCAACTGTATAGTCACCGTTATCAAATCCACGAATCAAGGATTCTGAGTCTTGTCCATCATAATAGGTCAGCTTCACTTTACTGATCTTAACATTATCCGCATCCCAGTATGTTGGGTTCTTTTCCAATATCGCAGAAGATTTAGAAGTGATAGATTTGATCAAATAAGGACCGCAGTATAGGATACTAGATGGAGAAGTTCCTTGACCATAGTCATCTCCTTTAGATTTCAGGAACTCTTCGTTAACCGGCATCAAGATCCCCATCGTAGTCTTAGAATTCCAGAAACTTTCTGGTTGGCTCAAGGTATATTGAACGGTATAATCATCAATAGCCTTT
The DNA here is from genome assembly GCF_037890265.1 of Streptococcus sp. HCA-5024. Classification (NCBI taxonomy): domain Bacteria; kingdom Bacillati; phylum Bacillota; class Bacilli; order Lactobacillales; family Streptococcaceae; genus Streptococcus; species Streptococcus sp. HCA-5024. Next base: position 4,140 of record NZ_JBBKBR010000005.1, read on the forward strand.
ACTCCAACAGTTGAGAAATCAGATGTTTTCCCTGATACATAATCATCCAAGCCTTTGACAGATTTTTGGACCAAGTAAATCGCTTGTGATTTCTTGTCTGCCGCGTGTTTGAGGCCTGTGACAAAGTCTTTGGCCTTGACTTCTCCATATTCTTCCCCTTCAGAAGTCATCCATTTGACCCCTTTACGGAGTTTATAAGTATAGGTCAAGCCATCCTTGGAAACAGTCCAGTCTTTAGCAAGCGATGGGATCAAGTTCCCGTACTTGTCCACTTCCAACAAGCCATCTATCGCATTTCCTGTAAACTCGGAAGTCGATTTTTTATTGGAAATCGAGTAGTCTAAGGTATCCGGATCCTGGGTATAGACATAGCTAAATGTCTGACCACCAGAGCTACTAGATTTCCCTCCTGAGCAGGCTGCCAGTACACCAGCTGATAAAAGCAGAGCGCTGGTAGCTAAGAGTACCTTCCCTTTGTTCATATAAATCACCTCATTGTAAAAAATGTTATACTCAATTTAAATTATAGCACTTTCTAGGGAAATGTAAACGCTTTTACTGCGAAATTATTCTATTTTTCCTTTATTTTTTCAATTTCTACTTTTTCTAAAATTTTTTCAAGTTGAATCCCTGGCCTGTATGATATAATGGAATCTATGAATTATGTGAGACATTTACACAAACGACTAAAACACAGCCTCTTGTCCCTCCTTGTAGGAGTCTTGACATTAGGCCCTATTTCCACTGCCTTTGCGGACGACATCTACCAGCAAGAAGATGTCATGAAAATCGCAGCTGATGCTGGACTGGTATTGGACGATTTTTACAAGCCCAAGGCTGACATCGTCATCGACGCCAATACTGGAGCTATATTGTACGGAGACAATATCGACACGGTCCGGGACTCAGGAAGCATGGCCAAACTCATGAGTGCCTATGTAGTCTTTCGGGCCCTCAAAGAAGGCAAGATCAAATATGATACCGTGGTTACAGCAACAGAGGCAGACCAAGCCATCTCGGAAAACAATCTGTTAAGTAACTCACCTATTGTAGCTGGTGTTGACTACAAAGTATCTGAATTGATCAAGATGCTCTTTGTTCCATCTTCCAGTGCGGCCGTGATTATGCTCGCCAACGCCGTCACTGACAATGATCCCGATAAGTTTTTGGACTTAATGAATCAGTACGCACAAGAAATGGGGATGAGCCATACCAAATGGCACAATCCAAATGGGGCGATGATTTCGGTCCTTCAGGGCTACTACAATCCTCAGCGCTACGATGTCAATGCGAATAACGAAATCACAGCGCGGGACATGTCTATTCTGGCTTATCACATCGTAAACGACCTGCCAGAAATGTTGGAATACACCAAGCAAGCTCACACTACCATCATGGAAGGAACCCCCTACGAGCAAAGCTACGATAACTACAATACTTCGCTCGAAGGTGGAAAATTCGCCCTTAAAGGAACAGATGGACTCAAAACTGGATCTAGCCCGACTGCTGACTATAACTACACCGCGACCACCAAGCGGGGGAAACAACGGATTATCGAAGTGATTTTGGGGGTTGGGAACTACGACGTCGAGATCGCCGAAAGCTACCGCAATCAAATAGGGAATACCCTGGCTGAGAAAATGTTCGCAGACTACCAGTATAAAAAAATCCTTTCTGCAGGCGATCATACCATCGACGGGAAGACCATTCAACTGAAGCAAGACTTCTATGCGACCGTTAAGAAGGGGACGAAGCCAGCCCTTAAACTAGAAGACAACCGCCTAGTCGTCCAGAACGGCTTGCAACAGGTATCTCCAAGTATTAAACCGGGAGTGGCTGTAAGTGAGTCTAAAGCAACGACCTCTAGCAGTAAAAGCAAGGGACTCGATGTCACGTGGCTCTTCTGCTTCCTGCCTGCCGGAATTTTATACCTAATCTTTAAACAAACCGATCCAAAAAGAAGAAAATAGAAAAAGAACTCCCATTACCATAAGGTATGGGAGTTCTTGGTTTGGAAAGGAGTCACGTTCTCGGTGAATGACAGATATTGATTTAGTCTAAACCTTGAACGTAGGCATCTACTGCTACGATGGCTTGGGCAATATCAGAAGCCTTCACCTCAAATGGCATTTGATGGATGGTTTCTCCTTCGATGGTGGCTTGTTGACCAACTTTGAGAAGATCTTCATAACTTGCAGTTTCAAGATGCATTTCTTTCAGAGTTGTTGGCATGCCAATTTGTTGATAGAAACGAATGTATTTATTCAATTCTTCCTTAGGACGGTTTTCCAAGAACAATTGAACGAGCGTTCCGTAGGCTACTTTTTCACCGTGTGTCAAATGGTGGATGTCCCCAGTAAGAGCAGTAAAGCCATTATGGATGGCGTGGGCAGCTGCTAATCCCCCACTTTCAAATCCAATCCCACTGAGAAGGGTATTAGCTTCAATGATGTTTTCAAGAGCAGGCGTTACGACTTTGGCTTTACAAGCAGCCATGGCTTGAAGACCGTCTGCAAATAAGGTTTCTTCACAACGTTGTGCAATCGCAACACCCGCTAAGGTTTGTCGTTGACCCAACATGGTTTTTCCATTGGCTTGCATCACTGCACGCGCTTCTACCCAAGTTGCTAGGCCATCTGCGATACCAGAAGCGAGCAAGCGTTTTGGTGCTTGAGAGATGACTTTGCTATCCACCAAGACCAATTCTGGGTTTTTAGAATAGAAAATATAGCGCTCAAAGGCACCCTCATCTGTATAGATAACAGATAAGGCGGAAACAGGAGCATCTGTAGAGGCAATGGTTGGGGCAATCACAACTGGTGATTTTAGAAGATCAGCAATAGCTTTTGCACTATCGATGGTCTTTCCTCCACCAAGTCCAATGACCAAATCACAGCCATTTTCTTTAGTCAAACTAACCACACGATTGATTTCGTTATCAGAAGCTTCTCCATTAAAGAAGACTGGCAAAACCGTAAGCCCACTTTGACCAAGGTATTCTTCAAAACGTTTCCCTACGATATCATAGACCACTGAATCACATAGCAAAACAGGGTGAGTCCCTAATTCTGAAATAGATTGCGCATTTTCAAATAAGGCATTTTCACCTTGAATGTAACGTGACGGACTTGCAAAATTTCTCATAGTCTGCTCCTTTAAAATTTATTTAGTTCACACCCATAGTAGCATTTATTTCTATGAAATTCAAAGAATTATACAAGGCTCCAATCAATTAAATCTATCTGTTCACGCAGTCATTGGAAACGCTTCATTTTTATTTGATGAATCTTATTATCAAAAATCCCCACAGCTAGTTTCAGTAGGTTGAAACTTGGCTTTGGGGATTTTTTATTCTTTCACGAGCGATCAAGAAAATCAATCAATTGCTTAACTGAAGTCAAGACTACTTCCTTTGGAAAAAAGATAAATCAATTGGCATTCATGGAATGCGGCATTGATTTCCTATTTTTCTGCAGGAAGTTTCGGTAAACCGAATCGTCTCTCCTATCTTAATTTACCAAATAATCACACGATCCTCTGGTGCGCGCCACATGCCGTCGCCTTCTTTGACATCAAAGGTTTCAAAGAATTCGTCAAAGTTTGGTAATTGAACATTGGTACGGAGTTTTCCTGGTGCGTGGACATCGACACTTGCGAGGAGTTGCATGTACTCTGTCCGGGCTTTCATGCGCCAGATGCGAGCAAAGTTAGTGAAGAATTCTTCTGCTGAGAAATCTTCCTCTTTCTTCGCGGCTTCAAGGGCTGCAGCGATACCGCCGAGGTCTGCTACGTTTTCAGAAACAGTCAATTTCCCGTTGATCTTAGCACCGTATGAATCTTGGCCTTCGAACTGATCGATGACTTTTTGAGTCCGAGCGGTAAAGGCTTCGTAATCTTCTGGTTTCCACCAGTCTTTCAAGCTACCGTTCTCGTCAAAGGATGCTCCATTGGTGTCAAAGGCGTGGGAGATTTCATGGGCAATGACCGCACCGATTCCGCCGTAGTTGGCTGATGACGATTGGTGAAGGTCATAGAAAGGTGCTTGCAGAATTGCTGCTGGGAAGACGATTTGGTTCTGTTGCGGATCATAGTAGGCATTGACCAGGTGGGCTGGCATGTGCCATTCGCTCCGATCAACTGGTTGGTTCCACTTGCTCCAAGTATGGGCAATGGAAATTTCGTAAAGGGCTTGAGCATTTTCAACCAAGGTCTTGCTTTCGTCGATGATCTTTTTGGCGTATGTTTCTGGTAATTTTTCAGGGTAGCCGATATGTGGTGTGATGACATTGAGTTTGACAATGGCTTTTTCACGAGTTTCAGGAGCGAGCCAGTCTGCTTTTTCTAAGCGCTCCTTATAGACGTCAATCATGGTCGCTACTTTATGCTCTACGTCTGCTTTTGCTTCTGGCGAGAATTTTTCTCCCGCATACCAGAGTCCAAGTGCTTGGCTATAAGGTCCTTCTGCCAAGGCCAGAGCTGCTTTTTCTTTTGGACGAGGTTCTGGAATCCCCGTGATGATTCGTCCATATTCACCAGACAAGACACGGATTTCTTCCGTCAAGAAAGACGTCCAATCTAAAGCAGCACCAAGTTTCAATTTGGCATGAATGGTTTCCCAGTTGGCTGCCGAGTAGTATTTTGGTGCGAATTCCTTCCAGAAACGCTCTTCTGGCACGATGATTTTATCTGGTGTTTGTCCGATCACTTCAGTAAAGAAGGCATCGAGTGGCAATTCTGGGACCAAGGCCTTGAAATCTGCCCACTCATAAGGATGATAGAGTTTGTTGTACTCGGATCTTTCTTCGTTTGATAAGACATATTTGGCCAATTCTGCATCCGCCGCAATGACCTTATCCAGAATGTCTTTGATTTCTTCCTCTGAGAATTCAAATTTTGGTAAGAGTTTTTCCATCATTTGGCGCCAGATAGCCAGTAATTCTGGACCTTTTTCATTGCCTTCTTCATAGTAGGTCGTATCTGGCAAGATGAGAGCAAGAGACTCTCCCCACAAGACATTCATTTGAGCATTCATAAAGTCTGGTGACACGCTAAACGGCATGAGATTTGGTTTGCCAGCTAGTTCATAGGTCCCCAACTTGCTGGTATAGTCTTCAAAAGAAGTCAGAGCCTTGATTTCATTGATCAAGGGCATGACTGGTGCCACACCAGCTGCTTCTCGCGCATCAAAATCTGCCACCATTTTATGGTATTTGACAAAGTTTTGCAGAATGCTGTCTTCAGGCAACTCTTCTCCTCGTTGCCATTTTCCAGTGATATCCAACATCAAGTTTTCGATGTCTTGGATCAAGTCCATAAAACCACCAGTTGACGGTTTGTCATCAGGAATCACAGCTGTCTCAGCCCATTCCCCATTGACGTAATCATAAAAATCATCTTGTAAACGTACCATGATCTTCTCGCTTTCATTCTTTTCTAATAACCTTATCAAAAATAGGAACTTTTTTCAATGATTACAAGAGATTTAAGCTAAATTATTTTAAAAATTAACTTGACTTAATTTTTTTATTTATGTATATTAATGGTAAAGGAGCAAAATCATGATTCAAATTGAACATCTAAGTGTTGCCTACCAGCAAACACTGGCCTTGGAGGATCTTTCCCTCACCATCCAGGGTCCAACCATCCTAGGAATTCTTGGGCCCAACGGAGCAGGAAAATCAACCCTGATCAAGGCCATGCTAGGACTTCTCCCTCATTCGGGAAGGGTCCAGCTCGATCAACAAGATCTCAGCCAAGTTCTTCAACGGGTGGCCTACGTCGAACAGAAATCCGCTATTGATTTCCACTTCCCCATCACGGTGCGGGAGTGTGTCTCACTGGGCCTCTACCCCCATCTTTCTATCTTCAAGCGAAAAAGTAAAGAAGATCTCCAAAAAGTGGAAAATGCCCTGAAACTTGTCAATCTTCTTGATCTAGCGGATCGCCAGATTGGTCAACTATCCGGAGGGCAATTCCAACGGGTGCTAATCGCCCGCTGCTTGGTCCAAGAAGCAGATGTCATCTTTTTGGATGAGCCCTTCGCAGGGATTGACTCCGTCAGCGAAGACATTATCATGCAGACCCTTCAGACCTTGAAACAAGAAGGCAAGACCATTCTGATCGTCCATCACGATCTCAGCAAGGTCCCAGCTTATTTCGACCAGGTCCTCCTCCTTCACCGCAAGCTGATCGCTTTTGGAAAAACAGAGGAAACCTTTACCAAGGAGAATCTGCATGCAGCCTATGGGCATGAACTCTTTATAGGAGGTGGCGTCGGATGATTACAGAATTTATTGATGGATTACAGCAATTCCACTTCTTACAAAATGCCCTGATCACAGCTATTGCCATCGGGATTGTCGCTGGAGCTGTCGGATGCTTTATCATTTTGCGAGGAATGTCTCTCATGGGAGATGCCATCTCACACGCGGTCCTTCCAGGGGTGGCCCTGTCCTTTATCCTTGGCATCAATTTCTTTATTGGCGCCATTGTCTTTGGGCTTCTAGCTTCCATCCTTATCACCTATATCAAGAGCAACTCCATCATCAAGAGCGACACAGCGATAGGGATTACCTTTTCTTCTTTCCTTGCCTTAGGAGTCATCCTAATTGGAGTCGCAAAAAGTTCCACCGACCTTTTCCACATCCTCTTTGGGAATATCTTGGCCGTGCAAGACCAGGATATGTGGATGACCATCGGTGTTGGGGTGGCGGTCTTGCTGGTAATTGTCCTGCTCTTTCGTCCCCTACTGCTCACTTCTTTTGATCCCGTTCTGGCTCAATCCATGGGCGTTCGGGTCAAGATCTATCACTACCTCCTCATGGTGCTCTTGACTTTGGTTTCTGTCACTGCTATGCAAAGTGTCGGAACCATTCTCATCGTCGCCATGCTCATCACACCTGCTGCGACAGCCTATCTCTATGCCAATAGCCTCTGGTCCATGATGCTCCTGTCCTCTAGCCTAGGCGCTCTTGCATCCGTTCTGGGACTCTTTATTGGCTATAGTTTGAACATCGCCGTTGGGTCTTGTATTGTCCTCACTTCTGCCGTCTTCTTTCTCATCAGCTTTTTTATCGCTCCTAAGCAGAGAAAGAACAAGCACGCTCTTTCATCTCATTAAAGGAGAAACACATGAAAAAAATCGCTTCTGTCCTCGCCCTCTTTGTAGCGCTCTTATTTGGCCTTCTAGCCTGTAGCAAGGGTTCTTCTTCTGGAGCTTCTGGTAAATTGAAAGTGGTCACCACCAATTCGATCCTTGCAGATATGACCAAAAATATTGCTGGGGATAAGATCGAACTGCACAGTATCGTTCCCGTCGGCAAAGATCCCCACGAATACGAACCACTACCAGAAGATGTCAAAAAAACTTCGCAAGCAGACCTGATCTTCTACAACGGGATCAACCTTGAAACCGGTGGCAATGCTTGGTTCACTAAATTGGTCAAAAATGCCAATAAAGTAGAAAACAAGGACTATTTCGCAGTTAGCGAGGGAGTCGATGTCATCTACCTAGAAGGCCAAAACCAAGCTGGAAAAGAAGACCCTCACGCTTGGCTCAATCTCGAAAATGGAATCATCTACGCTAAAAACATTGCCAAACAATTAATCGCAAAAGATCCAAAAAATAAGGACTTCTACGAAAAAAATCTAGCAGCCTACACTGAAAAACTCAACAAGCTAGACCAAGAAGCCAAGCAAGCATTCAATAACATCCCAGCAGACAAGAAGATGATCGTAACCAGCGAAGGCTGCTTCAAGTACTTCTCCAAAGCCTATGGCGTCCCATCTGCCTATATCTGGGAAATCAATACGGAAGAAGAAGGCACACCTGACCAAATCAAAACGCTGGTAGAAAAGCTCCGTCAAACCAAGGTGCCGGCCCTCTTTGTTGAATCCAGTGTCGATGAACGTCCTATGAAAACTGTGTCTAAAGATACCGACATCCCAATCTATGCAAAGATCTTCACTGATTCCATTGCCAAAGAAGGAGAAAAGGGCGATAGCTACTACAGCATGATGAAATGGAACTTAGACAAGATCGCAGAAGGATTGAGTCAGTAGACCCTTTAGATTTCTAAACAAATCAGTGGCCCCTCCTCCGGTATTGCGGTACAATAAAAACAAAAAAAGGAGTCTTTTTATGGCAACATTTTTAGGAAACCCTGTTACCTTTACCGGATCTCAACTTCAAGTAGGGGAAATGGCTCATGATTTTTCATTGATCACTCCAGCTCTTGAAAAGAAATCTTTAGCTGATTTTGCTGGGAAGAAAAAAGTTCTCAGTGTGATCCCTTCTATTGATACAGGTATCTGTTCCACTCAAACACGTCACTTCAACCAGGCCCTCTCTGACATGGAGGACACTGTGGTCTTGACGGTTTCCGTCGACCTTCCTTTCGCCCAAGGCAAATGGTGTGCTGCTGAAGGGATCGAAAATGCCATCATGCTCTCAGACTACTTCGACCATTCCTTCGGGAAAGCCTACGGCCTCTTGATCAATGAATGGCATTTGCTTGCGCGTGCTGTCTTGGTCTTAGATGCAGACAACAAGGTGACTTACGTTGAGTACCTCGACAACATCAACAGCGAACCCAATTACGACGCTGCAATCGAAGCCGTCAAGGCACTTGGGTAAACGAAAAAGAGGTCTGCGACCTCTTTTTTTAATATAAACAAACTACTTTTACGTAAAAGAACCTAAATGATGCAGAAAAAAAAATAAAATGAGGTAGACACTATTAGGCTCATTCAACATATACTGAAACTTTCCGCCGTGAGAAAAGTGCTAGAAACATGATTGTTTCTAGCACTCGGGAGTTTTGAAACTTTAGGTTCAAAACTAAGTCATGGAACTTCGTGGATTGCTGAAATCATCCACTGGATAATTTTACCTAACGTCCATACTCACCTAAGGAAAGTTTCTAAGAGTCCTATTTCTTCAATCCGAAAGAGGACTACTATAAAATCCGGTGGAGTCCATTCTTGAGTAAAAGTCGCCAGCGTAAGCGAGGGATGCCTCTGAGGAAACTTCGCACGCACTTTGCTACTTGTTGCTTGTAGCTCTTACCTCCCTGTGCAAAAACTCCTTTTCGACTCCAATAACCTTGCTCTCCGCGGTCATTCTTCGGAGCTAGATAGCGAACACCTTGCTGATAGAGGATCCGCTTGCGAAAGGCTGGATCCCACGCTTTGACGGGGGCAATATCCAAGTTCTTATGGGTCCGGCCCCTAGCCAACCCGTAGTTAAAACTGGCACCATTGACAATGCCATTTTCAGAAACTTCTACTGGATCGACTTCATTGAGAAAATGCCCAGCTAGATCGAGAATATACTCCGTATGAAAATTTAACAAGACCTTGAAATTGACTTGTCGGGAGGCCCCTGATGGATAATGAAGGTGACCATCTGGCCCTAGGGAGACCTTGTTATGAAGGCGGGCTGCCGCATAGGCATCAATCTTAATTCCTTTTGTCTCCTGTAAGTAAGCTTGTAAGGCCTCCTCGTCAGTCTGTCCAGCTCTCGCATTATGCATTCGAATCCATTGTGCCTGGTAACTTGAAAGTAGGTAGCGCAACTGGTGAACCTGGCGTTTCAAAAGCTGATCTCCTGACTGATTTGCTAAGAGATCTCTTTCAAAGGCGACCTGCACGACGCGTGAAAATGCCTTCCAAAAGTCGGATCCTGGCGGACAATCTGGAGCCATCCTACTCAGAAGAAAGGCTGTTTCTTCACAAGTTCCAGACAAGTCACTCGGCATAAGGAGAATTTTCATGACTCCCCTCAGTAAGTCTTGGGCAGCAGTCTCCGTTAGATCTTTGATCTCTTGAAACCACATGTTTTGAAACAGAGGACTAGCAAAGAAAAAGACAGACTGGTATTGTTTTTGGTAGGCTTGTGGATCTTTAAATCCCTGCAAGTGCCTCTCTAGATAGGCCAAACTATTCTCTCTCCAGCCTAGTCTCGCTAAGTCCTGTCTGTTCATAATGCCGTCCTTTCTATGCTACTATACTACCATCTTTTGGAGCTTGAGACAATTCTCATTACTCCACTAGCGTTTTTGAGGATTTTTTTGATATACTAGAAGTGAGCGAAGAAAAGAGGAAAGCATGACACCAAACAAAGAAGATTACCTCAAGTGCATTTATGAAATTGGCACAGAAGTAGAAAAAATCAGTAATAAGGAAATCGCCAGTCGCATGCAGGTCTCTCCACCCGCTGTAACCGAGATGATTAAGCGCATGATCTCTGAGGGCCTCTTGGTGAAAGATAAGACCCATGGCTATCTACTAACAGATCTGGGCTCGCAATTGGTCTCTGATCTCTACCGCAAGCACCGCTTGATCGAAGTATTTCTGCTGAAAAATCTTGGCTACACAACTGAAGAAGTCCATGAAGAGGCAGAAGTTCTCGAGCATACCGTTTCTGAACATTTCATCGACCGGCTGGATCACATGCTTGGAAATCCTAAGAGTTGCCCTCACGGTGGGACAATTCCAAAGAAAGGCGAAAGGCTTGTCGAAGCCTACCAAGACCGTCTTAGTGAAACGACCCAACCTGGTCTGTATATTCTGCAAAGGGTCTATGACACCTATGAATTGTTAAAATTCTTAGACCAGATCCATCTCCAAATTGGTGATACCATCACGTTTCAACGGTACGATGACTACACAGGCCTCTATCACTTCGTTATCCATGGACAAGAAATTTCTATCAACCAAGTGATCGCCCAACAACTCTATATCGAAAAACATGCAGTCTAACCCGACTGCATGTTTTCTTACTTATGGATTTTTTGTATCTAGCAAAATCGTCACTGGACCATCATTGATCAATTCAATCGCCATATCGGCTCCAAAGATCCCTCGTTTGACAGGGACTTCTTTTTCTAATTGATCATTAAAGGCATCATATAACTGACTGGCCATCTCTGGCTTGGCAGCCCCTATAAAAGCAGGACGGTTGCCTTTTTTTGTCTCCGCAAAGAGGGTAAATTGAGAGATTGACAAGATTTCTCCTTGGATATCTTTGACCGAAAGATTCATCTTATCTTCCTCATCTGAGAAAATACGCATCTGCGATACCTTGCGGACCGCATAATCTAAATCCTTCTGGTCATCCTCAGGTCCTACTCCCACTAAGAGCAGCAAGCCTTGCTGGATCGCATTGTAGACTTGACCATCAATGGAAACCGAGGCACTCTTGACCCGTTGAATCACTAATTTCATTTTATTATCCTATTATATAAATCTATCGAGCATTCACTGCTGACCTTGAATAAACATCGACCTCAGAGACGACGAGCCACCAAGCAATAAAAGATAACTGAGCACGTCCTAGCTTCTTCAAAGAAAATCGACATCAGACAAGGCAGTGAGACGCAGGCATACTATCTGAAAAGTAAAGGCTGTTCAGTTGCTTTTAGTGCGAGGCAGCGAGACGAAGACAGTACTGAAGTACGGCAAGGCGAGCTAACGAAGCAATAAAAGAGTTCTGAGCACATCCTAGCTTCTTCAAAGAAAATCGACATCAGACAAGGCAGTGAGACGCAGGCATACTATCTGAAAAGTAAAGGCTGTTCAGTTGCTTTTAGTGCGAGGCAGCGAGACGAAGACAGTACTGAAGTACGGCAAGGCGAGCTAACGAAGCAATAAAAGAGTTCTGAGCACGTCCTACCTTCTTCAAAGAAAATCGACATCAGACAAGGCAGTGAGACGCAGGCATAACTGTAGTTAGGCCAGTCGAAACTAACGCAGTATGAAGTCGATTTTCGTAGAAGACTAGCCGTTGGTACGCTTAACAGAGTACACCTCCGGCACACTCTTAATCTTATCCACAACCGTTGTCAACATAGACAGGTTTGGAATTCCAAAGGAAATGTGGATATTGGCAAACTTCATATCTTTGGTTGGTTGGGCATTGACGGTTGAGACCATCTTAGCTGTATTGGAGAGGACTTGGAGTACATCGTTCAGAAGTCCGGCACGGTTGAGACCGTAAATATCGATGTGAGCAATGTAGTCCTTGGTCGTGTTGTTATCTTCCCATTCTACATCGATCAAGCGTTGCTCGTAGTTGTCTTGAGCTCGGAGATTCATACAGTCCTGACGGTGAATCGCAACACCGCGTCCTTTGGTGATGTAGCCGACGATTTCATCACCTGGAACTGGATTACAACACTTAGCAATCCGAATCAAGAGTCCAGAAGCACCTTGGATGACCACGCCACCCTCGTGACGGACCTTCAAGGTGTCTTTTTTATTTTCAACCTTGACCTCGCCACCTTTGACTAGCTCTTCTGCTTCTGCGCGTGCCTTAGCCCGTTCTTCTTCCCGGCGTTCATCCTCCGTCAAGCGGTTAAAGATGGTAATAGCCCCAATCTCTCCAAAACCAATCGCCGCAAACAAGGCTTCCTCTGTCTTATAGCTTGATTTTTGTAGCACTTTGTCCATGTGCTTTTTGTCCATGAACTTATTGGCTACCAAGTCATGCTCGTGGAATTGGGCCATCAAGAGGTCCCGACCCCGGTTAATCGATAATTCCTTATCTTGATTTTTAAAGAACTGACGGATCTTGTTACGCGCCTTGCTAGTTTTAACAAGGGTCAGCCAGTCACGGCTCGGACCAAAGGAGTTGGCATTGGTGATAATCTCCACCTGATCTCCCGTCCGAAGTTTGGTATTGAGGGGCACCATCCGGCCGTTGACCTTGGCACCAATCGCTTTTTCCCCAACCTTGGTGTGGATTTCATAGGCAAAATCGATCGGTCCGGAATCTTTCGGAAGCGAGCGTACGGTTCCATCTGGTGTGAAGACGTAAATCTCTTCTGCCAGGATGTCTTCTTTTACATTTTCAACAAATTCTTTGGCATCGCCTGACTGGTCTTGGAGTTCCATCATCTCCTTGATCCAGTTCATCCCAATAGCCGATTCCTTGCTGTTGACCTGACCCTTGATCCCTTTTTTATAGGCCCAGTGAGCCGCAACCCCGTATTCGGCAACCTCGTGCATTTCCTTGGTTCGGATCTGGAATTCAATCGGCCCTTTAGGGCCATATACAGTCGTATGGATGGACTGATAACCATTGGCCTTCCGGTTGGCAATATAGTCCTTAAAACGCCCCGGCATTGGCTTCCAGAGCTCATGAATGTAGCCTAGCATGGCATAAACATCACTTGGAGTATCCAGGATACAGCGAATGGCGATCAAGTCATAGATTTCATCAAATCGTTTCTTTTTATCCTGCATTTTGCGATAGATCGAATAGATATGCTTTGGTCGACCATAAATTTTTCCATGCAAATGGCGTTCCCCAGCATAGGTCTCAATCTTGTGGACAACCTCTTCGACCAACTCTTCTCGCTCGCGACGTTTTTCCTTCATCATATGAGAAATCTTGTAGAATTCTGTCTCATTCAAATAACGGAAAGACAAATCTTCAAGCTCCCACTTGACGCTGGAAATCCCGAGACGGTGGGCGAGTGGTGCATAGATCTCCATGGTCTCACGCGAAATGCGCTCTTGCTTATCCTTGCGCAAATGCTTGAGGGTACGCATATTATGCAAGCGGTCTGCCAATTTGACCAAAATGACACGGATATCTTGAGACATGGCCATAAGCATCTTGCGATGGTTTTCCGCCAACTGCTCTTCATGGGACTTGTACTTGACCTTCCCGAGCTTGGTCACCCCATCGACAATCACGCGCACATCATGACCAAATTCGCGCTCTAAATCATCTAAAGTCGCATCCGTATCTTCTACGACATCATGCAAAAAGCCGCAGGCGACTGTCACAGCATCCAGTTTCAGCTTGGCAAGGATTCCTGCCACTTGAATTGGGTGGATGATATAAGGCTCGCCAGACTGACGGAATTGCCCATTATGGCAATCAACCGCATAGACCAAAGCCTTTTGCACAAAAGCAACATCTTCAGGTGATAAATATTTTTTTGTAAGGGCAACGACTTGGTCCCCTGTTAAATTCTCTTCTTTCGGCATGTATTTTCTCCAGTTTCTTGGATACTATTTTAACACTTTTAGAAGCAGATGGGAACCAATGAAGCTACTTTAATATACGGATACTTCTCGAAGATCATTCTGGGATCCACCTTGCTTTTCATCATTCGTAAAAGTTTTTTGTAAAAAAATTAACGAAGCGATTCCTTCACTTCGTTAGTTCATTAATTCTGTAACAACACTCACGGCACTGAGAGCATAGAGTGGGGCTGTTTCTGCTCGCAGGATGCGAGGTCCAAGTCCTGCTAACACTGCTCCTTTAGCTGTAAAGCTTTCAATTTCTGCAGGGGAGAGGCCTCCCTCTGGCCCAAAGATAAAGAGCAATTTGCTTCCAGCTTCCAATCCGGTCAGAGACTGAAGTAAAGCTGCTGCCTCTCCTTCTTTAGCCGACTCTTCATAAGCCACCACGATCCGATCAAACTGTTCTAACTGATCCAAAAAGTCTGCCTTTTTCTCAAAAAGGGTAATGCTTGGGACCAAATTCCTCTTGCTTTGCTCTGCTGCTCCAAGGGCAATTTTTTCTAGCTTTTCAACCTTTTTGACCAATTTCTTGCCGTCCCACTTGGCAACGGACCAGTCGGCAGGGAAGGCCCAGATCTGGCTAGCTCCGAGTTCTGTTACTTTCTGAGTGATGAACTCTAGCTTATCTCCCTTGGGAAAGCCAGAGGCAATGGTCACTTGGACTGGCAGTTCCACATTGTCAGCTAATTCCTCAACCAGCTCCAATTGACGCGCCTCTACATTTATCACGCGCGCCAAGCGCTTGATCCCATCATCAAAGACTAGAGTCACCTCGTCATCCTCCTTCAGGCGCATGACCTGAAACATATGCTTGCTGGTTTCCTTGTCCTCGATGGTGACAGGCGAGATTGCACTACCATTGACAAAATACTGCTGCATGCTAGCCTCCAATCACACCTGAGACATCCTTGGTCTTCTTGAAGACGCAGGCATTCCATTCCCCTTGGATCATGTGGGTTTCAAGGAAAAATCCAGCTGACTCAGCCGACTCACGTACCATCTCCCACTTGTCCCTGATAATGCCACTCATGATCAGGTAACCTTCGTCCTTGACCAAACGATAAGCATCATCTGTCAGATGAACGAGGATATCTGCCAAGATGTTGGCCACGATGACATCTGCCTCAATCTCCACACCCTTAAGCAAATCACCTGGTGTCACATGGATGTTTCCCATGCCTGGATTGAGCTCAATATTTTCCTGAGCGACCCGAACTGCCACATCATCCAAGTCATAGGCGAAGATTTCCCTGGCACCTAGAAGTGAGCTAGCAATAGAAAGGACGCCTGAACCTGTCCCCACATCCAGCACTGTTTCGCCACCACGAAGAACCTGCTCCAAGGCAAAAAGGCTCATCTTGGTTGTTGGGTGGGTCCCAGTTCCAAAGGCCATACCAGGATCCAGCTTGATAATCTTTTCTCCCGCAGTCGCCTCATAGTCTGTCCATGAAGGTACGATGGTCAAGTCATGAGTGATGCGAGCAGGTTCATAGTATTTCTTCCAGTTGTCGGCCCAGTCTTCCTCAGCCAAGGCAGACGTCCCCATCTTGACTTCTCCTAAGTCCATAAAGTCCGTCAATTCTGCTAAACGAGCCTGCAAATCCGCTTCAACCACTGCTACATCAACCGTATCCGGGTAGTAAGCCGTCACCACGATTTCTTCTTGCTGCTCTACCTCTGGGAAAATCTCACCAAAACGATCCACATTGCCCACATAGTCCATGCTGTCTTCAATCGCGACACCTTGGGCGCCTAACTCGATCAAGAGATTAGAAATCAACTCCTCTCCCTCGCGCTTGACTGTAACTTTTAACTCTTGCCATGTTTCCATCATTAAGATACCAAGCCCGTAAAACACAAAGCCAAAATAGGAAACTCTCTGAAGACGTTTGTGTCTAAGAGAAGTTTATCTTTTTGGCATAGTGTTTAGGGCGGGTTCAGTTTAGAAATTTAACCGAACCGTCCTTTCTATTTGTCAATCAATTTTTTCATGTAGACCATATCCATACCTTCTTTTTCAGGCTCGATATGGGTTTGATGGTAGCCATTCTTCTCGTAGAAGGCGACCATGCCTGCATCCTGTAACACCGTACACAGATCCCACTGTGTGATGGTTGGAAATTCCTCTTCTAGCAAGCGCAATCCTTCAGAACCATACCCTTTTTCCTGATACGGAGGCAAAATCGCTGCCGTTCCCAACCAAGCTTCCGTTAACTCTTCATTGGTATGAATTCGTAAAAAACCAATCTTCTCTTCGTTTTCTTTCACAAAGTAGTAATAGCTATTGGGACGCTCGACTAATTTCCACTTGATTCGTTCGCGGTCCTCGAGATAAGGGTCATATTCATCATGGTATTTTTCATAAACAGCCTTAAAGCTAGCTCTTTGAATCGCAATGACGTCCTCTAAATCCTCTTCTCCTGCTCGTTCAAGTCTTATCATAAACTCTCCTCCAAATAATCCCTCAATCTCCCCTGTAGCTGAGGCACTGCCTGTTTAGACTTCAAAAACTCCTCAATAGGCATCAGTTTATAGGCCTGTCCTTCATCCCCAAAGGTAATATTGTCAAATTGTTCTTGTCTTAGCTGACCAACCATAAAGACCGATTGCTTGTCTTTAAAGATTACGCTAGGATAAATCTTGCTCCAAAGCAGACAGTCTTCATCTAAATGAATTCCCAGTTCCTCATAAACTTCACGCGCTGCGCACTCGAAAGGACTTTCGTTTCCTTCACGACCACCACCTGGCAACTCCCACATGTTGGGACAAGGGATATCGTCCTTGTCATCACGTAAGATAGTCAAGACCTTATCCCCACAAATCAAGGCAATCTTGCAACCTTGGAAATCCATTCTGCTATCCAATAATTCCATGATATTTACTCTTTTCTATGATAACAATTACTCTCTAGGAAAATACGAGCTAGCTTTCTTCGATTACTTTTTGGCACTCTGCATCCCAATAAGCCCGCCATCTACCATGTTTTTTAGCAAAATAAACCGTAAACTCATCATTTACATAATCTGCAACATAGCGAAGATTAGGCGGGTTTTCCTCAAAACTTAATATCCAAGGATGGAAGTAAAAGGTTTTCTCCCACCTCTTCTGAGTATAGCCTAGATCCTTAGCATACTGAGGGATGGGTTGTTGCAACTCGCTTTCCAAATGGGACTGAATGGCATTATCAATACTATTTAAACGAGCTAATAGTTGCTTAAACTGATCTTCCTCCTCAATTTTGAAATCACCTATGAACTCAAATTCTGCAAAGTCTATAGAAAATTCAAATAATGTGATTTTACCATCCTCAACATAGTGCCCATCTTCATCAACACAACAACGAGTTCCTGACTTCAATACTCGCTCGAAATCTAGGTCTGCAAAGCGATTGCGGGGAAGAATATCAACTGACGGCTCAGTTTTAGCTGACCTTCTCCTGAAAAACTGTTTAACTTTTTCTAGCATAGTCTCCCCCTTCTCCTTGAATTCATTATTTCAAAATGTCCACTTAGAATCTTTTCTAATATCTCGGATAGGGATAAAAGGTGCTTTCTTCTAGGCCGACTTTGCCTTCTTCAAAGACTTCTTGGTTCCAGACGATCTCAAAGCTCTCTGCTTCTTCGTCTGCTAAGAAATCCATGAGCTCATCCAAGGCCAACTCAGCTGTATCCCGAAGAAAAGTCGCAAAATAGGCTAGAAATTCACGAGACAAGCCTTTTTTAGGCTCATAAGGAATCGCCGTTAAATAGGCATCTTCGTCCACATGCGACTTGGCTGGATTGTAGAAGATGACGGCTTCTTCAAAGAAGATATCCTCGTCAGATTCTTCGCCAGCTTCATCAACCAGTGCAACCCCTCCCGTATTCTGTGCTTCCAAGAGAAAAGCCACTTCTACCGCATGATTCTTCTTATCCCAATTGATCTCAAAATCAAAAGGAAAAACCTTGTCCATCTCCTCTTCTAAAATATCCAAAAATCCGTATTTAGACATAGCGTCCTCTTTCTAATTTCCCACTCTTAGAGCGGAATATGATACAATAGTTACTACAATCTTACCATAAAAACTGCCTCTTTGAAAGAAGACAAAGCTAGAAAGGAGAAGGAAATGCCCGACAATCTCGCACTCCGTATGCGCCCACAGACGATCGATCAAGTCATCGGTCAACAACACCTGGTCGGAGAAGGCAAAATCATCCGCCGCATGGTCGAGGCCAATCGTCTGTCCTCCATGATTCTCTATGGACCTCCGGGGATCGGAAAGACCAGTATTGCTTCTGCCATCGCAGGAACGACTAAGTATGCCTTTCGGACTTTTAATGCAACGGTTGACAGTAAAAAACGCCTACAAGAAATCGCAGAGGAAGCCAAATTTTCTGGTGGCTTGGTCCTGCTTTTGGACGAAATCCATCGCCTCGATAAAACCAAGCAAGATTTTCTCCTGCCTTTGCTCGAAAGCGGTCTGGTCATCATGATCGGTGCAACGACTGAAAATCCCTTTTTCTCTGTCACACCCGCTATTCGTAGCCGCGTACAAATCTTTGAGCTGGAACCGTTGACGACGGAGGAGGTCAAGCAAGCTCTAAAAACGGCGCTGGATGATCCCGACCGTGGCTTTGATTTTCCAGTCGTGCTCGATGAGGACGCTTTGGATTTCATCGCTACCTCAACCAATGGAGATCTTCGCTCTGCCTTTAATTCTCTCGATCTGGCTGTGCTGTCGACCTCTGAAAATGCAGAAGGCATCCGCCATATTACGCTAGAGATCATGGAAAACAGCCTCCAGCGCAGCTACATCACTATGGACAAAGATGGAGACGGCCACTACGACGTGCTCTCTGCTCTGCAAAAGTCTATCCGTGGTTCGGATGTCGATGCTAGTCTCCACTATGCCGCTCGTTTGATCGAAGCCGGAGATCTACCCAGCCTAGCTCGTCGCTTGACTGTCATTGCTTATGAGGATATCGGTCTGGCCAATCCAGATGCGCAGATTCATACCGTAACAGCCCTTCAAGCAGCTGAGCGCATCGGCTTTCCTGAGGCCCGCATTCTCATCGCCAACATCGTCATCGATCTTGCCCTTTCGCCTAAGTCCAACTCAGCTTACGTTGCCATGGACAAGGCCCTGTCTGATCTGAGGACATCTGGCAACCTTCCCATTCCTCGCCACCTCCGCGATGGTCATTATGCTGGAAGCAAGGAACTGGGAAATGCGCAAAACTATAAATACCCTCACAACTACCCTGGCAACTGGGTCAATCAGGACTACTTGCCAGACAAGCTCAAACACGCTTCCTACTTTATTCCCAATGAAAATGGCAAGTACGAGCGTGCTCTCGGAGCCACCAAGGAGAAGATTGATCAATTTAAGAAAAAGTGACATCGGTTTCAAAAAATTGAGATTTTTCCTTGAAATATTTTCAAAATGTGGTATCATATACATATAGAAACGCTGTGGTGTACGACTTCACACTTAAGTGTTGACCGACTATTTTTTGTATTATTAGGGAAACAAAAGACTTCTGGCAGTATGCAGGCCGTTTCACGCGGAAGCAGCTAAGTCAGAGCGAGTTGCCCACCTGCTTAATTGCGCGGGTTCAATACAAATCGTGAAGTATCGGCACCAATACAGCTTTTTATATTTGCCTCCTTAGCTCAGTTGGTAGAGCAGTAGACTCTTAATCTATGGGTCACAGGTTCGAGCCCTGTAGGGGGCATCTACATACAACAGGAAAAAGCCTTGATTTACAAGGCTTTTTTGTTTGTCTATAACTGATTTGCCCCATCATTTGCCCCACATTTTTTTATGAGCAATCTTTCCAGACATCTCTGATTACGAAAAACAAAAAAGCTATCCTACCTTTGCAAATTTGGATAAGATAGCAGAATATTTTAATGCAACTCCAACCCAACTATTTGGAACTAGTAAAGAGATTGAGTTAGAAAAGAGTGTTCTTGAATCTAATGAATACTCTGATAAAGTAAGTGAGATTTTAAAAGCTGTCAAATATATCGAAGATTTTCTAGAAACTGATGGACAGTACTTAGAGGATTTACTTTACTTAACAAGAGGCAACCAACTATACACAGAAGATGGAGATGAGTTGTATATTGATCCAACTTCTCAGAAAAGAACACTTCATAACCAATATGAACCTGGTTTTATTGAAGCAAGGGATAAATCTCCACTAGAGCTCTTAATTGAAAATAAGGAGCTATTAGATTAAATAAAAAAAGCGAGGATATCCTCGCTTCAGATTGAAGTTAAAATCTTTAGAAGACACTTTTATAAGGACTTTGTCTTAAATCTGTGAAAAGGAGTGAAAACTCCTTTTCTTTTTGTAAGTCAGACTGAAACTTCCAAATTGTTTATTTATTTTATTGACATTTTCTATAAAAATAAGTACAATAGTTTTATTAACAAACTATACTATATAGGGGGTATTGAAATGAAATTTTCTAATCGTTTACTGCTATTCCTTGCAGGAGTTGTTTTTGTCCTTTTAGGACTTTTCCTATTTACAAACCCAGTAGCTAATCTTGTTGCTTACAGCTGGTGGATTTCATTTGGTTTACTGGTTTCTTCTATAGCAACTATTTTAGGCTATTTCTCTGCACCAAAAGAGCTTCGCTCACCTGTTTATCTTTTCCAAGGATTTGTTAGTCTTCTCTTAGCTCTTTACCTCGTTGCTTATGGCTTTGTGACCCTGCCGGTCGTCATTCCGACCATTGTAGGAATTTGGTTAATTGTAGAAGCCATTATTGCTTTCTTTAAAGGCAATCGTCTAAGATTGATTTTCCCTATTATTGGTAGCAATATCACGTGGGTAGCCTTGCTTGAATTTTTACTAGGTCTAGTGATTCTGTTCAATCCAGTGGCTACAGGTGTCTTTGTCGTTTATGTCATTGCCTTTTCATTTTTAGTTACTGGCTTCACCTACATTATTGAGGCCTTTCGTAAATAGTCTAGTTGCTATTTCTATCGCATTCAAAAAAGCTGGGAAATCATATTCTCAGCTTTTTTGTCTCTTTAATTATCACTTTTTCGCATTCCATTCTACGTAGAAATTTGTTTTTCCATTTTATTCTCCAATTTGATCTCGCACTGACATTTATTTATAACAAAACTATATATCTAGAATAGCATAATCATTAGGTATTATAGGTTTTCAAACAAAATACGAGTCATTCGTTTTTGCCCCGCTTTTGCCCCATTTTTAAATCCTGACATTGAAAATACCTAAAAGTATTTCCCTAAAATCAGCTATATTTCAACATTTTTGTTTATTTTCAATATGAAAAGTTCTTACAAATCCATGTAGGGGGCATTTTTTTATGCACAAAAAGCCTTGAAAACCAAGGCTTTTTTGCTTGTCTTAAGAGCATTTGGCTCATATTTTTATATACTATAATGTAGCGTACGAAGTTAAATCATTCTGCACCATTGTTATTCCATTTATAATAAAAAAAGCACCTTTGAACCCTAGCAAACATTTGACAGCTCTTCACCGAATCCGCTATGATAAGGGTACTTGAAATTCCAAGTTTTCGTTGCATCTTAAATGTAAGGAGTCCAAAATGAAAATCTATTATTCAAAATATGTCGGATATGGCTCTCTGGCTTTTGCCTGTGCGCTCTTTATCCACTTAGCTTTTTTATCGATCCTAGGTTTTGAGGGGTTTCCAAAAATCACTTTTATCACTCTCATTCAGATCCTTTTATTGTTGATTGCGATCTATGCAACCATTGCTGGGATCAAAAGACTGACCAGTCGTCAGATCGCCTTTGAGCTGACTTCTGATGGGATCCATGCTTATCAGGGAGTGATTCTGACAAAAGATATCTTTATTCCCAAGGAAGATTTGCTGAGTGCAGCCTATAAAGTGGTTGATGTCAGTGACCCGGATCACCAAAATAGTAAGAGTTATTTCATCGACTTTCAACTGAGGGACAATACTACACTAGAAAATCTCTCAAAATCCAATACCATCATTGATACAGAGCACCATACCGTAAAACTCTTCGTCAATCTTTGTAAATTTAAGGAAGAAGATTGGCAAAACCTATCCAAGTACTTGACGGACGAATACCGAATAACCGTTTTATAGCAAAGAAAAGAGAGTGGGACAGAAATCGGTAATTCGTTAGAATTCGATTTCGTCGTCCCACCTCCGCACAGTTGAGTAGGGCTGTAAAAGCTGATGAAATCAGCGTAGTAGAGCCCACTCAACCACTGCGTCTTGCTCGACAATCCAAAAACAATTGAGAGGCTAGGACTTTTGTCCCAGCCTCTTTTTAACTGCTCTTAGTTCCCCATTTCCCCTTTGGGTACGAGCAGATAGAAAAATAGCAAATTCAATCCAAATACGGCAACAAAGAGCGCTATTTGGGTGGCATCAATCGTTTGTTTCTCAGTCAAATCTTGGATCAGCTTTGTATAATAATAGCCTGGGAAAACCCGTTGTAGCTTGCCAACCAAGTCCATAAATCCTCCACTTGCACCAAGCGCATCAAAGGGAATAATGGTCATGGCTGCTAAAATAATAACTGGAAAGCCAATGGTATCAATCGTCTTGGCATCTACCCTCACCCCAAGTACAAAGCCAATCACACTAAAGTAGATCCCCATCAAAGATAAGAGGAAAAATTGTACCAACAGGCTAGTCGTCACTGGAAAGTGAAAACCTAGGACAGCAACTACTAGCACCGCTAAAAAGATCAGGCTGTTCAGAATCAGTTGTACAATCGATTGATCCCATAAATAGTGCTTGACGCTATAGTTTGTAAAGCGGGATTCAAAAGAATAAAAACCGATATCTGAGGCGATTCGCTTACTAAAAGTTGCAAGGCTATTGCCAATGACCCCGATAAATACAGCAATGCCTAATAAAATACTTGGTGAAATCCCTTTTTGAAGCTGATAAAAGAAGATATACCAGCCTATGGGTAAAATAATGGTGAATAATACAAAGCGCTTATTTCGTAAAACTTGTTTTAATTGAATCTTTTTCATGCTTGTTCCCTTCCTTTATTCATCTCTTCTCGGAAATACTGCTCAATGGTTTGACCAGCCTGGTGAATGTCCTCAACAGCCTTTGTTGCAGCAATTCGACCCTCTTTTAAAATCAGGACTTTTGTAAAAAAGGCATCAATTTGGTTAAAATCATGGGTCACCACAACAGATGTAAACTCTTGCTGCTCCAGCAATTTCCAAAAGTTATCCACTGCTTCCAAGTCCATCCCAGTCGTTGGCTCATCTAAAAAAATCAACTTTGGATGATTCAAAATAGTTAGCAACAAGGACAAGCGTCTCTTTTGACCACCAGAAAGACTTCCCACCATCTGCTCTCTAGATTCTCTCAATTCAACCATCTCTAAGAGTCCATTGATATCAGCCTGCTTCAGCTGATTCATCCGACTTTTTAATTCGACAAATTCAGCAACGGTTAGATCCTCGATGAGCAGATCCCCCTGAGGCATCATCCCAATCTCTCTTTGAAAATCAAGCGAAGTCTTTATCGTCCCCGAATCAGCCTGGAGCTGTCCAGCGATAATGTTGAACAGGGTGCTTTTACCTGCTCCATTATTTCCCAGCAAGGCAATTTTGTCTCCTTCTTCTATCGAAAAAGACACCCCCTTTAATACAGCTTTCTCCTTAAACGATTTTGTAATAGATGCTACCTGAAACATAGGATCCCTCTTTTCTTATTGATCTTGTGTCCATTATACGTCAAAGAGAAAGCCTTGGAGGCTCTCTGTCAGAATCTGTCAAAAAATCGTCGTGAATGGTCAAAAAAGAGGCTGGGACAAAAGTCCTAGCCTCTCAATTATTTTTGGATTGTCGAGCAAGGCGCAGTGGTTGAGTGGGCTCTACTACGCTGATTTCATCAGCTTTTACAGCCCTACTCAACTGTGCGGAGGTGGGACGACGAAATCGAATTCTAACGAATGACCGATTTCTGTCCCACTCTCTCTTCTATTATTCCTTCCAAAAGGTCAGGCTCTGGGTAAATCGGTAGTTTGAACTCTTGGTAGACACTGTCGTTTTGGGATACTTTTCCAGTAATTGTTGGATCTTGTACAAGCCAAGACCGCGGCCATCTCCTTTACTCGAGTAGTCCTTTTCAAAAATTCTCGCTAACTCTATTTTTTCAGCTTTTGTACTATTTTCAACTATTAAAATAAGGGAGTTCGTCTCCTGAAGCATGGCAAGGGTCAGCTGTGGGTCCTCTGATTCGAGACTCGCTTCAATAGCATTGTCACAAAGGATGGATAAGAAGGTGATGAAATCTAAAACCTCGATGAATAAATCTCGAACAGGTTCATCGATCTCGACAGAGATCCCAATCCCTTTATTTTGAGCCTCCAATAATTTTGCGGACAGAACACTTTTTACAGCTGGATTTTCAATGTGACTGAGTTTGGCAATATCAAACTTACTATCGTAAAATTGTTGGCCACTCTCTCGAAGAACGTTCTCATAGACTTCCCTGATCCCCTTGAGATCTTCATGCTCAATACTTAACTTGAGACTGGTTAAAATATTCAGGTAATCATGACGAAAGGCACGAATCTCCCCATAGAGCATTTCGACGTGTTGGCTATAGGTGGCTAACTCCTGCAGTTGCCTATCTTTTTGCTCTAGAATCTCTTGTTTCAATCGTTCTTTGGACACTGCATTGAAATACAAGAGCATCATAAAAAATAAGATCAAATAAATACTATTTAACTGTTCCCGTAAAGCATCTGCATGCGGAATAGCATCCTCAAAAACCACCAGACCTACAACACTGACTAAATACACAAACATAGAAAGATCCATTGGAAGTAAGAAACGATTAAAATACTGCCGTTGAAACCCTACTTTTAAATCTGTAAAATCTAGTTTTAACAATTTAGTGATTCCTATATAAACAGGAAAGACCAGCAATTCAAGTAGAGCATCATACCAGCTGACAGATGCCTCATGAACAAGTACGATCCCTAACATTGGAAAGACATAAAAGGCTAAGAGACGCGCAATGAGACTCTCCATGACAACCGGGTAGAGCCCGTAAAAAATATTCAAAAGGTGTCGTATGTTACGATTTCGGTAGAAACTATAGGCAATAAATACTAAGAAATAGCCAAAAAAGCCTACCGGTGGCACAAGGGTAAAGATAATTGCAAAGAAGAAGGGGCACAAAAAGAGCCAGCGCAAGGTGAACTCTTGTCTACTGATATGACGATAGATCAGCATGCTGACGAAGAACTTTAGGTAAAATATTAGAACATCTAACAGCAATTCTTTCTCCCTCTATTTTTTCAAAGCTTCCAGTAAGCCTCTGTACTTGGTCCGTGAGATCAAGCAATTGTCCCCATTTTCAAAAAAAGCTTTCTTGGCTTCTTTATCAATCTTCGTAATATTTTGCGGATTCACCACAAAGGAGCGGTGGCACCGATACAAGCGGGGATCTGCTTTTTCGATATCGGTAATACTAGCGTAAAATTCCAAGCGCTCTTCCTGGGTGTGTAAAATGACCTTGTGAATGGTTGGAGACGTTTCAACATACAAAATCTTATTAAAAGGAACTTGTACACGCGCCATCGCACTCTCAAACGTAAAGGCATCTTGCGCAATCGTGGTCCCAGCTTGCTCCAAGGTATAATCGATGGCTGAGCTGATTCTCTCTTTGAACTCTTCCTCACCCAGCGTTTTATCGATAAAATCCAAGGCAGCTACTTTGTACTGAAAGGTAATGGGCATGAATTCAGAGTGAGTGGTGACAAAGACAATGGTCGCATGGGGATCTTTCTTACGAATCTCTTTTGCGATCTCCAGTCCTTTTTTCTCCTCACCTTTAATCTCGATATCTAAAAAGAATAGGTGATGGGCGCCTCTCTCTGTGATAGCATCCAGCAACTGACTTGACTTCCCAAACACTTCTGGCGCTTTGCATTGCAAGGATTTTTGACGGATGAGATCCTGCAAGACCACTTCGATACGCGATTGTTGGATCCATTCATCTTCTAACACAAAAATCTTCAACAAAGTCCTCACTCCTTCCCCTCTACGAATATGTTCTATTTTACCATAAATGATGCCTGCTAAGCCACTCTTTCAAAGGAGACTCAAAGGCCTTCTACTTTTTTTCTTAACAAAAAAACTCTCCCGGAGGAATCCGGAAGAGCTTGCGCAAGGGGAATTTGAAAAATATTTTTTAATATGAAAAAGGTCGATAAAATCTACGCTATGTTCAAACTCTCATTTTACTAGCAGCGATATTACGATCAAGTTTTATTGTCAATAGACATGTATGTGGGAAGTTCTCCCCTTGCAACAATGTAGACCTGTGATCTACTCTTACTAGTATACACTAGAATTATTACAAAATCAGTTAATTTGTATTGCAATTTGTTGGCAAATATTCCTCCGCCCGAAAACCCCGCAAACACCGGATTCCCAAGCATCTACGCAAGTCCTCTTTAATTAGTATTTATCATTTCTGTTACAAAATTTAAAATAAAAATATTATTCCACAACACATGAAAATTCCAAAGCACGATAAAAAAGGAGGAACGATATTTTCCTCCCTTTGAGCTAGTAAGACACTTCGGTAAGGCACCATGGTGCTTGCCGTAGTCTAATGAGGTGCTTCAGCACCCATTAGACTAAGTGTCTTACATCATCCCACCCATCATGCTTGGATCCATTCCTGGTCCTGCTGGGGCTGCTGGTTCTGGTTTGTTGGCTACGACTGCTTCGGTCGTCAAGATCAGACTCGCTACGGAAGCGGCGTTTTGAAGGGCTGAACGGCTCACTTTAACTGGGTCGATGATTCCTGCATCAATCATATTCACCCATTCACCTGTTGCAGCATTGAAACCTGTTCCGACTTCGGCATTTTTCAAGCGATCAATCACAATAGATCCTTCGTAACCGGCATTGTGAGCAATTTGGCGCACAGGTTCTTCCAAAGCACGAAGAACGATATTGCGTCCGGTTGCTTCATCTCCTTCTAATTCAAGGGCTGCGACTGCAGAGATAACATTGACAAGAGCTGTACCACCTCCGGCAACGATTCCTTCTTCAACGGCTGCGCGAGTCGCATTAAGGGCATCTTCGATACGGAGTTTCATTTCTTTCAATTCTGTTTCTGTTGCAGCACCAACCTTGATCACGGCAACACCACCAGACAATTTGGCCAAACGTTCTTGTAATTTTTCACGGTCAAATTCAGAGGTTGTGGTTTCGATTTGTGACTTGATGACCGCCACACGGTTAGCGATCGCTTCTGGGTTACCAGAACCTTCGACAATGACGGTACTGTCTTTATCGACTGAAACTTTAGCTGCTTGACCAAGGGCTTCAATGGTTGCATCTTTCAATTCCAAACCAAGATCGTCTGTAATGACTGTACCACCTGTCAAGATGGCAATGTCTTCTAGCATGGCTTTGCGGCGATCACCAAATCCTGGTGCCTTAACAGCTACGACATTAAAGGTACCGCGGATCTTGTTCAAGACAAGTGTTGGAAGAGCTTCGCCATCGACATCATCTGCGATGATCAAGAGTGGACGGTTGCTTTGAAGAATGCTTTCCAACAATGGCAAGATTTCTTGGATATTTGAAATCTTCTTGTCAGTAATCAAAATGTATGGATTTTCAAGGTCTGCCACCATTTTTTCATTATCAGTGACCATGTATTGTGAGAGGTAACCACGGTCAAACTGCATGCCTTCAACGACTTCCAGTTCTGTTTCCATTCCACGAGACTCTTCAATCGTGATGACCCCATCTTTACCAACTTTTTCCATGGCTTCAGAGATGTACTCACCGACTTTTTCAGAACGAGAAGACACAGCAGCTACTTGAGCAATGGCTTCCTTGCTTGATACTGGGATCGCATTGTTTTTCAAAGCTTCTACTGCTGTTGCAACAGCGGTCTCGATCCCACGGCGGATGCCAATTGGGTTAGCACCTGCAGTGACGTTTTTGATCCCTTCACGGACGATAGCTTGAGTCAAGACCGTTGCGGTCGTTGTACCGTCACCTGCGATATCATTGGTCTTAGAAGCCACTTCTGACACCAATTTAGCACCCATATTTTCAAAATGGTCTTCCAATTCAATTTCTTTTGCGATGGTCACCCCATCATTTGTGATCAAGGGTGAACCAAATGATTTTTCAAGAACCACATTGCGCCCTTTAGGGCCCAACGTAACTTTCACTGTATCTGCTAAGACATCGACACCACGGACCATTGCAGAACGTGCATCAGATGAAAATTTAATATCTTTTGCCATTTCTCTTACCTCTTTCTTCTCTTACTCTACAATTGCAAGAATGTTTGCTGTTCCAACGATGGTGTAGGTTTCTTCCCCATCTTTCACTTCAATTCCTGCATGGCTTTCAACCAAAACGTGGTCTCCTGCTTTTACAGCTGGAGCGATGAGTTCACCACTTAGGGTACGCACACCTTCACCAACGGCAACCACTTCAGCTGTTTTTGTATCGGCCTTGCTCGCACCTGCGAGGACAAAACCTCCAACAGTCTGTTCTTTTTCTTCTACTTTTAAGACCACACGGTCTCCTAATGGTTTTAACATGTTCATTCCTCCATACGTGTTTTTAGCACTCTCTATACACAAGTGCTAACTTATGTTTCTATTGTATCACTTGGTCAGAAATAGTCAAGAAAAAAACACCTCAAAAATAAATGAGATGTTTCTAAAATATCAATTTAAAATTGTCAATTTTTGATTGAAATCATCGATCACTTTTTGAAGATTGATCCGACCGCGGTAGATGCCATATCCAAAAACAATCATGCCTAAAATTCCAACCAAGGCTAGTAAAATCCCGAGGATCAAGAGTGGGAGGAAACTTTTGTGAAAGAGATAGATCAATACCACACCAATACTGGCAATGATAAAGAGTAAGCTGAACCAACGACCAAGGTTTTCAAGCATGTGGCGTTGGTACTTGATTTCTGTTTCATATCCATTGACAAGTTCTTGTTTTGTAACCATGGGATTCCTCCTGATAAAAATTGAGAATGAAGTGCAAATAAAGGAGGTCCATTCACTTCATTCTCAAAAACTCCTACTAGCAAATTCGTTTTTTCTTGACCTTAGTATTTAAGATGTGGGTCAAAGATACCAAGGGCAACACCGATCAAAGCCACTACAACGAGAAGTAACATGACTTTGTTTGGTGAAATTTTTTTCTTAGACATCAACCACCAGCAAAGAGTGATGAAGGCTGCTGTCAAGAGACCTGGATAAACACCATCGATCTTTTCTTGGATGTTCAAGAAGACTTTTCCTTCAGAATTCTTGAATTGAAGGGCTGTTGTAACAGATACCCAAGTAGCTGCTACGGCACCGATAACCATACCACCGACAACGCTGATCGCTTTACGAAGAGCTTGTCCTTTTGGTCCTACAAGGAATTCAACGGCTTTATCCCCTAATTGGTAACCTTTGAAGAAGGCAAAGCGCATACCAAAGTAGACTAAGAGGTTCCATACGACGATGTAGAAGAGAGCACCAGCGACGTTACCACCTTTAGAAAGACCAAGGGCAATCCCTAAGAGAACTGGAATCAAGGTACCAACGACCAATGAGTCACCAATACCAGCGATTGGTCCCATCAAACCGGCACGCATACCGTTGATGGTTTCGCCATCTACTGCATCTCCGTTTGCACGCGCTTCTTCCAAACCAGCTGTGATCCCTACAACAAGAGATCCAAGTTGTGGTTCAGTGTTGAAGAAGGCCGTATAGGTTTGCATAGCATCCTTTTGTTCTTCTTTTGTGTCATACATTTCTTCTACGATTGGAAGCATAGAAGTCAAGTACCCGAAGGTTTGCATATGTTCTTGAGAGAAACAAGTCAAATGACCATAATACCAATGATGGAATGCTTTTGCTAATGTTTTCTTTGAAATTTTCTTTCTATCAGCCATTTTAAATATCCTCCTCATCATCGTCTTGGTCCACCACTCCGGCTGGAGCAGCTTTCATCGATTTGATCACTTCAAGTTCATAGTAGATTACTGCAAAGATTAATGAAACAACGGCACTGGATACCAAGTTCAATCCGAGAGATTTTGCCAAGGTAAATCCAACAAAGAATGGAATGAAGTCAGTTGCTTCTGTAACAATTTGTTTCAACAAGATGGCAATACCGACACATGGGAGAAGAGCACCGACTGTAAAGAGGGCTTTCATCCAGTAACCATCCATAGGAAGGTATTGTTTCATCAAATCAACCATGTTTTCACCGTATTTGGTGATAATCATTGTTGGAAGGAAAGAGAAGAGGAAGTGAGAGATCCAAGGGTAAACCCAGTCAACTGCGTAGAGTTTTTTGAAGTTTCCTTCTTCAACGGCTTTCCAACCAATGTGTTGCCAAACCAAGTTCATAGTAGCGGTACCGTAGAAAAGAACTGTACCAATTGTCCCAACGGCTGCACCGATTGGAGCTGCAGCTGCGGCGATTCCTGCTTCATCTGTGATGTTATTAGCATGCACAAACAAGATAGCAAGAGGAACACCGATGTAAGAGATGGCACGCACATCGGCAGATACGGTACCACCAGGTGTTACCAAGGCGATATAAACGACTTGAAGGGCAACCCCGACCATAATACCGGTTGTCACATCTCCAAGAATTAAACCTGAAATCAACCCACCGATCAAAGGACGACCGAGTGTATAGTTCCCGATACTGGAACCTCCCATACCAGGCATTGAAGACAAGCTGGCGAAAATACCAAGCAAGATTGCTTGAATCCATGAAATTGTCATAACAAACGCTCCTTTTGTTTGTAAATTTATTTACCTAACAGATCAGACTGTTAGTTTTAAAAACCAAATTTTGATTTGAAATCATCCCAATACCCGATGGAAACATCTGGCAACAATTGGAATTTCACCTTGTAGCCTGCTGCTTGAATGGCTTGGAAGGCTTCTGCTTCTTCCTGAGTGATGGATTGGTTATTTCCCAATTTTACAGCTCCAGGACGATCATTTGCAGGGCCAACAATGATTTCTTTAACATCACCTGGGACAAACCCTTGGTCGACCAAAATTTCCTTCATATCGATTGGATTTTTGGTAATCAAGAAGTAACGACTATCTGATTCTGTTACTTTTGCTGATTTTTCTTTAAAAGCTTCCTTTGTCCATACAAAGGTTTTCTTGTCTGATGCGCCTTTGTAAGCTTGGATCAAAACCTTGTTTGATGCTGCTGCATCATTTACGGCAATCAAACCATCACATGGTTTTTCCTTTGCCCAGCGTGTGACTGTTTGACCGTGAATCATGCGGTCATCAATCCGTACAAATGTTACTACCATAAGGTACCTCCCTATTAAATATCGTCATCATCTTCTTCAGCACCAGCGGCTGAAATTTCAAAAGGCTGTAGTGCAGATCGTGCTTCTGATAAGATGGTGGCTGACAAATCGTCTCCATCCAACACATCCTTCATCACAACTGCCGTCAAGGCCATGGTGAGGTTCATCCCACCAAGAATCAAGGCTCCATCGAGCTTTCCAGCTTCTTCTAGAACCGTGGCTGCAGTGGTTAATGGACTACCACCTACGATATCTGCCAAGACCAAAACAGAATCATCAGCTGTCAATCCTGAAATGCTCTCTCTGAAATCAACTGCGAAGTCATCAACTGATTTTCCTTCTTTGAGTCCAACTGCGATGACCTGATCCAACTTGTCACCAGCAAACATGGCTAGTGATGTTTTTAGACCTTCTGCCAGTCCGCCATGACTGACCAAAACGAGGTATTTCATTTTTCTACGCCTCCTTTATTTGACTCTATTGTAGATTATTTGAAAGCGTTTTTACATTGTCAAATGTCACATTCCTAATATGACATTTAGCAATAAAAAAATGACATCTGTCACTTGACAAAATGCCATCTTATTTTACTCTAAACTCCTACCTGTAGACTACTCTCAATCTCCCTCTGAATTTGAGGCAAGCGGTTCTCGACATCCTGATCGCGCAAGGCATTACCAATCAAGTAGTCTAGCTTTTCTAACACCTCTTTTGAGACATTTTTCGGACTACTTTCAACAGCTTGTTCCATGATGCGGTTCAAGGTCTGATTGGTCAAGGAATCTGTTCCAAAATCATCCACCTGCAGAAGGTCTTTACTAGAGCGACTCTTGACGACCTGTGGCATGACAGAGATCCCTTGGGATTGAGCAAAGAGGGTTTGTTGAATTTCTGGATCCTCTGTTAAGAGTTGCATCAATTCCCAAGCCAACTTGGAATGAGAACTCCGAGCTGACATAGCAAAAGAAGTCGTCGTGACTAAGGTTGCCTTGGTCGTTTTTGACTTAGCAGGCATCGGGATACAGGTCCAGGTGAAGTTTGAATATTTTGAAACGTGGTAGGGATAAGGTTTATAGGTCCGATATTGGGCCAAGGTCATGGGATAGAAGGCGACTTTCCCCTGGTCAAAATCTTTAGAGCTCACCTTGTAATTTTTATTTAGATCTTCCAATTTTTGCAGAAAAGTCAAAGACTCTTTCACTTCTGGAGCTGTCAGCTTGAGCATGCCACCTTGGAAGAGATGACCTCCATTTGCCGCCAAGGCTTCTTTCCAGGTGTATTCTGTGCTTCCAAATTGGTCCAATTGCCCATCTCCATTGGTATCTTTGGTTAGTTTCTTGCAAATCGTATAGAACTCTTCAAGGGTCCAGCCTTCTTTGGGAACCGCGATACCTTCTTTATCCAAGAGATCTTTATTGACACACATCAAAATCGGATTGCTTTCATAAGGTAAGGCATAGGTTTGCCCCAGATAGACACCGGATTCAAAGGCAACGGGATAAAAGGCAGCTTGATCTTTTCGATCCATATAGCCGTTTAACTTTTCTAATACGCCCCGCGCTGCTAATAAGGAAAGATCTTGCTCAGAGACCATAAAGACATCCGGTGTCTTTCCTGAGACAATCTTTTCAGAGAGCCAGTCTGAATAATCTGACTGCGGAATCCCGTTTTCATACTCTACACGGACGTGGGGATGGGACTTTTCAAATTTTTCAATCGCACGATCCAAGGCATGGGAACGTTGACTGGTCGGCACATCCCAGCTAGAACCTGCATAAACGCCGATATGGAGTACGGTCGGTTGCTGTTTCCACCAATAGAAACCCGCGCTCGTACAGAGCACAACAAGGAGACCGATCCCCCAACAAAGATGCTTTCGCTTCAATTTCATTCTGTATTTCCTTTAGAAAAATCACGTCTCGTCACTCCTGTTTGGACTGACCAGATCGCTAATTGCGTTCGATCTCGTAGGTTTAATTTCGCCAAAATCGTTGATAAGTAATTGCGCACGGTTCCTTCTGATAAGAAAAGTTTGGCCGCAATTTCTTTATTGGACTCCCCATAGCCGACTTCTTGGATAATGCGCCATTCCGTCGTGCTCAAATCCTTGACATTGTCCTCATCCACAGCAATAGAGAAGTTGGTTTTGGCCATTTGTGAGAAAATTTGAAAGACTTTACTAGCGATATTCGGGTTGATCATGGCTCCGCCTTGATACACCACCTTAATCGCTTCATAGAGTTCCTCTGTCGAGGCTCCCTTTAAAAGATAACCTGAAGCACCATACTTGAGTGCACTATAGATAAATTCATCATCGTCAAAGGTCGTTAAAATAATAATTTTGATATCCGGATAGTGCTCTTTGACTTCTTTTGTCGCCAAAACCCCATCCATGCCTGGCATCCGAATATCCATTAAGATCAGGTCAGGATGTGTCTGTGGAATGCTCGACAAGACATGATTCCCATCTTCCACTGTGGCCACCACTTCGATATCGGGGTGGGCTGACAAAATAATTTTCAGAGATTCTCGAATCAAGGCCTGGTCATCTGCCACCATTACTTTTATCACCATCTCTATCTCCCTTCTTTATATTTCGGTAAACTGACGCGCGTGAAAAATCCATCGCGACTTTCAAATTGAAGCTGTCCTCCTAGGATGGAAATGCGCTCCATCATCTGCTTGAGCCCATAGCCATAGGTCAAGGTTTCAAACCCAACCCCATTGTCCTGCAACTCGATCAGGTAATCTTCTTCATTCTCAAAAAAATGAAGGCTCATCTGACTGGCATGACCGTGGCGAACCGCATTGGTCATAGACTCTTGGATCACACGAAAGATCGTATCTTCAATCATGACGTCCATATCGACATCGACCCATTCATAGTGTAAATCAACCTGCAAGTTAGAAAGCGTCTGGTACTCGCGGATCATCTTTTCCAAAGCATCTTTGAGGGTTCGTCCCTCAAGGGCACCTGGACGGAGGCGGTTAAGAGAGCCTCTCACATCTTGAATCCCTTCCCGGACAACTTCTGATACGCTTTTTACCTGCTCTTTTGCCCGATTGGGATCGATATCAATCAAGACTCCGACAGCATCCAGCCCTGCCGAGATCCCTGTTAGAGCATGCCCCAAGGTATCGTGAATCTC
This sequence comes from Streptococcus sp. HCA-5024, assembly GCF_037890265.1. Taxonomy (NCBI): domain Bacteria; kingdom Bacillati; phylum Bacillota; class Bacilli; order Lactobacillales; family Streptococcaceae; genus Streptococcus; species Streptococcus sp. HCA-5024. The sequence goes on from NZ_JBBKBR010000005.1 coordinate 38,669, forward strand.
CCGAGCAATCCGCTTACGTTCCCGATCTTCTGCAATTTTCTCAGACAAGGCCATATAGTTGTTCAACTCCGTATTGACCTTCGAAACCATGGCCAACTCTTCTTCCACTTCGTGGTTTTCCGCAAGGACATTCATAATATAGAACAAAAGCGAAATAATGAAGAGCACCATATTCAAGGCATAGAGGGAATTCTTCAAGAAAAAGGCCAGAATCCGAATGGAGGCAGGATAAAAATGAATATAGACATCAAGAGAAGGTATCGGAAAGAAAAGCGAAAAGACGTCTGAATTGGTCACAAGGAGCATCAAGAAACTTACTAGGATAAAGGCAAACCAATACTTGCGGTCTCGCTTGGTATTCAACTCTTTGGAACCATAGAAGATATCCGCAAAAACCAATAGAATAAGCCCGTTATAAGCTACATTTTGGACCCACATCAAGAGCAACATCAGGAGGATCTCCAGAATGTTCCACTTATCAAAAATGGACCATCGACTCGTTTGAGACCGGTAACGACTCATGGAGATCAAGGCAATTCCAGCAAATAAGAGCGCAGACAACCAAAAAGTTGTAGAGGGCGCAAAAGGAATACGCTCTAAGCGTTCTACTAATAGAGAAGCTTGCCGTTGGGCAATGATATAGTTGGTTGCTTGAAGATAGATGATACTGTTGAGCATCACAGCGATAAAATTCACGACCATCAGGATGGCCAAACTGTATCTCACACCTCTAAATTTTCTCATTACTGCCACCCATTCACATCAAAGTGATCGATGTTTTCCTTTGTCATCATTTGCACCGGAATGGTTATCTCTTTTTGGTAGCTTTTCCCAGCCGTCATATCTTGGATGACCTCCATCACGCGGTCTCCCATCTTCAACGGAGACTGGGCAACGGTTCCTACGACATCATCTGTCGAGTGTAGCAAGGCTTTCATATCTGGTGAGCCATCAATCCCATAGATCGCAATGGGATGGGTGATTCCTTGCTCCTTGATCGCTGCTAAAGCTCCTATAGCTGAACGGTCATTCAAGGCGACTAGAGTATCGACATTCCCCCCTGACTGCAAAAACTTACGGACAGCGGGCATGGCGATCTCCGTCTGACCCTTGGTTTCTAGTTCCGAGATGATCTGATAAGACCCATGTCCTTTGATGGTATCCTTAAATCCCTGAATCCGCGTATCTGCCGAAACAGTCCCCTTATGCTCCAAGAGAAGGATCCGAGCATTTGAAGAGCGTTTCATCAACTCTTTCGCAATCAAGACTCCTGCTTGGTAGTTGTCGGAGACAATGCTGGCATCCGGCTTAAAATGCTTGAGCTGGGTATCAACTGCAATGATCTTAATTCCTTGTTTTCTAGCTTTTTTAAGAGCCCTTAAAATGGGCTGACTATCCCCTTTGACCGGATTAATCACAATCACATTTACTTTTTGGGCGCAAAAATCATCGATCTGCTGGCTCTGCCTTTTTTCATCCAATTCCGGATCTCGAACAGATACAAGAGCCCCTCTCTCATCGGCAATTCGACTAATTTCCGAATGAATACTTTTATAGAACTCATTGTTCATGGTCATATAGGTGACACCGATCTTGGTCTGATCCTTGATGCTACTGGTTTGACAAACGGCATAGATCCACAAGAGGAGGCAGGCCACTGGAATCACCAGTAGAACCCGTTTTATCAGCCATTTCAACCGTTCATTTCTATCTTCTTTTCCTTTCAAACTCCGTTCCTTTTCTGAAAATTTTGAATATATATTACTTTATTTTACTACTTTTTCAAGATAAATGCTGGCTTTTATTGTACAGATGCATATTTTTGCTTTATTTTTAAAAGACTAGTTTCCGAATGAAATCCCTACCAAGTATCAAAAAAAGCTGGTCTATAAACGAACCAGCTTTCTTTTTTGTTTCTAAAAAGGAAGATCTTCCTCTTCTAAGATGATATCGGCTAAATCTCCCGTTCCACCATTTTCACGCATCGCTCGCTGAGCGCGACTCTCTAGCAACTGAAAACTTTGGCAGAGGACCTCTGTCACATACTGCATGACCCCATTTTTCTCGTAGCGGCGTGTCCGAATCTCTCCATCCAAAGAGATCAAGCTCCCTTTACTGGCATAACTAGCCATGGTTTCAGCCAATTTCCCCCAGACAACCACATTGACAAAATCAGTCTCTCGCTCCCCGTTTTGGTCCTTGTAGCGACGATTGACCGCAACGGTCACTCGGGCAACGGATTTGTCTGTGCTGGTTTTATGCAATTCTGGGGCCGCTACTAGGCGACCGATTAAAATAACTTTATTATACATCATTTACCTCCTATCTATTTATTCGAAAAAATTTCAAAAAATGGAGGTGACAAACCAAAATCAAAAAAATCTAGGATCCAAAACATCCTAGATTCTTCTCTTTATTCGTGCCAGTGACGAGCAGGATCAAAAGGTGTCCCTGCTACTTCTGCATCATCCAATTCAATAATGCCTCGTTTTTGAGGAGCATTTGGCAAGTGCAATTCACGCGGACTGCACATCATGCCATAACTTTTTTCACCACGAAGGGCCCCTGGGAAAATCAAGCTGCCATCCGGCATCATAGCACCTGGAAGAGCGACAATGGTCTTTAGACCCACCCGCGCATTTGGAGCTCCAGCTACGATCTGAACCGTCTTATCTGGTCCAACTGCTACTTGGCAGATATTCAAGTGGTCACTATCTGGATGGGCTACCATTTCAAGGATTTCTCCCACCACAAATTTTGGTTCCCGATCATTGACTAAACGTTCTGCGAAGCCTTCTCTTTCCAATTCTTGGTTCAAACGAGCTACTTGCTCATCTGTCAAAAAGACTTGGCCCTTGCCTTCGATGGCGAAGAAAGATGAGGCATCAAAGATATTCCAGGCAACGGTTTCTTGGTTGTCCTCACGGTAAACACGAGCCACTTTTCCTTTTCTCTCCACCGCGAGCTTGGCTTCCCCACTATTTTTCAGGGTCAACATCAAGACATCGCCGACTTGTTCTTTGTTGTATGTTACAATCATGATTTTCTCCTATTTTAATCCTGCTAAGAATGCTGTAATCTGCGCTTTAGTTTTCCGATCCCGATTGACAAACCGACCGATTTCCTTATCCTTTTCCAGAACCACCAAACTTGGGATCCCATAAACATCCCAGACTTTCGCCAGATCCATATAGGCATCGCGGTCAATCAAGATAAAGGTAAATTCGGGATTTTCAGCCTCAATCTCCGGCAAAAAAGGTTTGAGGTAACGGCAATCCCCACACCAATCTGCTGAAAAGACAAACACTTTCTTGCCCTCTTGCTCTACATAAGAAGCAATTTCTTCTAGAGAATTTGGTGTAATCATAGTTTTTCCTCTTCGTAATGCAAGAGACCATCCTCATAGACAAAGCGGTAATGGCGCTCATCTTCAAAAATGACACCACCTACTAAGCGCTCTTCACTAGACTCGTAGAGTTCCACATACAGAGTCGCAATCGTCCCCATGGCTTCCATTTGCTCCCGTACTTCTGCTACCAACTCTTCTTGGGTACGGAGACGCTTTTGATCTTTGGCAATTTTATAGACACCGGCCGCAAGAGCTCCTGCACTTGCTACAGCCAGACTAGACAAAATAATTTTTTTAGCTTTCATAGTGCCTATTGTAACACAAAATAAGCAGAGGGACAACGGTCTAAGCTGGATCTCTCCCTCCGATTTTAGAGTCTGATTTCCATAATAACGCTACCATCCTTGTAGAAAAAGTGATAAAATAGCATCAGAAAGAAGGTAACCTATGACTGATTTATTTTCTAAAATCAAAGAAGTAACTGAAATCCCTGCTATCTCAGGTCATGAAGCTCCTGTACGGGATTATTTGCGCCAACAATTGACCCCTCATGTGGACGAAATCGTGACAGATGGTCTCGGTGGGATCTTTGGGGTCAAACACTCAACGGCAGCCGATGCTCCTCGTATCTTAGTGGCTGCCCACATGGACGAAGTTGGTTTTATGATCAGCGAGATCAAAGCTGACGGAACTTTCCGTGTTGTCCCAATCGGAGGTTGGAACCCGATGGTCGTCAGCAGCCAACGCTTCAAACTCTTTACACGTGACGGACGTGAATACCCTGCTATTTCAGGATCTGTTCCTCCTCATTTGACACGTGGAACAGGTGGACCAACCGTACCTGCCATTAGCGACATCGTCTTTGATGCAGGCTTTAGCTCTAAAGCCGAAGCTGAAAGCTATGGAGTCCGTCCTGGAGATACCTTGGTCCCAGATAGCTCTGCGATTCTTACTGCTAATGGTAAAAACGTCATCTCTAAAGCATGGGATAACCGCTACGGCGTCTTGATGGTCAGCGAATTGGCCAAGAGCCTTTCCGGACAAGCCTTAAACAATGAACTCTATGTAGGGGCCAACGTTCAAGAAGAAGTGGGACTTCGTGGAGCCCACACTTCAACCACTAAATTTGATCCTGAAATCTTCCTTGCTGTAGACTGTTCGCCAGCAGCCGATGTCTTTGGAGACCAAGGAGCGATTGGGGAAGGAACACTGCTTCGCTTCTATGATCCAGGTCACATCATGCTACCAAATATGAAGGATTTCTTGCTCACTACGGCTGAAGAAGCGGGCATCAAATTCCAATACTATTGTGCCAAAGGTGGTACCGATGCAGGTGCAGCACACTTGAAGAACGGCGGAGTCCCATCAACCACTATTGGTGTCTGTGCACGTTACATCCACTCTCACCAAACCCTCTATGCCATGGATGATTTCTTACAAGCGCAAGCCTTCTTACAAGCATTGGTTAAGAAATTGGATCGCTCTACAGTTGATTTGATCAAACACTATTAAACAACATCGATCTGAAGCCCCGTAAGGGGCTTTCAGATCGAGGATAAAATCCTCTTAAAAACTTTCCTTAGGTGAGTACGGACGTCTGCGAACTTCTCCGAAGTTCCAAGACTAATTATTGAGCCTGAGGTCTCAATAATTCCGAGTGCCTAAAACTGAGTCGTTTCAGGCACTTTTCTCACAGCGGAAAGTTTAAGTGCACCCTGCAATGACCTTAATAGACTACCTCATTTTATTTGTTTAGCATCACTTAGGTCATTTTATGTAAAAAATATGCCTGAACAATCAAATTCTATGATGTCTAACCTCATCTTAGGAAAGTATCTTAGAATATTTTATCTTCCATCTGTTTTCTGATATAATATGAAAGAATGAAATGGTAGGGAACGGAACACTCATCCTTGGATTTGTGTGGCAGACCCTTCCCTTATATACAGGAGTTTTACATGAAAAAACAAGCTTTTAGTTCTGAAAAGTATTTGAACTTGCAACGTGACCACATTATTGAGCGGATCAACCAATTCGATGGCAAGCTCTACCTTGAATTTGGTGGTAAGATGTTAGAAGACTTTCACGCTGCTCGTGTCCTCCCTGGATACGAACCAGACAATAAGATCAAGCTGCTCCAAGAATTGCGCGACCAGGTGGAAATTGTCATTGCCATCAACGCCAACAACATTGAGCACTCAAAAGCCCGTGGGGACCTAGGAATTTCTTATGACCAAGAAGTGCTACGCTTGATCGACAAATTCAATGAATTAGGGATCTTTGTAGGCTCTGTCGTCATCACCCAATATGCTGGACAAGCAGCAGCAGACGCCTTTCGCAAACAACTGGACAAGAGCGGGATCGCCTCTTATCTCCACTATCCGATCAAGGGCTATCCGACTGATATGGACCACATCATCTCTCCTGAAGGGATGGGGAAAAACGACTACATCAAAACTAGCCGCAATTTGGTCGTTGTGACAGCTCCTGGACCTGGTTCTGGTAAGCTGGCAACGTGTATGTCCAATATGTACCATGACCAATTAAATGGGATCAAATCAGGTTATGCCAAGTTTGAAACCTTCCCAGTATGGAATCTTCCTTTGCACCACCCAGTTAACTTGGCTTATGAAGCAGCGACTGCAGATCTAGACGATGTCAATATGATCGATCCCTTCCACCTCCAAACCTATGGAGAAACAACGGTCAACTACAACCGCGATATCGAAATCTTCCCTGTCTTGAAGCGCATGTTGGAACGCATCTTAGGAACCTCCCCTTACGCTTCTCCAACAGACATGGGCGTCAACATGGTTGGCTTTGCCATTGTGGACAATGACGCTGCGATTGAAGCTTCCCAACAAGAAATCATCCGTCGCTATTACCAAACCATCTTGGATGTCAAAGCTGAACGTGTCGGTGAAGGAGCCGTCAAGAAGATTGAGCTCTTGATGAATGATTTGGGCATTACTCCAAATGATCGGAAAGTGACCGTGCTTGCCCGCCAAAAAGAAGAAGAAACAGGTGAGCCAGCCTTGGCCCTTGAATTGCCAAACGGCGAGATGGTAACCGGAAAAACCTCTGATCTCTTTGGTCCAACGGCAGCCCTCTTGATCAATGCGATCAAGAAATTGGCGCATATTGATAAAGAAACCAAATTAATCGAGCCAGAATACGTCCAACCTATCCAAGGCTTGAAGATCAATCATTTGGGTAGCCGTAACCCTCGTCTTCACTCGAACGAGATCCTCATTGCCCTTGCCATTACAGCCATGAGCAACGAAGATGCTAAGCTTGCTATGCAAGAATTAGGCAAGTTGAAAGGCAGCGAAGCCCACTCAACCGTGATGCTAACAGACGAAGACAAGAATGTCCTTCGCAAGCTCGGTATCAACGTCACTATGGACCCTGTCTACCAATACGATCGCTTGTATCGTAAATAAACTCAGACAAACAAAAACAATCCCTGCTCGAGGGATTGTTTTTTTATAATGCAAAGAAGAGAAACTATTTGACAGCCTCCCATAATTGGCGAATGGGCTTTCTTTGAACAGGGTCCACAAAATGAGGAGCAATTTCATTCAAAGATTCTAGGACAAAGGCACGTTCTGCCACATAAGGATGCGGTAAGATCAAGCTCGGACTGTAACAAATGGTGTCCTCCATGTAGAGCAGATCTAGATCAATCACACGTGGCCCCCACTTGACCTCACGAACACGTCCCATTTCCTGCTCAATGGCAAGTAAGGTCTCTAATAAATCCTCTGGGGTCATCCAGGTTTCAACTTCTGCCACCTGATTCAAAAAGGTGTCCTGCTCCACTCCTCCCCAAGGTTCTGTTTCAATCCTTGTGGATGTCTGAAGAAGGCGAATGCCTCGATCCTTGAGTTTTTCTAGCGCCGTCTCTAGTTGCAGTTGTTTATCTCCCATATTGGTGCCAAGCCCAATAAAGGCCCGTTTTTTCTCCCGTTCAATTGTCACAGAACAAGTCTCTAATGGCAAGGGAACAGGAGCCCAGGGCTTTTTCAACTCCAGACGAACTTTTTCTACAAAGGCATAGCTTTCGAAAATCTTTTGCACCAATTGAAAGGCCACCGTTTCAATCAGATCGATTTTTTCTGCCTGCATCCACTCGGTCAATTGTTCCGCTAAGATCCCGTAATGGATCGAAGCTTCCAAATCACCTGTGCGGGCAGCACGGGTCATTTCATAATCCACCCATAGGTCTAGGACAAAGCGTTGTCCCAATTCTTTTTCTGCTGGAAAAACACCATGATAGGCGTATACCTCTAAGTCCTTGATCCGTAATTGATCCACTCTCTTCACCTCTTATAGCCAGCCATTAGTGGCCCATGAGTTTATAGGCTTCATTTTTCAAGTCTTTATCTGTCGCAAGCAATCCACGCGCAGCAGTTGTCACTGTAGCAGTCCCAGGTTTACGGACACCCCGCATGTTCATACACATATGTTCTGCTTCTACCCAGACAAGGGCACCTTGCGCTCCAAGATATTCCATCAAGGCATCTGCGATTTCTACCGTCAATCGTTCCTGAATCTGTGGTTTTTTAGCATAAACTTCGACCGTACGAGCCAGTTTTGAAAGCCCAGCAACACGGCCATTTGGAATGTAGGCAATGTGCACTTTTCCATAAAACGGCAAAAAGTGATGCTCACACATGGAATGGAAGAAAATATCCTTCTCAACCACCATATTGTTATCAATGATTTCAAATGATTTAGACAGGTGCTCTTCTGCCGTCTGTCCTAGTCCTGAAAAGATTTCTTGGTACATCTTTGCAATGCGGGACGGGGTTTCTTGAAGCCCTTCACGGTTCTCATCTTCACCGACTGCCTCGATAATCATTTTTACTGCTTCTTCAATTTTCTTTGTATCCATATCATCTCCTAGTTGGATTTTTCTGTTTTTAATAAATAAGGTCGTACTTGGCTAAGGAAATAGAGCGATCCTGTTACAATGAGGAGCTCATCATCTCCAGCTTGCCAGTTTTGTAAAAATTCTCGCCAGTTGACTTCCTCAAGCTGGTGGTGGTTTGCAGCAGCTGTCATCTCTTCTTGAGAATAGGCTCTTGGATCTTCAAAGGTCGTGAGGATCAAGCGACTATTTTCCAGTTCCTGCCACTGAATGAGCATCTCTTCTAAGGCTTTGGTCCGGATGCAAGTAAAAAGAATGGTCTTTTTTTGACTTGGGAACAGTTCTCGAAGACTTGCGATCAAAGGCGCAACGGCATGGGGGTTATGGGCCCCGTCCAGCAAGATCATGGGTTTTCGAGAGATCACTTCCATCCGACCAGGCCAGACAACCTGACGCAAAGCCTTATCTACCAACTCTTTTGACAAGAGTTCACGCCCTTCTCTTTCAAAAAGCACATCACAGATACTGATAGCAAGAGCTGCATTTCTGGCCTGGTGATGACCTAAGAGTGCTACTTGATAAGAAGCTGTTTCTCTTTTGGAACTGTGATAAGAAAAGGATTGGCCCGATAGATAAGAGGCTTCTAGCTCAACTTGGTAATCTCTGTCATAGGCTGTTATCGGTGCCTGCTCTTGAATCGCAATGCCTTCAATGACTTGGCTAGCTTCTGCTTCTAATTTCCCTAGAACCAGAGGAATTCCTGGCTTAATGATACCTGCCTTTTCACGGGCAATGGAAGCCAGATCTGGCCCAAGAAGAGCAACATGGTCCAAGCCAATCGATGTGATCGCAGTCAGAACGGGCTGGCAGACGTTGGTACTGTCTAGTCGTCCCCCCATACCGACTTCCATAATCACATAATCCAGCTCCTCATGAGCAAAATAATCATAGGCGACCGCCGTCATCACTTCAAATTCCGTCAAACCTTGAAAGATGTCTCTTGATTCTTCAGCTTCCAAGAGCCGTTGGTAGCTATCCAGATAGGTTTGCAGGTCTTGATCTGAAATGGCTTCGCCATTAATGGTGATCTGGTCATTGTAATGGATCAGATAAGGAGAGGTAAAGACTCCAACGCGTAAACCTGCCTGCCTCAAAAGTTGGGACAAGGTAGCAATGGTAGATCCCTTGCCATTAGTCCCCGCAACATGAATGACCCGACAGTCTAGGTGAGGATTTCCTCTCAACGCCAAGAGAGCTTCCATGCGCTCCAAGCCGAAATGTGGATCTTGGGAACGATAGGCTTCTAGCCAACGAAGATCCAACTGATGTTCTTTTGTCTTCATTTACTTGTATTGTTTTAAATTAGTATCTGCTGCCTCTTGGGCTTGGAAAATGGCTTGGCCCAGACTGGCTGCCATCTTGTGTAGGGGAATATCATGCACCCGCACCACTTCGACTCCTTGACTGGCTGCAATACTCGTCAAATGGCTCGAAGCCAGGTCCCGATTCCAAAAACCAGTCTCCGTTGCAGGATCTGTCTCAAATCCAGCTTCCTCAATAATATTGACCACAAAGCGTTTCCGAGAGACTCCAAGAAAGATTGGATAGCCCTTTTGGTGAATCGTCTCTAGCTCTTGCAATAAGAGTAAGTTCTCGCGCTTGGTCAACCCAAATCCGATCCCAGGATCCAACATAATACGATCCATCTGGACACCGGCTGCTTTCGCTACCGCAAGCGAGCGGTCAAAGAAGGTCCACATCAAGTCTTGAATCGGTTCTTGAGCCATCTGTTGAAGTTCTTGCTCTGAAAAGACTGGTTCAAAACCAAAACGTGGAAAGATAGTGGAACTTGGATGATGCGGTCTTGCCATCACTGGATTAAACATGAGAATAGCGCTCGCTTCATGCTCCACAACCACAGCAGCCATCTGAGAATCTCCAAGAAAACCAGTAATATCGTTGACAATATCAGCCCCAGCTTCGAGCGCCGCCGCCGCCACCTGGGACTTCCAGGTATCCACTGAGATCAAGACATCACTTTCTTTCCGAATGGCTTCGATCACTGGAACCACACGGTCAATCTCTTCTTGGATCTCTACATAATGACTACCTGGTCTGGTTGATTCTCCCCCAATATCGAGGATCTGAGCTCCTTCTTGGATCAGTTTTCTCGCCTGCTGCAAGGCTGCATCCACACTCGTATACTTACCGCCATCAGAAAATGAATCCGGAGTGACATTTAAGATCCCACAAAGAAGGGTCCCTTGGCCACTCAGCCATTTTTTATCAATCATTTTCGTTCTCCTTTGATTCCCTTCCTACAGCATGATTGCGAACAAAAGAGGCTAGAACAAGTGTTCTAAACCTCTGAGTCTACTCTCCATACGGATTTCTGACCTTCTGTAGGATGGTTCTGCATCAAAACTCATTGGTACCTACCATTTTATCATAATTTATCATGGAAGAAAACTCTCCATACTGGCAATAAACAAAGGAGTATGACCACCGGATAATAATAAGCCAGCGCGTTCAAGGTCATATGAAGGCAAATACTGTACTCGATCCGCTTGTAGCGATAAGCCACCCAAGTTAAGATCAAGGACATGCCTCCGTAAGCTACCCATTCCCCTAGGGTACTAGGTCCATGCAAGTAAGTAAAAAAGAGAGCACCGGCTAGATAACCGATTGGTTCTGCCCCTCGAAAGATCAAACGAGGGATAATGGCCCGACAGAGCAGCTCTTCTAGAATCGGAGCGACAAGGATCACGACCATACCCATAGCAAGAAAAGGAGCATGAGATTGCAGTTCATTCAGAGCCGCTTGGTTTGCCGTCGTACCACCTGCCTCTTGTTTCAACAAGGGATAGGCGAGCAGGTTATTAGCCATCAATAAGAGAAGAAAAAGAAAATTTCTCCCCAAAGCCGGCCAGGTAATGACCCGAACATCTAAGTTCTCCAGAGGGCTCATCTTGATGACCTTATAAAAAACAAAGAGCACCGCCACTGTCACCAAGAGAGTGAGGATAGTGACCCACCTTGCATCCACTCCTTCTTGAAGGGAATAAACCATGGCGATGAGGGGAAATTGGGAGAGAAAGAATAAGGGCACAAAGAGAAGGAGCCAGAGGGCATTCTTACATAATGGGTGCTCTCGAATAAAAGACTGTATATTTTTCAATGGACAACCTCTTTCTTGTATAAAATAAGAAGACTGGGGCTTTCGCCTCCAGCCTTCTCACTTTATTTCAGTTTACTGATTTTTGAAACGTTCAACGTCACGCGCAATCACCAACTCTTCATCCGTTGGAATCACCAATACCTTCACACGGGAATCATCTGTAGAAATATCTCCGACAACTCCAAAGACGTTCTTTTCAGGGTCGACCTTGCAGCCAAACCAGCTGATTCCATTGATAATAGAAGAACGAACATTTACTGCATTTTCACCGATTCCTGCTGTAAAGATGATGGCATCTGCACCATTCAAGACTGCTAAGTATTGACCGATGTATTTTTGCAAACGATCGATAAAGATATCGTAAGCCAATTTAGCTTTTTCATCTCCATTGTGCATCGCTGTATGGATATCCCGCATGTCACTAGAAGATCCAGAAACACCCAGAAGACCTGATTCACGATTGAGGATACGGCTAATATCTTCAGGCTTATTGAAATCCTCTGTATGTTCCATCAAGTAAGGAATAATCGCTGGATCGAGATCCCCTGTACGGGTTCCCATCATGACTCCACCTAGAGGGGTGAAGCCCATTGAGGTATCCACAGAGATTCCCTTGTCAACCGCTGTAACAGATACACCATTTCCAACGTGGCAGGTGATCAATTTCAATTCTTCTAATGGTTTTCCAAGAAGTTTAGCAGCTTCACCAGCTACATACTGATGACTGGTTCCATGAGCGCCGTACTTACGGACCTTATTTTCTGTGTAATATTTAGTTGGAAGAGGGTAACGATAAGCTTTTTCCGGCATGGTTGTATGGAAAGAAGTATCAAATACCACAACACTGGTAATATTTGGACAAATCTCTCTAAAGGCACGAATTCCGGCTGCATTTGCAGGATTATGAAGAGGTGCTAACAAAGACAATTCTTCTACTTTTCGAAGGACTTCGTCATCTACCAAGGCAGAATCCTTGAAGTATTCTCCACCAGCAACGACACGGTGACCCACACCTGTAATCTCATCGTAGGATTTGATAATATCAAAGCGAATCAAATCATCCAACAAAATTTTTACAGCTTGTGTATGGTCCTGGATATCTAATACTTGTTTTTCAGAGCGTCCATCAAATTTAACGGTTGAAATAGAATCCTTCAAACCGATCCGTTCAATCAACCCTTTTGCAAGAACAGTTTCCTCTGGCATTTGGTACAATTGCCATTTCAAACTAGAGCTTCCTGCATTAATAGAAATTGTTTTCGACATATATTCACCTCATTAAGCGTTTTCACTTCCTCTATTATATCAGATCTTTGATCAAATTTCACTATCCTTTAACCAGTTTTGGAAACTTTCCATAAAGTGAACCACCTGGTCTTGATCCTGGAGATCGGTAAACGGATAGACAAAGGGCTGAACAGACTCTTCTTCTTGTTTTCGTAGGACGAAAATCGTCTTAGCATAGGCGGGATTTGAAAAAAGAGATTCTGGCAAGGTCAGCATGGCAAGGATTTGAGCCTTGTCTGTTAGCCAAGCTTTCAACAGATCACTCTGAGGGCTCGTCAAGAGGTTATTTGGAGCCAAAAAGATGGCTACTCCTTGAGGTTTCAGGTATTTCAGAGCCTGTTCCATCATGAGGTGATGAGCATAGGTATGGCCTTCGGAGCTCGCCACCTGATAGCGCTGTGCAATCGCATCATCTGGATAATAGCCAATCGGTAAGTCGCTAACGATCAAGTCACTTTCTTTCAACACTTGTGGACGCACCGCGTCGCCTTGTGCAAAGACAACGCTAGACTCCATCACATCTGCGATACTAGCAGATAGATCAATCAAGAGATCATCCACTTCCAATCCTAAGTAATCAATCGTGAGGCGGCTATTGTTGACAATGGTCTCAGCGAGATTTCCGGTTCCACTTCCCACTTCTAAGACATCCAATTGGTCGCCTTTGGCCAACTGATCGATCAAAAATGTAATGATAAAACCAATCGCATCTGGTGTGAACTGGTGATTCGCTTGTAAAGGTTCTGTCTGAGCAGCTTTCATAAAAAGGAATTGGTAGGCTCTGCGCCATTCTTCCTTACTTAAACCTAGTTCTTTTAATTTTTTGCTATTGTTTTTAACGATGTCTAGATTCGTCTTGCCATCCAAATACATGGCATTCTGTTCAATTAAGGCGTCATAAAAGTTGGTCGACAATTCATTTTGAATACTTTGAGTGTTTTCTAATAGATAGGTATAGACTTGTTCAATTTTTTCGAAATTCATGATTTCCTCCGCACCCTATCATACCAAAAATTAGTCTTTTTCGCTATTTTCTGATGGTTCCTTGGTCTCGTTTAGCGTCTCTTCAGAAGGCGTTTCGCTCCCTGCCTTCTCCTTATCTTTCTGTGTCTTCTTCTTTTCTTTTTGGCTCTTCTTACTTTCTTTTTCTTCCCTTACTGGAAGGACAAACTCATAGCTTTCGCCATCCATCTCAGCCTGGGCATGAAGAAAACCAGTATCCTTCTTTAGCTGAACAGTTCCAGATTTTAAATGAATCTCTGATGTCTTCTCATCACTCTTTCTCTTTTCAAGAGCCATTTGCACCAAAGCATAGGCCTGAAGGCGATCTTGACTCGTCTTTAAGATTCGTCTTTCCGCAACCTGACGGTGCAGGTAAAACTGAAGCAAGAGACTAAAAATCGCTGCCATCAAGAGAGCGTAAAGCAAGACACCAGCCTTAACTTTTTTCATTTTGTATCGCTGGTACCACATGGTAGACATACTCCCTTTCTAGACCATCTTCAAAATTCAACCGCAGATGAAGCGACTCTCCCTCCTGCCAAATCTGACTAGAGTGAACCCCTGAAATCATAGGCTGATAGCCCCTGCCCTTATCATCTGTTTTTCGGATATCATCCCCTTTCGATTGACCAATGGCAATTGGTTTTTGATCCTGAACCAAGTAGATATGATTGTCCGCTACTTTTTCAAAATGACTCCGATCCAATTCCACCTGCAATTGTTGCTGAAAAAGTATCCATTCTTCCTGCTTTTGATGTGCCTGGTAGTCCAATTCAGCATGCAGGAGCTTGGTCAAGCCTTGAAAGACCAACACTCCCCCACTGAGCACCAAGAGAGCGACCAAGGCTTCGAGCAGGGTAAAGGCCTTGACCTTTCCGTTATTCCACATGCAGTACCACCTTCCCTTGATGATAGACCGTGAGTTGATCGGCATCTTTTTCGACTTGAACCTGAATGCCATTGGCCTCTAGATGATTTTGCCCTGTCTGAAGCGCCATTTGAGCGACAGATAAGACCTCTACCTCTTTGAAATCCGCTAGTCGCTCCTTGCGCGAACGCCGGATCTCCCCTAACAATAAGGTCGTAATCATGGCAAATAAACCCAAGGCTACCAAAGATTCTATGAGAATACTAGCGGGAACGGATGCTTTTTTTAATTTTCCCATTTCCAAGCGAAAGCTGATAGGTCACCACTCCTCTCTGTGTCTGAAAGTGAACATTGGCCAGGGATGAATTGCCACCTGCACGGTCTAAACGAATAGTTTTAGGATCTTGCAAAATGACAGAATCAGGAATCTCCACCGTCTGGTAAGGCGTTTGAATCTTCCTTGCAGTCACTTCAACATCCAATTCCGTTTGCCTTGCCAGCGCTATTTTCTGGCTTTCTTGATAGAGGTGTTCAAACTCTGCAAAAAATACTTTTTCTTCCACCTGCTGAAAGCTCGTCTTGATCGATCCCGATAAGCCCAGATAGATAAAACTGACGATCATCAAGGTCAGAAGAGTCTCCACCAAGGTGAAGGCCTTAATCTGCAACCGCACGAGTTTCTCCACTATTTTTCGCATAATAGGCACGATAAGATTCTGCTTGTTTGTTGGTAATATTTCCATCAGCAATTAGCTTTGATAGAGTGGCTTGGTCATTGGTATGATTGAGCTCGTACAATTCAGCCTGACTTTCGACCACCTTCACAACCGCTGCATTTCCTGTCTCTTTCACGGAGTCTTTTTGCTTGGTCAAATTCGGCACAAAGAGCAATAAGAGCACACTGATGATCAATAAGACCACCAACATTTCAATAAGTGTAAAGGCCTTAACCTTATAGGTTTTTAATTTTTTCATAAACGAACCTCCATATTTTGATAAATCGGCAGCAACATGGCTGCATAGAGTAACACAATCACAAGAGCCACAAAGACAAACACCAAGGGTTGTATTACATTCATGGCCTTGTGAACCCGACGAAAGAAATCTTCCCATGTTTTTTCAGCATAGATCTCTAGCTCACTTCCGAGCTTTGATTTGACTTCACCATATTCAATCATAAGAGGCAATTCTTTTTTGAAAAAAGGATACCCCCTGACCGTCTCTGAAAAGGACTGGCCACGATCTAAAGAAAGAGCTAAGTCCCTTCCAATTTCTTGAAAAAGCTGGGATTTTTGGTCCTGCATCATGGAAAAAATCTGAGTCAATTCCAATCCTTGCCCAATCAGATTGCCCCATTCTCTGGCATAATAGGCTGTCAAATAAGCTTGAATCATGCCTTTTCCGAAAGGCAGATGAGACAAGGTTCTAAAAACCTTGATCTTGCCTGACTGGCGGTAATAGAGAAATCCGAGTAAAAAGAAGGCCACCAGTCCCGCTCCTAAGACCAAAAAGAGTTGGGGGAAGGAACTGATCAATTGCGTCCCAATATTTTGAGCATCCATTTGAGGAAGCAAATAATTGCGCAAGCCTAGCATAATTAGAACTAAAAATCCAAGCAAGATGAGAGGATAGGTGCTCACCTCGATCAACTTTTTCTTGACCTTGCGCATGTTTTCTAGGTAAGCACTGATTTTCTCCAAGCTCAATGCAAGATTGCCATGGAGCTCAGCGAGAGACAGCTGTGTCGTCACTGCATCTGAAAAACCGATCCCTGCCATCATCTCTGAAAAACTCCGCCCCCGCGAGAGATCCTCTCGCATCTGGGAAACCAAACGACTCTCCACTAGGTGAGAGCGATCCAGAAAATCGACAATCTCAGACAGGTGAAAACCACTCGAATAAAGATTCAAAAACAATTCGATGATTTGCTTTTGTTTAGCGGTAGATAATTTTTTCGGCTTGGGCCTGAGCCAGCTGGATATATCCCGATTGAGCCAAGAGATCCATTTGTTGGTTCCAGCGGCTGGCTGAGTGCTCTTGGTAGTTTTCCGTCGCAAAATCGACCACACCTCCTCCTGCAATTAATCGTTGGTAGCAAATTCCTTGTAAAACAATCTTGAGCTCTTCCTCACTCACTCCAAGTTCTAAAAGTCGCTCATAAACACCTCGAACGCTTTTCGCATGAATCGTAGAGAAGACGGTGACTCCTGTCAAACTAGCCCGTACGACTGCACGAGCTGTTTCCTTATCTCGGATCTCTCCAATAATGAGAAGGTCCGGCCGATGGCGTAAGGAGAGTTTGATCAGGTTGTCATAGGTCATGCCAATCTGGTCATTCAGCTGAAGCTGAAGCATATTATCCTGCTTGATCTCGACAGGGTCTTCAATAGACATGACTTGCTGGTCCGCAAAGCGCTCTTGCGCTAAAGCATGCATGAGAGTGGTCTTTCCCGAGCCAACGGGACCCGCAAAAAGATAAAGCCCACGACCAGCCAATTTCTTCTTCAAGTCCGGTAATTGATCAAACCAAAACCGTAATTCGCGTTCCTCATCATGCAAGAGCCGAATAACCAAGCTTTCATAACCACGATAATCCCCCACCGTCGACAAGCGAATCGAGACCACTCCATCCTCTAATGGGTAATCACACGACCCTAGCTGGCTGCGCCTTTTTTCTCCCACATTCATCCCTGCCACGAACTTAAAGTGGCTAATCATAGCCGTCATGTCCTCAAAAGGGAAGGACTGCACAAAGCGCCTCTCGTCTCCCACCCTCATAAAAACCTGGTACTCCTCCTTCCGAGGAATGAAGTAAAGATCCTGAGCCTCTTCCTTCTTTCCCATACGGATCAGTTTTTTTGCAATTTCTTGAACCATAGTTCCTCCTCTCACTTATACTATTCGAAAAAGAAGACAAAAAAAGAAGACTTTCTAGATCGCTCTAAAAAATCTTCCGCATTTCTCTTATGACAGGGTCGTCCCCTTTTTTGAATCGAGTGTATATTGACAAGAACGGTGTTTGCGACTGCCTCTTTCCTTTTCGTAGCCTGGGCGGAGCTTGCTTTTAGGGATCTTATGCTCGTCTTCTAGGAGGACAATCGAATGGAAAAACTGCACATCTTCACTGCAGTCCTCACACCACTCTTGCTCCTTGGTATCCCAAAAGATCGTCATGAGGTCACTCCGACTCTTATAACTTGGAAAGTGCTCATTTAACTCCAACCACTTCTGCTTGTAGTATTTCAAAGCCTGGTAATAGTCTTCAAACTTCCGACTACTCACGATATCTTCTTCCCAACCTTCTAAAAACCACCAGGGTTCACAGTCCCCGTACATTTCAATCACTCGATACATAAACTCTTCCATCCTTTGTATCCTCTATTATATAGAAAATCCTTTGAGAATAAAAGTTTTCTGCTCAGAACATGATTTTTCAGGTAGTTTTCAGGTGATTTTCACAATTATTTTTCAAAAATAGACTGCCTAATTGCTATTGGTTCCTTTTTTCGAGAATCAAAAGAAGAGAGTCCCAACAAAATGGACAGACCATCCTGGGGAACTCTCTCTTCTCAAGTATTTAGAACAATTCAAGTGCAATCATGGTTGTCATGGTTGCATCGTAATAGTTGTTCAGAGGTAGATCTTGTGTAAAGATATACTTGTTCTGTTGCACCAACTTCAAATAGCCTTTTTCATGTTCAGAGGCATAGACAATCGGTGCCAAAAAGCTTGCTGCCTGATGATTGTTCAAGGCCTTCCCTTTCAAGTCATAACCTGCATACAGGTTTCTTTGACTCTTGAAAAAGTTAAGCATCTTTTTCACCAATTGTTGACTGGTTTTGTCCTTACTTTGAACAAGGTTGTATGGAAGGCGACAAGCATTATACGAGTAGGCACCATCATACTTGGATTCAATCGTCTTTGGATCCGCTACGCGCGTTCCTTGCTCATCTACCCAGATGAAATCAGGTAGTAAACCTGTTTTTGTTTGGGAGCTGATCGTTTGGAGTTGTTGCAACATCTTTTCTTTGATGTCCAACCACTTTGAATCTTTTGTCACTTCATAAAAGATCTGGAATTGCGCTGGCAGTGTATCAGACGTCCGCATCAAATGATAAAACTCCGAGTCCTGATTGGCCCAATTCCCCACCGTTAACACACCCGTTTCTTCATTGTAGTTGTGTGCGAGAATATCTTCTAAAATCGCTTTGGCTTGAGCCTGGTAGTCTTTGGCTTGCTTTGGCCATTTCTGAGCGGCTTTTAGAAGAGCATAGGCGATGTAGAGATCTCCATCTGTAGCGTTATGATCCTCATCCTTTGCTTTTCCATTGCTGATGGTTTGTTTCCAAGACATCAATTGGGTACCTTCCAAGCGATGATTTAGATAATAGTGATAGAGTCGGTCAAAGTCTGCTTGTTGGGCTTGTCCTTTTTCGGCAGCTGCAACAGTAATGAGCATTCCATAACTTTGTGCCTCGGATAACACTACTGTTTGATTGCTATCATTGGTGGTTCGAACATAGGATTCTTTCCCTTTTGAAACAACAAAATGCTCATTCCACTGATGATAAATTCGATTTCGCATCTCCACTTTACTTCTCGTTCTCGCTAAAAACAAGGTCAAACAGAAAATGCAAAGGATGACTAGAAACCATACATATCTCATCTTTTTCGTTTTCATAATTTCTCCTATCCTGCGAATCGTTTTGTTTTAACCCATTTGGTTTCTTTCCGGTGCAATAGTTTATCCATCACAATCGAAGAGATGGCATCAATCGACACAATGATAAACAGTTGAGAATAGGTGAAATAGGCAGCCAAGGCCAACCAAATTTGCTTGGTAGTGGCTTGACCAAATTGTGAGGCAAGAGCCACATTAATCTGAAGCAGATAAAGCCCAATCATCAAGATCCAATTGAAGAGCATCAATTGCGCAATGTAGATATTTTCAGAATCAAAGGCAAATGGAATTTGCACACCTGGCACCACTGTATGGATACACATGGCCAGAATATTGGCAAAAAAGATCAAGTCCGATAAGACGATGGCCGCATTAAACCAGAAGAAGACACAGGAATAGTTGGTCACTTCCAACTTCACGCGCCAATTTCCCTTACCAAATAAATGCTTGAAGTTGGAAAGAACCACTTCATAATTCCCTTTGGCCCAACGTTTCCGTTGCATATAGTAACTCTTCAGAGTCTCTGGCTCTTGTTGGAAAGCTTCTGAATTATAGGCTAGCGCAATCAACTTCCCACTTTGCATAATCTTGAAGGAAATATCCGTATCCTCAGTCAAGGCACCGTTTTTCCATCCTCCAATACTCTTGACAAATTCGGTTTGAATAATGAAGTTAGTTCCTGGAATCCGTCCAATCTTAAAGAGATGCCACATGCCCACATGATGAACCCGTTGGGTGACAACAATCTCTTGGTTGATACAGCGGGTCAAAAAGTTTTGATTGGCATTCCGCGTTTTATTGCGGCCGAAAGAAGCCACATGACGTTCTGGATCTTTGAGGACTTCTTTCACAAGGAAATAAAGGGCGTTCTTTTCAGGCATGGCATCTGCATCATAAACACAGATATAGTCTCCAGTCGCCATCGCCAAAGCGTCATTTAGCACACCGGCTTTCCCACCTGTCCCACTTCGATTGATAATGGTCAAATCACGTCCTGCATACTCTGGCAATGCTTTAACCGCCAAACACTCTTCATAGGTGCGATCGGAACAATTATCCGCAAAGAGCAGTAATTCAACACGATCATGTGGGTAGTTCATATCAAGGATCGCTTTAGCTGTTTGTGCAATGACCACATCCTCATTATGGGCGGGCACGACAATGGTCACTTTTGGATAATAAGGAAGCGGATCCGTATTGACACGAAAATCACTGTGTTTAAACCAAAAATGAACGGCTGAAAAGAGGATTACTAAGCCCCAGGCTAAGGACAACCAAATCGAAATCAAGGCAATAATCATCACAATTTGACTAATCATGGTCCACCGCCTTAAAGTTTTTATTGACACGGTGGTAAATCACCGTATAAGCTACAAATAATACAATAAAGCACAAGGCAAAAAATACACTAATGCCTACAGCTATATTAAAAAATATATTTGTAAGAGACATGTTTTCCTCCTAATATTCCACAATAATATCTGTTTCAAGTTGACGTTTTAAGTAACGAATCATTTCTTTATAGCGATGGTATTTGGTTCGATTGGATTGATCCACTACAAGAAATCCTGACTGAAATTGGATGCCCTGAACCCCATCTTCTCCTTGGAAAACCAGTCCTTCCAACTGTGGTTTTAAGACCGTCATATAATCGCTCTTCAGATCCCGCTCGCTATCAGAAGATAAGATCAAGAAATTACCGTCTGATACATAATACAAGCTTTCATTTGGCTTCAGATGATGCGTTAACAAATAGTTGATTTGGTTTAAGGTCCGATTGTACTCTCTCGGTTGCAATTGGAAGAACAATTCCTCGTGCGACCAGTGAATGAGCAAGGCCTGAATCGTATCATTGGTTTGTCCGCCATAAGAAGCGATGCGGTTGCGGTAATCTGCGTAAGCTTCTGCCTCTTGATCCTTCACTTTTGCAATCTCTTTAAAGAGGTGATAGCGAATTCGGGTCAAGATTCCAATCAAGATCGGAAAACTAAAGAGCAAGAGCAAGGCTTGATGAAATGGGATATAGACAACACCCGCCACCAAAAAGACAATCCCAAGGGCAAATGACAACAGGATGGTCCATGTCAACAATAAATCCGATAAAACAATAGCAGCAAATAATCCTAAAACAAAGAATAATCCTTCTTCAATCAGAATCTCTCTTGCAAAAAACAAGCAGTAAAGTAAAAGAAGTACTTCGAAAACAATCAAAATCAGCAACCATCTACTTAACTTTTCCGTTTTTTTCATTTATTCTTTCTCTCCCTCATGAAATTCTTCGGCAGCCTCTCCCTGGCCAAAGTAATGTTTAATGGCTTGTACGATTCGCTCAGAAGCTCTTCCATCCCCATAAGGATTTCGCGCATTCGCCATTTCTAGATAAAGATGTTCATTGGTTAAGAGCTCTGTCATCGTCGTTTTGACGACATCAGGATCCGTTCCAACTAATTTCAAAGTTCCCGCTTTGACCCCTTCTGGGCGTTCCGTTGTATCGCGTAATACCAATACCGGTTTTCCTAATGATGGCGCCTCCTCTTGCACCCCACCTGAATCCGACATGATAAAGTAACTTCTCGAAGCTAAGTTGTGGAAATCTAGTACATCTAGAGGCTCAATGAGGTGGATCCGATCATGATCTCCTAATAGATCGTTTGCCGCCTCTTGGACCGCTGGACTAAGATGCACTGGGTAAACCACTTCAATAGTCGGTTCTTGATCCACCATTTCTCTCAGAGCCCCAAAGACCGCTCGCATAGGTTGGCCTTGATTTTCTCTTCGATGCATGGTGACCAGGATGACTTTTTTAGCTGGATCCAATTGATCCAGTACTTCGTGGTGATAGTCCTCTTGAACCGTTAGTTTCAGCGCATCAATAGCAGTATTTCCTGTCACCACAATAGAGGATTCCGGATGATTTTCTTTTAAGAGATTGGCCTTACTTTCGCCCGTCGGCGCAAAATACAGATCCGCTAAATCATCCGTCATTTGACGGTTCATCTCTTCTGGATACGGAGAATATTTATCAAAGGTTCTCAAACCAGCTTCGACGTGACCAATGCGGACTTGATTGTAAAAGGCAACCAGACTCGCCGCAAAGGTAGTAGTCGTATCTCCATGGACGAGCACCATATCCGGCTTTTCTTTTTTGATAACTGGATCTAATTGATTCAGAATTTTAGAGGTAATGTCTAATAAGGTCTGACTTTTCCCCATAATATCCAAATCGTAATCAGGTACGATGTTAAAGGTTTCTAAAACCTGGTCCAACATTTGACGGTGCTGAGCAGTGACCACTGTGATGGTCTCAATAACCTCCTTTTGTTTTTGTAACTCCAGCACCAAAGGGGACATCTTGATGGCCTCCGGTCGCGTCCCAAACACAACCATAATTTTCAATTTTCCCATAAACTTCTCCCGTTGACATGCATGTAATTCAACATTTTTTTAAATTGTGTACATCTTTTTTCATTCTACCGCCAATGACTTTAAATGTCAAACCGATTTTGGGTTTTATAAAGAAATTACTAATAGTTAGTCATTTTATTATTTTGGTGTTTAGAATACATATCCATATAATCACTAATTGTAAGTATTTACAGCACGACTTTTACCGGGCTAATATTTTTGGTAAAAAAATAATTCAATAATTATACAATTATTTTTCAAATAATAAATTTTTATAATTTTTTCAAAAAAAGCCGGAACTTGTAGTTCCGACTTATTTTCTTATTTTTCTACGACTTCAGCTGTTTGAACTTCATCGACTGTTCCATCTGTTAATGGCACTTCTTCGATGATTTCAACTTCATTGACTGCTTGTGGTTCCAAGTTACGGTAACGAGCCATACCTGTACCTGCAGGAATAATCTTACCAATGATAACATTTTCCTTAAGTCCAAGGAGATGGTCTTTCTTACCACGGATCGCTGCGTCAGTAAGGACACGAGTTGTTTCCTGGAAGGAAGCCGCTGACAAGAAACTGTTGGTTTCAAGAGAGGCTTTGGTGATTCCCATAAGGACTGGACGTGCAGTCGCAGGAACTCCACCAGAGATAAGGACATCCTTATTAGCATCTGTAAAGTCTGTGATATCCATGAGCGTACCCATGAGAAGGTCTGTATCTCCTGGATCCATGACACGTACTTTACGAATCATTTGACGCACCATTACCTCGATGTGTTTGTCGCCGATTTCTACCCCTTGGCTACGGTATACTTTTTGTACTTCCGCAAGGAGGTAAGTTTCAACTGACAAGACATCACGTACAGCAAGGAGACGTTTTGGTTGAATAGATCCTTCTGTCAGAGCATCACCACGAGAGACTTGATCTCCCACTTCGACTTTCATGCGGGCAGTGTAAGGGACAACATATTCGCCCTCACCAGTTGCTCCGCTAACAAAGACTTTCTTGGTCCGTGTAGAAGCATCTTCTTCGATGGCTGTGACTTCCCCTTTGACCTCAGTGATGACCGCTTCCCCTTTTGGATTGCGGGCTTCAAAGATTTCTTGGACACGAGGAAGACCTTGAGTGATATCGGTATTTGAGGCAACCCCACCCGTGTGGAAGGTACGCATGGTCAACTGTGTACCAGGTTCCCCGATAGATTGGGCAGCGATGGTTCCGACTGCTTCACCCACTTCAACCGCATCACCAGTCGCCAAGTTGATACCATAACAGTGACGGCAGACACCATGGCGGGTGTTACATGTAAAGACAGAGCGGATAGTGACTTCTTCCACACCAGCTTTGACAATTTCACGTGCTAGGTCTTCTGAAATCAAGGTATCTGGACCAACGATGACTTCACCTGTTTCAGGATGTTTAACAGATTTCTTGGTATAACGACCTGTCAAGCGTTCTTCGAGTGGCTCGATCATTTCCTTACCATCAGTAATGGCACGGATCACAAGTCCACGGTCTGTTCCACAGTCATCTTCACGGATAATGACGTCTTGGGCCACGTCAACCAAACGACGAGTCAAGTAACCTGAGTCGGCTGTCTTAAGGGCCGTATCGGTCATCCCTTTACGGGCACCGTGAGTTGAGAAGAACATTTCGAGTACTGACAAACCTTCGCGGAAGTTTGAAAGGATTGGCAATTCCATGATCCGTCCGTTTGGAGCGGCCATCAAACCACGCATACCGGCAAGCTGCGAGAAGTTTGAGATGTTACCACGGGCTCCAGAGTCCATCATCATAACGATTGGGTTCTTCGGATCTTGGTTATCCACCAAGCGTTTTTCCAACTTCTCACGGGCTGCACGCCATTCAGCTGTAACGGCATTGTAGCGTTCATCATCTGTGATCAAACCACGACGGAATTGTTTGGTGATTTGTTCCACACGTTTGTGAGATTCTTCAATGATTTCTGCCTTGTCTTCAACGACCGGAATATCGGCAATCCCCACTGTCAAACCAGCAAGGGTTGAATGATGGTAACCTAAGTCTTTCAAACGGTCCAAGAAAGCAGACGTTTCAGTTGTACGGAAACGTTTGAAGATTTCGGCGATGATATTTCCAAGATTTTTCTTCTTGAATGGAACGTTTAATTCCAATTTCTCAATCGCTGATTTGACATCTTGACCAGGCTCCAAGAAATACTTAGCTGGAACACCTTCTGTCAAGTTAGCATTATTAGGCTCTTGAAGGTATGGAAGCTCTGCAGGCATGATATCGTTAAAGAGAATCTTACCAACAGTTGTCAAGAGAATCTTGTGTTGTTGTGCTTCTGTCCAAGGTTTGTTCAAGCTATCCGTCGCAATTCCGACACGTGTATGCAAGTGAACATAGCCATTGCGAAGGGCCATCACGGCTTCATCACGGTCTTTAAAGACCATTCCTTCACCTTCACGACCAGCTTCTTCCATCGTGAGGTAGTAGTTCCCCAATACCATATCCTGAGATGGCGTAACGACTGGTTTACCATCTTTAGGGTTCAAGATATGCTCAGCAGCCAACATCAAGATACGAGCTTCTGCTTGAGCTTCTTCTGAAAGCGGTACGTGGATGGCCATTTGGTCTCCATCGAAGTCGGCATTGTAGGCTTCACAGACAAGGGGGTGCAAGCGGAGGGCTTTCCCGTCAATCAAGACAGGTTCAAAGGCTTGGATCCCCAAACGGTGAAGGGTCGGTGCGCGGTTCAAGAGAACTGGGTGTTCTTTGATCACTTCTTCCAAGATATCCCAGATACGTTCATCTCCGCGTTCGACCAAGCGTTTTGCAGCTTTAACATTTTGTACGATATCGCGTGCAACGATTTCACGCATGACAAATGGTTTGAAGAGCTCGATGGCCATTTCACGTGGCACACCACATTGGTACATTTTCAGAGTTGGACCAACGGCGATAACGGAACGTCCTGAGAAGTCCACCCGTTTACCGAGCAAGTTTTGACGGAAGCGTCCTTGTTTCCCTTTGAGCATGTGGCTCAATGATTTGAGTGGACGGCTACCTGGTCCTGTGATTGGACGACCACGACGACCGTTGTCGATCAAAGCGTCAACCGCTTCTTGGAGCATCCGTTTTTCGTTTTGCACGATGATACCAGGGGCATTCAATTCTAACAAACGAGCCAAACGGTTGTTCCGGTTAATTACCCGGCGATAAAGGTCATTCAAGTCAGAGGCAGCAAAACGGCCACCATCCAATTGGACCATCGGACGAAGATCTGGTGGAATAACGGGAAGGATGTTGAGGACCATCCATTCTGGCTTGTTGCCAGATTTGTAGAAGGCGTCCAAGACATCCAAACGACGCACAGCCTTCACACGTTTTTGACCAGTTGCAGTCTTCAATTCTTCTTTCAAGAGAGCAATTTCAGCTTCCAAATCCACTTGTTTCAAGAGGTCTTGGATGGCTTCTGCCCCCATCTTAGCTACAAAGGAACCTGGTCCGTATTCACGCAAGCGTTCACGGTATTCACGTTCCGTCATGATGGATTTGTGCTCAAGTGGAGTATCTTTTGGATCGATCACCACATAAGCTGCGAAGTAGATGACTTCTTCAAGGGCACGAGGACTCATATCCAAGGTCAATCCCATACGAGAAGGGATTCCTTTGAAGTACCAGATGTGTGATACAGGTGCTTTCAACTCGATATGCCCCATGCGTTCACGACGAACTTTCGCACGTGTTACTTCAACCCCACAGCGGTCACAAACGATCCCTTTGTAACGGATTCGTTTGTATTTCCCACACGCACATTCCCAGTCT
This sequence comes from Streptococcus sp. HCA-5024, assembly GCF_037890265.1. Lineage (NCBI taxonomy): Bacteria > Bacillati > Bacillota > Bacilli > Lactobacillales > Streptococcaceae > Streptococcus > Streptococcus sp. HCA-5024. The sequence continues at coordinate 65,120 of NZ_JBBKBR010000005.1, forward strand.
TTTGTAGGTCCAAAGATGACTTCATCAAAGAGACCTTCGCGTTCTGGTTTCAATGTACGGTAGTTGATTGTTTCAGGTTTCTTGACCTCTCCATAAGACCATGAACGGACCTTGCTTGGAGAAGCTAGGGTGATTTGCATACTTTTAAAACGATTTACATCAACCACTATTTCTTACCTTTCCTTGTTTTCATACTTGTTTTATTTGGATACAGCTTAGGTGGGGGAAGAAAGGAAACTTTCTTGCCACCGCCTTGTGTCTGTATCTTGTTATCGAATCATCCTGTCAGAAGCATTGGTTGCTCACAGGACAATCATTTTTACTGATTATTTTTCTGATTCTTCGGCATCAAAGGCTGCTTTTGCTTCCTTGGCTGCTTTTTCACGTGCTTTTTCAAGGTCATCCACATGAATCACATCATCGTCTTCGCCTTCATCAAGGTCACGAAGTTCCACTTCTTGATCATCTTCATCCAAGACACGCATGTCAAGACCAAGAGATTGCAATTCTTTGACAAGAACGCGGAAGGATTCTGGTACACCTGGTTTTGGAATTGGTTTACCTTTGGTAATCGCTTCATAAGCTTTCAAACGTCCGTTGACATCATCTGACTTGTAAGTCAAGATTTCTTGAAGGACATTTGATGCACCATAAGCCTCAAGGGCCCACACTTCCATTTCCCCGAAACGTTGTCCACCAAACTGAGCTTTCCCTCCGAGTGGTTGTTGGGTAACCATTGAGTATGGTCCGACTGAACGGGCATGGAGTTTATCATCAACCATGTGGTGAAGCTTGATCATGTACATGACACCGACAGAGACACGGTTGTCAAACGGTTCACCAGTACGTCCATCGTAAAGAATGGTCTTGGCATCGCTATCCATACCAGCTTCTTTCACAGTATCCCAGAGGTCTTCTGAGCTTGCTCCATCAAAGACTGGTGTTGCAATGTGAATACCCAAGTTACGAGCTGCCATACCAAGGTGAAGTTCCATAACCTGACCGATATTCATACGTGATGGCACCCCAAGAGGGTTCAACATGATATCAACTGGTGTACCGTCTGGAAGGTAAGGCATATCTTCAACTGGAACAATACGAGACACAACCCCTTTGTTTCCGTGACGACCGGCCATCTTATCTCCGACGCGGATCTTACGTTTTTGTGCAATGTAAACACGAACCAACATGTTGACACCCGATTGTAATTCATCACCGTTTGCACGGGTAAAGATCTTAACATCGCGAACGACTCCATCTCCACCGTGAGGTACACGGAGTGATGTATCACGCACTTCACGAGATTTATCCCCAAAGATAGCGTGAAGGAGACGTTCTTCAGCAGAAAGGTCTTTTTCACCTTTCGGTGTTACCTTACCGACAAGGATATCGCCTTCTTTAACCTCAGCACCAATACGGATAATACCTGTTTCATCCAAGTCACGAAGAGCATCTTCCCCGACGTTCGGAATTTCACGGGTAATTTCTTCAGGGCCTAACTTGGTATCGCGTGTTTCTGATTCGAATTCTTCCAAGTGAACAGATGTGTAGACATCTTCTTTCACCAAGCGTTCGCTCATGATAACAGCATCCTCGAAGTTATACCCTTCCCAAGTCATGTAAGCGACGATTGGGTTTTGACCAAGGGCCATTTCCCCTTTTTCCATCGATGGACCGTCAGCGATAAAGTCACCTTTTTCAACGGTTTCACCAACTTTAACCAGAGTACGTTGGTTGTAGGCGGTACCTGAGTTTGAACGACGGAATTTTTGGATATGGTAAACATCAAGAGATCCATCTTCCCGACGAACTTCTACCTTGTCCGCATCTGCATAGGTAACTTTACCATCATGTTGAGCAATGACTGCAGCTCCTGAATCATGGGCTGCTTGGTATTCCATACCAGTACCCACATAAGGGGCTTTTGGATCAATCAATGGAACAGCCTGACGTTGCATGTTGGCACCCATGAGGGCACGGTTGGAGTCATCGTTTTCCAAGAAAGGAATACATGCTGTCGCAACGGCAACTACTTGTTTTGGAGATACGTCCATGTAGTCGACTTGATCAGATGGGAACTCTTGGTTGTTACCACGATGACGTCCCATAACGATCGGCTCAGCAAAGCCACCTTTTTCGTTCAACTTAGAGTTGGCCTGAGCGACGATGTACTCATCTTCTTCATCGGCTGTCAACCAAACGATTTCGTTGGTCACCACACCTTTTTCACGGTCCACTTTACGGTATGGCGTTTGGATGAAACCATATTTGTTCAAGTGTCCATAAGATGACAAGTTGTTGATCAAACCGATGTTTGGTCCTTCAGGTGTTTCAATTGGACACATACGACCATAGTGGGTATAGTGCACGTCACGCACTTCATATCCGGCACGGTCACGTGTCAAACCACCAGGCCCTAAGGCAGACAAACGACGTTTGTGAGACAACTCAGAAAGCGGGTTGTGTTGGTCCATGAACTGTGACAATTGGGAAGAACCAAAGAATTCTTTAATTGCTGCAGTTACTGGGCGGATGTTGATGATTTGTTGTGGTGTCAAGACATCGTTATCTTGTACAGACATCCGTTCGCGAACGTTTCGTTCCATCCGTGAAAGTCCAAGACGCACTTGGTTGGCAAGCAATTCACCAACGGCACGAATCCGACGGTTTCCAAGGTGGTCGATATCATCCACGCGGCCAATACCTTCTGCAAGGTTCAAGAAATAGCTCATTTCTGCCAAGATGTCAGCTGGAGTCACAATCCGTACTTTGTCAGATGGGTTAGCATTTCCGATGATGGTGACAACACGGTCTGGATCTGTCGGAGCGACAACTTTGAATTTTTGCAATTCTACTGGCTCTGTCAAAACAGCAGCATCATTTGGAATGTAGGTGATTTTGTTCAAACCGTTATCCAATTGTTCTGAGATGCTGTCGATCACATCGCGCGTCATGACAGTACCAGCTTCTACAAGGATTTCCCCTGTTTCAGCATCTACCAATGGTTCTGCGATTGTTTGGTTCAACAAGCGATTCTTGATATTGAGTTTCTTGTTGATCTTGTAGCGACCAACTGGTGCCAAGTCATAACGACGTGGATCAAAGAAACGAGCTACCAACAAGCTACGTGAGCTTTCCGCTGTTTTTGGTTCACCTGGACGAAGACGCTCGTAGATTTCTTTGAGGGCTTCATCTGTCCGTGAATCCATTGGATTTTTGTGGATATCTTTTTCAATGGTATTGCGAACCAATTCGCTGTCCCCAAAGATATCGATGATTTCATCATCTCCAGAGAATCCAAGAGCACGCACAAGAGTTGTAAATGGAATCTTACGTGTGCGGTCGATACGTGTGTAAGCAATGTCTTTTGAGTCAGTTTCAAGCTCTAACCAAGCCCCACGGTTAGGGATAACAGTTGATCCATAACCAACCTTACCATTCTTGTCCACCTTATCATTGAAGTAGACACCTGGTGAGCGGACCAACTGAGATACGATAATCCGTTCTCCACCATTGATGATGAAAGTTCCCATCTCCGTCATGATTGGGAAATCACCAAAGAAAACTTCTTGGGTCTTGATTTCACCTGTTTCTTTGTTGACCAAACGGAAGGTCACAAAGATTGGTGCTGAGTAGCTGGCATCGTGGATGCGCGCTTCTTCAAGCGAATACTTAGGTTCGCGGATTTCATAACCCACAAATTCCAATTCCATTGTATCCGTGAAGTTTGAGATGGGAAGCACATCTTCAAATACTTCCTTCAAGCCATGATCCAAGAAATCTTTGAATGAGTCTGTCTGGATTTCAATCAAGTTTGGTAAATCAAGAACCTCTTTGATTCTTGAAAAACTACGACGGGTCCGATGTTTCCCGTATTGAACGTCATGTCCTGCCAAAGTTTTTAGCTCCTTTTTCCATACTAGGATAGCTTGGTAAAATGACTTTCACCACCTATCCGGTTTTAACTACAATTGTGTGATTTGCATCACGTGAAGAGCTGTCTCTTCACCTCATTCGTCGCTTTTTGTAATTTTTAGAAAAATTAAATTTGTGTAACAAACTAGGATTTTTCTGAAAAATAGGCACAAAAAGAGCAGCTAAATCGACTTATTCAAGTAAGATTTAACTGCTGTAAGCTCTTATTTGGACAATATTTCAAATAAAGCACACGACAAATTAGTTATCACTATTATACCGTTTTTTGCTCCAAAAATCAAGGCTTTCTCTAGGTTTTCTACTGGATCAGACTAGCGTCGATTGCCACGATTTGAGCTGTTTCGATTTGAACTATTGCTTGATGAACTATTGGTTGTCGAATTGTTCTTATTATTCGACTGATTTCCACTGCTATTACCGAGAATGGCCGCCCAAGCACTTTGATAATCGCTATCCGATCCCCCGATGGCAAAGCGGTATTGAGTAGTTGGCGCTCCGTTTTTGGCCCAAAGACTCGTCACCGTTTGACCGCTCACATCGATATCCCGGCCATTGACATTGACGCGACCCGGTCTTTCACCCGTCGATTTGAGCACTTCAGAACGGATCACACTCTTATCGAGAGTGAATTTATCCTGAATTCCGAAGAGACTTGGATCTGCTTGGTAGATCGCATTCGCCAACTGCGCCATGTATTGGGCATTGTTGTTGTATCCAGTCAAGGTCTGCATGGAAGCATTGTTGTCATGGCCAATCCAACCTCCTAAAGAAACATTAGGGGTGGACAACATGAGCCACATATCTCCATTTGAGTTAGTGGTACCGGTTTTTCCAATCCAGTCTGCACCTGCCAGCGTTGGGTTGACTTGGCTAATCCGTGACTTAAAGGTCGTTGTTGCACCAGACGTAATAACCCCGCGCAAGAGATCCTGCATAATCGTTGCCGTTGCTGGAGAGTAAACACGAACAGGATCTGCCTCGTGCTTGTAAACTACATCTCCATCTCGATCAATGATTTGCTCTACCATGTAGCGTTTGAGGTAGTTCCCATTGTTAGCAATGGTTTGGAAACCATTGGTATGTTGGGCAACAGTGACCTCAATTCCTCCCCCCATTGGCAGGCTTTCAATGCCATATTCAGGGATATCATAGCCCATTTTCTTCATGTAGGATGGGACATCCACACCCTTTTCACGAAGGGTCCGGTAAGTCCAGTAAGCTGGAATATTCCATGAGGTATTGAGGGCCTCACGGAGATCCATCATCGCTGTTCCTCGGCTATCCACGTGCATGATCGGCTCACCACTTGAGAAATTAGTCGGATAGTTAGAAAGGATGCTATTGCTTCCCATCAAGCCTTGGTCGATGGCAATCCCATAGGCCAACAGCGGCTTGATAGTAGACCCTGGGGAACGCTCTGTATCAAAGGCATGGTTGTTTTGGTTGCCGTCAAAATTCCGTCCACCGATAAATCCTAAAACGGCACCCGTTCGGTTGTCCATAAGGACATTCCCAACTTCTACAAGACCCGTCCCATCATCCAAGACGCTTCCAAAATTCGCTACCGCGGCCTGCATCGCATTGTGAACCGGTTTGTTAATCGTGGTTTGAATGGTGTAGCCACCTTCGCGCAACTCGCTCTCAGCTAATTCTTGGTAAGCCTTGACGGTTTCATTATTTTTCAAGTCTTGCTTGGTGACATTGTCTCGCTTGATCAAGTAATCATACATGGCCTCTTTTGCTTCTTCCATGGCTTGGAAGTAGAGGTAGTCATGCGGTGTTTTCTCGATGCCATCTGGAGCCATGAAGTCTTTGGTCAAGTCGTACTGAGCATAGGTCTCGTAGTCTTTTTTCGACAAGGCTCCCGTCCGGTACATATTGAACAAAACGTCTTTGGCACGCGCCAAACCTAACTCGAGGTTTTCCTTGCTCTTTAGGCTACCGTCTGCAGCATAAGGAGAGTAGACAATCGGACTTTGTGGCAAGCCAGCGATAAAGGCCGCTTGTGGAACGGTCAAGTCTTTGGCAGAGACGCCAAAGATTCCTTGAGCTGCAGCTTCCACACCCGCAATATTTTGTCCCCGATTGTTTCGTCCAAAAGGCGAAACATTTAAGTAGGTGGTTAGGATTTCATTTTTATCCATTCCCCGCTCTAAAGCCAAGGCATCGACAATCTCTGTCGCCTTACGAGTAAAGGTTGGAGCGTCTCCCACGACTTGCTGTTTGATCAACTGCTGGGTCAGGGTTGATCCCCCACTTGAGGAACCCACGCCGGCTACAGATCCAAGTGTTGCCCGAAGAACGGCTTTAGGTACAACCCCCTTGTGGCTTTCAAAATTCTCATCCTCAGTAGCGATCACAGCCTTCTTGACATTATCCGAAATGGCGTCTCCTGCTACTGGCGTACGGATCAAATCACTGTCCACTTCTGCAATCAAGCTCTTATCGGAATAAGTCAGTTTTGAAACACTGCTGACGTTTCGGACCTGCTGGACCAATTCTTCTGTCTTTGGAACCTTGACGTTACTAAAGAGGCTCGCCGCATAACCAATCCCGATCCCTGCGCCAAATAAAAAGAGGCACACGAACAGGGCGATCATGACATCCCACAAGAGTTTGAGGGTTCGTAAAAAGGTCGCAAAAATATCACCGACAGACCAGCTACTTTCCTCATTTTTTTCCTTATTCGGAGTTTCTGTATACATATTTGCAAAGAATTTTTGAATCTTCGTCCAAAATTCTTGCAGCTTCTCTTTTAATTGATTCACTGATTCTTTCTCCTTGTTCCCTATATTATAGCAGATTAGGCCCTTTGTTTTCAATCACAAGAGCGTAGAAATCGTCACTCAATCTTCTTGAGTAAGGTCAAGAAAATGATGGAAACCATTGCCATTTCCGTGGTTTATGGTAGAATAGAGAAATGAATAAACTTATAAAGGAGAAAAGACACATGCACATTTTTGATGAGCTAAAAGAGCGTGGTTTGGTATTTCAAACGACGGATGAAGAAGCCTTGCGCAAAGCACTGGAAGAAGGTCAGGTTTCTTATTATACTGGTTATGATCCAACTGCTGACAGCCTTCACCTTGGTCACTTGGTTGCCATCTTGACGAGCCGTCGTCTTCAACTAGCCGGCCACAAACCTTATGCGCTCGTTGGCGGTGCGACTGGTCTCATTGGAGATCCGTCCTTCAAAGATGCTGAACGTAGTCTCCAAACAAAAGAAACTGTACAAGAATGGGTTCGCTCCATTCAAGGGCAATTGTCTCGTTTCCTCGATTTTGAAAATGGTGACAATAAAGCCGAAATGGTCAACAACTACGATTGGTTTGGAAGCATTAGCTTTATTGACTTCCTTCGTGATGTCGGAAAATACTTTACAGTCAATGCTATGATGAGTAAAGAATCTGTTAAAAAACGGATTGAAACAGGGATTTCTTACACAGAGTTTGCCTACCAAATCATGCAAGGCTATGACTTCTACGTCCTCAACCAAGAACACAATGTAACCCTTCAAATCGGTGGATCTGACCAATGGGGAAACATGACAGCTGGTACTGAGTTGATGCGTCGTAAAGCAGATAAAACTGGTCATGTTATGACCGTGCCTTTGATCACAGATGCAACTGGTAAGAAATTCGGTAAATCAGAAGGCAATGCGGTCTGGCTCAATGCAGACAAAACATCTCCATACGAAATGTACCAATTCTGGATGAATGTGATGGATGCGGATGCTGTGCGCTTCTTGAAGATCTTCACTTTCTTGTCACTTGATGAGATTGAAGAGATCCGCAAACAGTTTGAGGCCGCTCCTCATGAACGCTTGGCTCAAAAGATCTTGGCGCGTGAAGTGGTTACCCTTGTCCACGGCGAAGAAGCCTACAAGGAAGCCCTCAACATCACAGAACAACTCTTTGCAGGAAACATCAAAAACCTTTCTGTCAAAGAACTCAAACAAGGCCTTCGTGGTGTGCCAAACTACCAGGTCCAAGCAGAAGATAACCTCAACATTGTTGAACTCTTGGTCACAGCTGGTGTGGTCAATTCTAAACGCCAAGCCCGCGAAGATGTTCAAAATGGAGCTATCTACGTCAACGGCGAACGCATCCAAGACCTTGACTATGTCTTGAGCGATAGCGATAAATTAGAAAATGAATTGACCGTTATCCGTCGCGGTAAGAAAAAATACTTTGTTTTGACTTATTAAGAAAGTAAAACCACGAAGTTTGGTATGAACTTCGTGGTTTTCTTATACACTTTTTTCTGGGACTATTTCCCTTTTCTGCGATGCAACAAAGCTTGGTTGATTCGTTGAGTTTTTTTATGGAGTTGCCAAATCTGGTAAAGCCAGATCAGACCGTAAATGGCTAGAAAGATCAACCAAGGAATAGGACTCCGTAAGGCTGCCCCCCAGCCAAAAAATAAGTAGGTCAATGCTAAGATGGTAGCTGTCACAACTAAATGCAAGGCTACACGCAAACTATAGGTCAAAAACTCTTCTTCCTCAAGAATGAACGTCAAGACCCCCATTGTCCCACTCATCAAAAAGATCGCTAGGATGTTGCGGACATTTACAGCGGGATAGACGATGTTGGGATAGACATGGGATAATAACACCAAACACAAATAAAAGAAGGATCCTGTCCTCATACCAGATACAAAATAAGCTATAACTCGTTTCATCACTTTCTCCTATACCCCTAAATAATCCATCAAGGATTTGACATATTTCCGACTGACACTTGATTTTACTCCACGTGTCAGTTTAGCCATCATATTGCCTGAAAAACTATCCGATAGCGATTCCAAATGGTCGATATTCATCACCGCGTGGCGGGATATCTGTAAAAAATTACGACGATTAATCCGATGTTGAAAATTTGTCAAAGTATCTCTTACGGTAAACGTTTTGTCTGTCGTATAAATGGTTAGCTGATTCTTATCAATCTCGGCTAAAATAATGTCATCAATTTTCACCATGATCAAATGATCATCTGTTTTGATAGGAATCACTACTTGATTCACTGTCGAAAACTGTTCGAGATAGTCCATCACCTCTCGTGCTTGATCGGATAATTGCTTAGCTTGAATGACTACACGGGGGTTGTTTTCTGGGATATCCTGTTTTTCCTCAAAACGAATCTTCATTCCTACTCCAATTCTCACTTACTTTCTTTTATTCGATCTTTTTGCTAAGGAAACCCAAATCCCCAAAGCTAGAAGAATACCACCTAACACTATAAGGTATGTTTGTTCCTTTGTCAATAAGGCTTGCCATTTGAGCTGAACGCCCATTTTTTCTTGAAATTCTCGAAGAAGATCATCTCGCCCCTTAAAGGCTTCGCTCACTGCTTCTTTCATGAGTACTTGTCGATAAAGTGCAGCAATATAAGTTGCTGGAGTACATTTCATTAGTAGTTGTGCAAAATCAGGTAGAACACCTAAAGGTACATAAGTCCCTACCAAAAAACCAGAAGCTGTACCCACTATGGTCGAAAACTTCCCAAGACTGTCTACGGAATGGAAAAAATAAACAAAAATGGCATTCACTAAACTAGAAAGCAGGCTACTAAGCAGCATGATGAGGAGCACTTCAGGTAATAAAGACAGTGCTGGAACTTCTCTAAAATAGCCACACATCAGCACATACATAAGGACTTGCATGAAAAAAGAGATGATGATTGCACTTGCTAAATATGAAGATGGTAACCGCCACTTCCCTTGATCCGATAAATAAAGATCCTGATCTACTTGATGTTCACGGTCCTTTACCGACTGAGTCAGGGCAGCCAGACTTGTCGTAATCCCTGTCACAGCCAGCGTCCCACTCATTAACCAATTATTTAACACAGGACCTCTATTGGGGAGCTGAGCCCAAGCATCTGTTAGATTTTTTTGAAGAAAAATAATATAGAGAACAAAGGAAATCAAGGCTCCCAACAGGGAGAAGAAAACTCCTGAACGATTTCTGAAGTACAATAAAAAATTTCGCTTTAGTAAGGCTAGCATTAGCGAACCTCCCTTCCTGTAAGTGCAATAAAGGCATCATCCATGGTCCCTGGACGAAACTCAAAATGGGCTAGATTATCTCTAACTTGCGCCAGGTAATCAATGGCTTCCCTTTCACTCTTGGGTTGAAAAACATATTCTAATGATCCCTGTTGTTCTACTGACATTCCTGAATTTTTAAGACTTTCTATCTGCTGCATCTCCTTGAAACGAATCTTCAAGATGTTTTTTGCATACTGACTCTTAATATCTAGTGCTGATCCCTGAGCAATCACTTTCCCATGGTCCACAATATAAATCTGATCAGCTTCATCTGCCTCGTCAAGATAATGCGTGGTCAAAACAACAGTCATTCCCTCTTCCCTCTGCAATTGATAGAGCAAATCCCAAATAGACTTCCGAGTTTGGATATCCAAACCTGTCGTTGGTTCATCTAAGAACAAAAGGTCTGGACTGTGTAGTAGAGCACGCGCAATGTCAACCCGACGCTTTTGGCCACCTGAAAGCGTTCCGTATTTCTGCTTTTGGAAAGCTGATAGGCCTAGCCGACCAATGAGATCAGACACACGATCGGGTTTTAAGCCTTTATACTGTTTCGCACGAATGGTCAGATTTTCCCTAACCGTTAGCATCTCATCTAAGACACTAGTCTGGAAGACCACACCAATTTTAGTACCTGGTTCATAGATGATTTCACCTTGCGTTGGTTGTTTCAAACCAATCAACATGGAAATCGTTGTTGATTTTCCCGCCCCATTTGGTCCTAGAATCGCATTAAAGGTTCCCTTTTCAAACTGTAAATGAATATTGTTTACGGCTAAATGATTTCCATATCGTTTACTGATGTTTTTAGCTTGTAATATCATGTTCTCTCTCCTTTTGATAGAACCAGTCTAGCAAAAAAGCCGTTTAAAAAACGGCTTTTGGGGATAAGTGGTTAAAATGAAGAGATGAGTGGCGAGATAGAAGAAATTAAAATGAGGGAAAAATTCATTGCAACCATTCTTTTCCCCATTGATTCAAGTCCTTTAAAATCGGCATCAGTGATTTGCCTTTTTCTGTCAGCTCATATTCTGTATGGAGTGGCATCGTTTCAAAATCATATTTCTCAACCAATTGGTTCTCTATTAAAACGTCTAAGCCACGTGTCAAACTGATAGTTGTTATCCCTTCAACTTCTCTTCTCAATTGATTGAAACGAACTCTCTTATGCTTGTTTATAACCCATAATATATTCATCCTCCATTTCCCACCAACCACATCTAAGACTCGAGACATACTACAGTTCCAATTTTTATTTGTTAACATTTTTTCTCCTTACAAAAATGTGCCTACTATTCAGGTAGTTTGTAAAGTATTATAATCTATTTATCATTTATTTTAAAGGAGTCACTTATGTTTATTGTAAACCTTACCTATATCAAGCCCCTTGATGAAGTTGAAAAACACTTAGAAAAACACATAGATTTTTTAAATCAGTATTATACAAAAGGTCTTTTTATCGCATCTGGAAGAAAAAATCCAAGAACTGGCGGTATCATTCTCATGAGAGCAAAAAATAAAGATGCTGTCCAAGAAATCATTGCACACGATCCATTCTATCAAAATGAGATTGCTCAATATGAGATCATTGAATTTGAAGCAAGTAAGTATTGTCTAGAATTGAAAACCCTCCTCAGCGATCCATTGGACGAAAATGAGGAAATTAAATAAAGAGACTCAAGGTCCATTCAATACCGCGTAGAACCGTTAAAAAAGTGTGACTTAGTCCCATTACAGCATCGGTTGCTATCTAGAGGCTCTTTTGTTACACTACTAATATGAATACACCGATCAAACCAAAATTACAACGATTTCAAACAGCCACTGCCTTTGCCTGTCCCATCTGTCAATTGGACCTAGAACTTGTGGGGACCAGTTTTAAATGTCCCAAGGGCCATTCTTTTGATTTGGCGAAATTTGGCTATGTCAACCTGGCTCCCCAGATCAAGCAATCAAAGGACTATGACAAAGAAAATTTTCAGAATCGCCAGCTGATCTTAGAAGCAGGGTTTTATGAGCCGATTCTAACAGCGATCGGACAAAAAATTCCGACCAGTGATGCCAGAATTCTAGATATCGGTTGCGGAGAAGGTTATTACTCCCGAAAGCTACAAGAAGCCTATCCCAAGGCTACTTTCTATGCCTTTGATCTTTCAAAGGAATCCGTACAACTAGCTGCCAAGAGTGATGCTAGCTGGAAGGTCAATTGGTTTGTAGGAGATTTGGCTCATTTACCCATTCAATCTAAGAGTATGGAGGTCATTTTGGACATCTTCTCCCCGGCTAATTACGCTGAATTTGAACGTGTCTTAAAGACAGAAGGGGTGATCATTAAGGTCGTCCCAACCTCTTCTCATCTAAAAGAAATTCGTCAGTTGGCCCAAGATCAATTGACCAAGCAATCTTACTCCAACCAGGAAATTTTGGAGCATTTTGAAGACCACTGCCAGATCCTCTCATCCGAAACGGTCAGCCTCACCAAGAGTTTAACTCCTGAAGAACGCCAGGCGCTCCTCGCCATGACCCCTCTTCTATTTCACGTAGACCAAGAAAAAATCGACTGGACCCAACTCACAGAAATCACCATTGAGGCCCAAATATTGGTTGGGAAAATCAAGATACAAAGAACGTAAAATGAAAAGTAAAAAGGCTGAGACAAATCGTCTCAGCCTTTTACTCATCTTCTGCATGCTCTGTCATGACTTGTAAAGCACTTTTTAAATTCTTTTTGCTATTTGTGCGATTTTTTCGAGTTCTTCTTTCCGTTGACGATCACTCATATATTCCACTCGTGTAACTTGTGTCACTTTAACCGGTTTAATACCACAGGGTTTCAAGATTTGGGATTTTAGAACCTTTGCGTAGTCTTGAGAAAAAGGAAGAAAAATTTTTGGCGTATTATGCGTCGTAATGATCCACGCTTTTCCATCTAGTTGCCCCACCGGACCTCGAGGTCCATTCTGATAAGCAAAACCTGCAACAAAAACACGATCAATAAAACCTTTTAAAATAGCTGGCATTCCACTCCACCAAGTAGGGAAAATAAAAATCAACTGATCCGCCCAACTCAATAAATCTCTATACGGTTTCATGTCTTCATTATGCTGTAAATCTCTCCTTTTATGCCTTTCATCAAAACGTAAAACCGGATCAAAGTTTTCTTTATATAAGTCTACTATTTTAACCCTATGCTCTGGTGCTAAATGCTTTTGCACAGTTTGAAGGATTGATGCATTATAACTTGTTTCATTCGGATGTGAATAGATTATTAAAACATTCATCAGCTATCTCCTTTTATATAAATATCAAGCATCGTTCTGACGGTCTTTTGAACATCATTTTCTTTAAAGCTTTCTCCAACGGGACTCCTTACCAATAGAGCCAAACCAGCAATAAAACTCCAAAAATGGATCAAAATTTCTGCGTCACTACTAGAAAGATTTTCCTCATCTTTAAGTCTTAACGCTACCGACTTAAAATGTTCAAATCCTGGTAAAGAGGAGTTGACTGAAATAGTTTCCTGGGATAACTCCATATAGTTATATGGAAATTTGATAAATAATGCTTCAAATAGATAGGTTTCCTCTTGGGCAAACCTTACAAAGTTACAGCCCATCAGAGTTAGTTGAGTTCTTGCATCTATGGAAGTATCAATCCCTTGTATCATATTTTTCAAAAAGAACATTGATAAGTGTTCCATAACCACTTGAATATATCTATCTTTACTTCCAAAATGCTTATAGGGAGCTCCATGAGTCACCCCACATTTTTGAGCTATTGTACGCATAGACATCCGGTCAATCCCGTTAGTTCTGATTTCTTCAATGCCAACCGAAATTAACTTTTCTTTCAGTTCTTCCGTATTCCGTTTCATTTGACCACCTTCCCTTATCAAAGTATACGTCGTCTACTTTTTATAAAGTATACACTGTCTACTTATATTTGTCAAATAAAAAAATACTCAAAACTTAGCTTCATAGTCTCTGACCTTCTGTTATGTACTCACCTAAGGAAAGTTTCTAAGAAGACGTTGTCTTCAATCAAAAGGCTGAGACAAATCGTCTCAGCCTTTTACTCATCTTCTGCCTGCTCTGTCATGACTTGTAAGCGATAGGTTTTAGGCGATTTCCCACAGAGTTTACGGAAAACCTTGTAGAAATAGCCTACATTACTGTAACCAACTTTATAGCAGATATCTTCAATACTGTCATTGGTCGATAAGAGGAGCTGCTGGGCAGCCTTAATCCGCTGTTTGTTGAGGAGTTCTGCGAACGTTGCATTGGTTTCTCGTTTAATCAATTGGCCTAAATAGACTGGATTGATAAAGAGAGCCTGACTGATGTCCTTGAGCGACAGCTCTTTTTGGTAATCACGGCTAATCACTTGGAGGACGCTCGCTACATTTTCGTTCATCCGATAGTGGGATAAGAAACGGGACAACTCTTCCTGGATAAAGCTAATCATCTCGCTAAAGGTAGCAGCTTCTTGGACTTTCTTGACCACATCGGCCAAATCATCTCCTTGCAGGTATTCAAATAAATGAAAGACATCCATCAAAAATTGGATAAAGAGTTGCTTGGTCAGCGAAACCTTAGGTGTCTTCTCAAGGATCATTTTTTCCAACCAATCCAGTTCTTCTAAGATCTGTTGGATATTTCCTTGCATGATCACCCGGTAGGCCGGTTCGTAGTAATGGAAGATCTCTTCATCTTGATTGAGAGGGGTCGCTCCATAAAAGAGACTCCGCTCCACTAGGTCCTTAAATTGATGGAAGTGCTCCTTATAAGGTGGCTCAAAGGCCTTCTCAATCATAGCTTCTTCTTCTTGCTCTGAGATAAAGAGTTGAAGATTTTGCCCGAGAACTTGGTAAGACGAGCTGATAAAGCCTTTTTTCTCCTTAGCAACCCCAATCCACAGTGAGTTTCGTCCTGCGATATACCGACAAAACTCTTCCTCAGAGATATCATCGTGAATCAAGCGGTTGGCCAACTCTTGGCTTGGTTGCTGGATTTGGTGCTGGATTTTTTCTAGGATATTGCCCATCTCCACCTTATTGACCGGTTTGAGCAGGTAGTCTGCCACGCGCAAATTGAGGGCTGTCTTGACATATTCAAAATCCTGATAGCCTGACATAATGATAAAAGCAGCATCTGGTATCAAATCCTTCATCTCTGCAATCATCTGAAGTCCGGTCTTTCCAGGCATATTGACATCCGTGATCACCACATCCACCGGATGCTCTCGTACATAATCAAGGGCCTGGTCTGCATCTTCTGCAGTTGCGACCACTTCCATATTCCAGTGGTCAAAGGGGATTAATTTTTTTAACCCTTCTGTAATCATATACTCATCGTCTACTAATAAGACTTTGTACATTCTGTCTCCTTTATTCATCTTGAATGGTTATCGTATAGGTCACTCCATGGTTAGGTTGGGAGAAGACTTGGATATGGTAGCGATCTCCAAAATAGAGTAGCATGCGTTCATGAACATTGACAATTCCGATGGACTGCCGCCCACTCTTTTCTTCGATTTCTGAGCGTGGATTGCGATTGGCTAGCATCTCTTGAATTTTTTCTAGCTGTTCTTCTTCCATCCCGCGCCCATTATCACTGATCAGGATCATGACTTGCCCTTCTCCTTGCAAGACTTTGACACTAATCACATTGTCCTTGCGTTTGTGATCCACTCCATGCGCAAAATAGTTCTCGACCAAAGGCTGGATGGTGAATTTTGGAATCTTCATCTTTTCCAAGCCTGGATCGATCTTAAAGCCATAGGCAATCGATTTTGGATAACGCACCATACAGAGGTAGCTGTATTTGCGACAAAATTCGAGCTCATTTTCAACTGTCGTCACTCGCTCATCTGAGATATTGTTGCGCAAGAGACTACTAAACTCATAGATAATATCACCCAATTCATCCTGCTCTTGCATGACGGCGTACATCCGGATAAATTCCAGTGTATTGTACATGAAGTGGGGATTAATCTGGGCTTGTAGGGCCCGCATATTGGCATCTTTTTGGCTGAGCTGTAGCTGATAGATATCCCGAATATTCTTATCCATATTGTCTAACATGGTATTGATCATATTACCAATAACCAGCAGTTCTTGGTCCTTGGTCGAGGTATCAATCCGTCGTTCACTATCGCCTTGACTGATCTGATTCATGGTATCAACCAAATCGAGGACTTGACGCCGGTAATTTTTGAAAATCTGCCGTAATAACAAGTAAAGGATCAAGAAAATCAGGAAAGCAATGGAGAGAAAAGTGGTCAGGTTAGCTAGACCCTTTTTGACCAGATAACTTTCAGAAACAGCCACATCCACCTTGTAGCCATAGATCGTGCTACGGGTTTGCCATTTAACATCTTTTGATTGCCCCTTATCCCCTTCATGGTACATCTCTTTCCCAAAGGGAGTGAAGATCCGCACAGCGATCGGAAGATCGCCTCTGGCATTATCAATCGCTGCTGTCAATATTTCTTGGTCCAGCGTCATATAAGCGATCCCAACTCCAGCACCCGTAGTCGGATCTGTCAAAGTAACTGGAATAGCTGTCGCAGGAGCCTTGTAATGGTCCGCCGATACTTGCTTGCCTCCCTGTGATTGCCGGGTAGAGACAAATACCGTCTTGTAATCAGACAAGGTGACATCGATGCCCTCGATGTTTTTATTGCTCAAATAGAGGCTGTCAATATTCTTATGTAGGGACAATTGGATATACGAAGGGAATTGGGCATTCAATCTCCAAGTCTCATACTCCGATGGTGACAAGGTAAAATAGCGATAAACTCCTTCTAATTTTGCAGGGTTCTCAACGAGGCTACGCCCTTCTTGTGTGACCCGTTGATAAGAGGTCTCGAGATCCGTCGCCACTTCGGTTAAGACCCGTTGGGCGATCCGGTCGGCTTCAGCTTGCTGGTTTTTCCAAGAGATCCCCGCAATAACCAGGCCCATAATGGTCAAAATGACCACCATGACATAGGCGTAGAATTTTAAAAGCGTACTTAACCAGATTTTTTTCATCGTTAGGATACCAATTTTTCGTGGATGTTTTGATAAACAGGGTCAAAGATATCATTGACAAAGAAATGCCATACACCGATCAAGACGAAAAAGAGAAGGGCTGGCATATAGTAGCTAATGACGCCAAGTAGCGCAGTTCCAAGGATGAACTTCAGAACCGGACGAATGTCCAGCAACATTCCGATCAAACTGAGCTTGATACTATTGGCATAAGAGAGATCGAAATGAACTTGCAATTTCAAATAAACGGCGTAAGCTAGAGGCGCAACCAAGAGGAAAACCAGATTAAACAAAAGAACCAAAATTTGGAAGAAATTCAAGTGAGGAATCTGGATCATGAGGTACATGCCATAGAGAAGAACCCCTTCAATGGCAAAGAAGGTATAAAAGACTTGATTAGCCGGGCGTAGATTTTCTTTGAAGAGTTCCCAAGCGCGTGACCAATGATAGTCCTTGTAGGTCATGCCATTTTCCGCATAGAGGCTCATGATAGTGGCACTAGCGGGTCCTACTCCTAGCAGAACACCCCCACAGATCGTCAAGACCCAAAAAATCCCTGTTACCAGCATGGCAACATAGACTCTCGTAAAAATGAACTCGATGATTTTTCCCATCATTCAGCCTCTTTTCCAATTAGTGATTCTATTATACCATAAAAATAAAACGCTTTCCCCCTATTTGCATTGGTAAATTGAAATATTGATTTTCATTTACAAGATTCATTTTCATAAAGACACAAAAAGGCTCTGGAGATCCCTCCAAAGCCTTTTTCGAACTACCTGTTCTTATTTTTTAGAAGCAAGGAATTCGTCGTATTGTTTTTGCATTTCGTCAAGCACTTTTTGGTAAGCACCTTCTGATTTCAATTTTTCAAGCATCTTAGGAACTTCTACTTCAGGATCCACAGTACCAGTATTGATAGCACCTGCGAATTGGTTCAAAGTATTTGTAAGAGCAGTGATTTCTGATTTCACTTTATCTGTGTTAAAGATGAAGCCAAGTGCTGGAGATTCTTTTGCAGTTTCCAAGTCTTTCTTAGATTGTGCAATTTGTTCATCTGTTACGTTTTCGTTGATGTAAAGAATCCAGTTGTTACCAGTGTTCCATCCAGACATGTGAGTGTTTCCGTTGTAGCCATCCAAGACTTTGACACGGTTTTCTTTGCCGGGAACTTTTTCCCAGTTCTTGCCTTCTGGTCCATAAACAAGGCCGTTCAAGAGTTCTGGATCAGTGTTCAAGAGATTCAACACTTCCATTGCTTTTTCTTTGTTCTTAGAGTTGTTTGAGATAACAAAGTTAGCTACTTGAGTAGTATTGTTCTTCTTGTACAGTTCAGTAAATGGTTTGATTTCGATCTTACGGTTTGCTACACGAGAAAGCAAGCTGTTACCGTAGTCAGCTGGCCCTACTGTTTCTTCACGAACCAACCATGTATCTTGAGAAAGATCATAACCAGTGTCGCTCGTTGCTACGTCTTTTGGAATGTATCCTGCTTCGTAGTATTTGTGAAGAGTCTTCAAGTTTTCTACATAACGAGGAATTGTGTAACGGTCAACGATCTTAGTAGTGTCACCTTTCAAGTCAACAACGAATGGAAGTCCATCAACAGCCACATAGTCAAAGTCATCTGAAGGTCCACCGTAGCTCTTGTTCATTGCAAATGGAACAACGTTTGGATCTTTTTCTTTGATGGCTTTCAAGACTGGTTCAAGAGAAGCATAGTCTTTCACGTTTGAAACGTCGATACCATATTTTTCAAGAAGTGGTCCGTTAAATGCAAAGTTTTGAGAAGATGCAACGTTAGCTGCTACTGGAACAGCATAGATCTTGCCGTTTACAGTGTTCCCTTTGATGTAAGCTGGGTCAAGTGCTTTGTAAAGGTCTTTCCCTTCTTTCTTGTACAATTCTGTCAAGTCAGCATAAGCACCTTTTTGAGCGTTAATGACATAGTTATTAGCAAAGGCAATATCATAGTTTTCACCAGATGAGATGATAACGTTCATTTTTTGTGCATAGTCACCCCAACCAAGATATTGGATATCCAATTTTGCGCCAACTTTCTTTTCAATGATCTTGTTGGCATTTTTAAGAAGAACATCCAAGTTATCTGGTTTATCACCGATTTGGTACATCTTGATGATTGGTTTACCGTCTTCAGTTGTTGCAGACTTCTTGTTGTTCCCTGTAAGGTTTCCACAAGCAGCAAGAGTAGCTCCAAGAGCGATGACACTAGCAGATGCTAACGCGTATTTTTTCCAATTTTTCATAAGAAAAATCTCCTTTATGTTATTTTCTTTTTAGACTAAGTTATGAGTTGAAAATCCTGCTGATTTTCAATAAACGATGTTATTCTTTCACACCACCGATGGTCAAGCCTTTTACAAAGTAGCGTTGGAAGAATGGATAGAGAATGGCGATTGGCACTGTTGCCACAACCACCATGGCCATACGTCCTGTTTCCCGTGGGATGGATTGTACAGCTCCTGCCAATTGGCCGGATACCCCGACGTTTTTAGCGATGTAATCCATATTGTTTTGGATTTGCATCAAGAGGTATTGCAATGGGTAAAGGTTGTCACTCTTAATATAGAGGAGGGCGTTGAACCAGTCATTCCAGAACCCTAAAGCGGTGAACAAACTGATGGTCGCAATCCCTGGAAGAGACAATGGCAAGCAGATTTGGAAGAAGATCCGTGTTTCACTTGCCCCATCGATCCGAGCGGATTCAAGGATAGCTTCTGGAATGGTCCGTTTAAAGAAGGTCCGCATCAAGATGATGTTAAATGGACTGAGCAACATTGGGATAATCAAAGCCCCGATGGTATCACCTAACTGCAAGAGTTGAGTGGTGACAATGTAGCTTGGAACCAACCCTGCACTAAAGAGCATACTAAGGAGTGAAAATACGGTAAAGAACTTGCGGTATTTAAAGGTACTCCGTGAGATAGCGTAAGCATAAGTTGTGGTGATAAAGACATTACATGCTGTTCCCACAATGGTCACAAACAAGGTAATGAAGAGGGCTTGCAAGATTTTGTCTTTGAACTGTACCAAGAAGAGGTAACCATCAAATCCAAATTTTGCTGGCCAGAATTGGAAGCCATGGACTGCCAAACTTTGTTCGTCTGTCAAAGAGATCATGACAACGAAGATGAAGGGAAGCACACAGGTCAAGCCGACCAAGGTCAACAACAAGGTAAAGAAGAAGTTGCTCTTCTTACTGAAAGAATGGATCCCGACATTATCAATTTTTTCTTTTTGAATGGTTGATTTTTTCATACGATCCTCCTTTCTAGAAGAGAGCGGCATTCTTATCAATGCGACGGGCAATGATATTTGAGATTAACACAAGAACCAGCCCGACTACCGATTGGTAAAGACCGGCTGCTGCTGTCATCCCGATATCCCCTGACTTGGTCAAACCGTTGTAGACATAAACATCAATAACGTTGGTTACACTATAGAGAGCTCCAGCATTATGCGGGATTTGGTAGAAAAGACCGAAGTCTGCGCGGAAGATATTTCCGACTGCAAGAATGGTCAAAACCGTAATCAAGGAAGACAACTGAGGAATGGTGATGTTGCGAATGCGTTGCCACTTAGACGCACCATCCACGGTCGCTGCTTCATAGTAAGTTGGGTCAATTCCCATGATGGTTGCATAATACATGACACTGCTATAACCAAAGCCTTTCCAGATTCCTAAGAAGAGGAGAAGCGCTGGCCAGATCCACAATTCCGAATAGAAATTGATGGCTTTCATACCAAATGAAGTTAAGATGTGGTTGACCAATCCTTTGTCCACGTTAAGGAAGGCATCGGTGAAGAAGCTGATGATAACCCATGATAGGAAGTATGGGAAGAGCATGGAGGTTTGAAGCACCTTGACCACTCTTTTTGATCTCAACTCACTAAAGATGATGGCGATCCCAACGGAAACAATCAATCCTAAGAAGATGAATCCTAAGTTGTACAATACCGTGTTTCTTGTAATAATGTAGGCATCTTTGGAACTAAAGAGGAACTTGAAGTTGTCAAAGCCAACCCACTTACTCTTCATGACACTGTCAATGAAGCCCTCTCCTGTGATATGATAGTCCTTAAATGCTACGATATTCCCAAAAACCGGAATATAGAAGAATAAGATTAACCACGCTGCACCAGGTAAGACCATTAAAAGAAAAATGAAATTTTCTCTCAGAGTCCTTACAAACTTTTTCATTTAACTCCCCCCTTTGAGCCTTGAGCGTGTTTATTTGCTTTGGTAGCGTTTACATCACCTATTATAAGATAGCCCATTTACATTTTCAAACTCCTAATTATAGAAAAAATTCTACAAATTTATGACATAACTTTAAAAAAAGAGTAGAAAAGGGTGATCGTAAAGACAACTCTTCTTCTACTCCTATCGACCGCGGATGAGATTTCTGTCATCCGACTTGGCATTTTTTACGTTGTATAAATGGTTGAGACAGTCGCAATAGTATGCCACTGATTAGCCGTTGTGGCTGCGAAGTCCTGATCTCCGTAGAAATCGTTGAATGGCAAGATCTCTACTTCTAGTTCATCGATACGAGAGATTTCGCCTGCTAGGTAGTTTTCAATCCGACTTTCTGCTCGCTTGATGCGCTGCAAGAGTCCACCCATACGAATGTCCACGGTATCCAAGCCAAAGACCTTGTTTTCTTTCAGCCATTGGTGGCTAAAGAGAGCATGGAAGTGTTCAATCTGGCTTCTAAGGTTTGGCAATTCTTCCCGAGCGATTTGTTGCAAGCTCTCTTTATCACCTGCTTGATAGGCCTCACGGATGCGTCGTCCTACATCGACCTTGCTACTTAAAATAGCATTCAACTGAGCCTGGGTTTCAAAGAGATAGGCGTAGACACCCGCTTTTTCTTTAATGTCAGAAAGAATCTCAGCTGCCTTGGCAAAGTGGAGCTTGTCCTGTTCAGGTGTCATGTGCTTGTCAAGGATTGGGCAGAGAACATCCTGGTAAAAAACATAGCGGTTCGGATTAATCCCACTGAGATTGTCTGGTAGGTCTGGCAAAAGGTTGGCAAGATCCAGTTGCATAAAGTCCTCAACGGATAGCCCTGTATTGGTCTTGAAGTGAGCAGATAGACGCTCTAAATCATTGCGATAGCTGAGCTCCGCCCAGATTTGTAAGCTTGGGAGGATTGAGAACTGGGCTGTTTCACCACCATTGTCCCCCCAGCCCGTCACAATGACTTCTTTGATCTGGTTGGCACGGCAAGCTTTATTGGCTTCTACTGCAATGAGACGGCTGAAATGGTTGTGGGGCGTAAAACCAATCCACTTCCAAGCACCACCAGCAAAGGCGATATCCTGGCTAATCTTGTGGTGATTCCGGAAGTTACGGTTGTATTTTTCTTCGCTATCCTGATAGTAATCCCAGTAAACCAAGGTGACACGGTCTTTGAGTCGGTCTAGATAAACACGTGTTTCCTCTGGAATTTCCACCTCACGGTCATACTGGCCATCTGCTGACATGAGCTTGAAGAACATATCACTCCACATCTGGCAGTGGAAACCGTACTTGTCTGCAATATCCAGTACGCGCTCCAAGTGTTGGCACATGAGGAGACTCCGATCCACCACACCGTTCAAGATGAGGTAACGTCCCAAACCAACCAGGTGAGCTTCGTCCATCCCGATATTGACCTTGCGAGTTTGTAGTTTAGACAACGTTGCAAACATACCGTCAATCAGGTCGTAGACTTTTTCTTCGCCAATGAGGAGGATATCTTCTACATCGCGGAGTTGCTGCACTTCCTTGACACCCCATTTGACAAAGGCTGATAAATGGGCCAAGGTCTGGATACAAGGGACAAAGGTCATGTCAAACTGCTGGGCATAGGATTCGATCTCCTGCAACTCTTCAGCAGCATAAGCTCCACGGAAATAACCAAAATAAGGTTGTCCTTCAATCTGATAAGTGTCTTCCATGTAGAGCTCAAAAGTTGAATAACCCATAAGAGCTAAGACCTCAATCATCTGCTTGGCAGATGCGACATTGAGCACGGCATTGCGCGAACAGTCCGCCATATAGGCTAAATCTTCATAGGCCGCCTGCTCTTCAATCTCTACCTTGTCCCCTTCTGCTAAAGCTGTTGCCAGCACAGATAAGGCACGGTAGAGCTGATGAGGTTTACGGTAGGTCAGTTGATACTGCCCCTTCTCACCCTTGATAGAGATAGAAGCTTGGTCAGACTGAGCGACTGCCACTTCTACATCTGGTAGAGAAATGTGATTTTTTAATACTTCGATAGATTGGGCTTGTTTGGGACTAAGTCCTGTAAAAGTTACCATTGGTTTTCCTCCTGTAACCAGTTCACAAGGGCACCGTAGAGATTGGCATCTGCCTGATAGGTGCAAGCTTGAATCACTGGAGCAATTGTATATTCTTCATAAGTTTCGACAAAAGCATCTACTGCTTTTTGCACCCCTTTGATAAAATCAGGGTTCTGACTGATAGAGCCACCCAGACTAATCACATCTGGATCAATCAAGTACTGGATATTGAGCAATCCTTGAGCAAGATTACGATTCATGCGCTCAATAGCTTCTTGGCAAAGGGCATTGCCTGCTGCCGCCTCTTGGTACACCTTGCGGCCATTCCAGTCAGACTGACCAGATTTTTCAATCACATAGCGAACCATGTTTCCTGTAGAAGCGAGTTGCGACCAGTTGTTGAGTTTTTCTGCAGGCTCGATGGTTGTCATATAGCCAAACTCACCGCCCAAACCATGACGTCCACGGTGAAGCTTACCATTGATAATCATGGCTCCACCGATTCCTGTACCAATCACGACACAGGCTGCATTTTCAATCTCAGGATGAGCTAGGAGTTCACTCAGTCCAACACAGTTGGCATCATTTTCTAGATGGACAGGTAGCTTATGATGAGAAAGTGCCTCATACCATGAAAAACCATGGATATAAGGAATGGCACTGATCCCCTCAATCACCCCTGTTTCTTGGTTAACAGCCCCTGGCACGCTCATAGCAATTCCACGGTAGTCCTGTTCTGATAACCGTTGATCCAACCAAGCTAGCAACTCTTCCAGAGTCTCTGGCGTTGGGGTGCTGGCCTTATCTAAAATCTTTCCATCCGGAGTGAGACTAGCAAACTTAATCCCAGTCCCTCCGATATCGATCGTTGCAATGGTCATTGCTTTTACCTGTAAAAAGGAGCGAGAAAAGCAGTCGGTTCTTACTCTTTTCGCTCCTCCTTTCTTTTTATGTTATCTTTTTGAAATTAGATTTCTTCTTTTTTGATCAATTCTGTACGAATTTCTTGTGGCGCCAATAAACCTGTATGGACCGGATACGGTTGTTCCAGAAGATCGACAACCGTTTGTTGTCCTTCTGACACGCGCACATTTTCTTGGCTCATGTTGTAATAGCGAAGGATGTAACCTTCTTCATTTTCTGCTACCTTAAAGGCTGTTGGACAAACCTGAGGATGTGTCAAGGCTGTATGCTTGAGTAAGCTACCAGATGCTGCTACACTTCCTTCTTGTTTTTCAACTTGAAGGCTGGTTATCGGTGTCTGCAAAGCTTTCGCTCGGCGATAAGCGGAGAAGCGCCCCTGAGCTTGATGGCATTCTACTGCATATTCAACCTCAAAGTCCCGCAAACATTGTGCTTCTGGTGTTGGGAAATAGCCCCAGTCACCAAGTTCACCGGAAGCACGGAGAAGGGTTACAGCTATCGTATCGTCTCCAAGGATTTCGTATTCATGTAATCCTTTATTGGCCACTGTTACCCCTTTGACGTCATCATACAAGCTGACAAAGGCTTGTTGGTGTTGGGGATTTTCAGGATTTTCCCAAGAAGCAGCCGGTTTATTTGGCCGTGTCACAACTTCATAAATACTTTCAGAATCGTTGCTTGGACGCGTATTGTGAGTCTTGACCAGGAGACGGATGCGGTGATCCTTGGCAGTATTGGTAAAGCGCGTCTTGAAGCGAATTTGTGGATCATCTACAAAGATGGTCATCTCTGTTTCAAGAGAGATGGTTGTCAGCTCTTCTGAGCGGCTTGCCTTGCGGTTCATAAACTCGATAATGCCTCTTTGCTCCGCATCCAATTGTTCATCCGCGCTGACCGGGATCGTCAGGTCATGCTTGAGCAAGATTTTGGCATAGCGAGCATTGTTTTCCAAGACCTCATAAGCTGTTAACTCCGCATAGATCGGCTCTGTCCCTTTTGGTTGGAAGTAGATATATTCATTTCCAATATCCCCACGATCTTCAAAGCGAAGGAAATCCTCATAAGCCTCATTGGTCGTTTTATCATAGAGGGTCAAGCCATCATCGATACTAAGGGTTACAAATGGCGTATCGATCACCCCATTCTGGAACAGACCATCATGATGAGGTGCTTTGCCTTCCAAGAGCTGGAAGGTCGTCCAAGACAAGGCTGCCAAATGAACTGGAACCGTCACGCGCACTTGACGCGCGATATAGGGTTGACGGAATTTATCCTTAGGCAGGGTATAGCCAAAGCTTGCTCCCAAGTCCTCAATCTCTGCTTCTACAAGATGCCCATCTAAATCTTCTACGTGGTAGTCTGGCAAGCTCAAAGCGGCCATTTTCTTGAAGCCTTCTGTCGGATGTAATTCCTTAAATGGACAAACTGCTACATCGACAATCGTGCTGACGGTGTCCACCTTATTGTGCAAGCCAGTATTGATGACCGTAAAGAGGTGCTCACTCTGGGCTTTTTGAGTTGCTAGTTTGCCTTTCCATTCGTTGAGAAGGTTGGTCTTGACAAAGTTTCCAACTTGGTTGACCTTGGCAAAACGAACTTCCATCTCACGGTGAACATCATCTATGCTACATCCACAAATACTATCGTGTGGCGCATTTTGTAAGAGTGTCTTCCAAGCATAGGTCAATTGATCCTTGTGGTTGTGCCCACCAGTAATGATGGTCAAAGGTTCCACCACTTGCTCGAGCAAGTTGCTGTTTTCTTGGAAGGCTTGTTTGAGGTAAATACGTGAAGAAGATGTATTAGCAAGAGTGTACCAACCATCGGTTTCCTGACTGGTCAATTCTCCCGTAACTGTAGATAATTGTTCAGGAAGCGCACTTTCCACTGCTTGCATATATTCATCAAAGGAGCTATGAATAAAGGTCACGTCAGGGAACAGTTCGTTGGCCACGCGAATAGCTTCACTCAAGTTTCGTTGAACCGGTTGGTGGTCGCAACCGTTCATCATCAACCATTGGTTGGTGGAGGCATAGTCACGAACGTCTGCCAATTTTTGTTTCCAGAAAGCCAAAGCTTCGTCTTTATCCACTGGAATTTCGTTCCCGTTACTGTACCAGTTGGCAAAGAGAATACCAAGTACGCGACTACCATCTGCCCCTTGCCAGTACATTTCAGAAAATTGAGAGGTGAATTGCTCATCTTCGAGGACTTGGTTGTCAAATCCGATTGGCTTCACCCCGCGCCCAAAGGCTGCTACGTGAATGCCTGATTTTTGAAGGATTTGAGGTGCTTGCCCCATATTTCCAAAGGTATCTGGGAAGTAGCCAATTTGAGTTGATTTGCCCCATTTGGCACATTCAGCTTGTCCAATCAAAGTATTGCGGACGTTGGCTTCACTGGAGATCAAATAATCATCCTGCAAGATATAGAAAGGACCAATCTTAAGCTTGCCCTCGTCGATATAACGTTGCACCTTGTCACGGTTTTCAGGGCGAATTTCTAAATAGTCATCAAGGACGATGGTTTGGCCATCCAAGTGGAAGCTCTTGAATTCAGGGTCATTTTCAAAGAGATCAAACAGATTATCAAATAGTTCCACCAACTGCATCCGGTGGCTTTCAAACGGTAGATACCACTCACGATCCCAGTGGCTATGAGAGATGATATGTACAACAACATTTTCCATGAGTAAAACCTCATTCTAACTTAAATTTAAAAATATATTTTTGATTCTTTCCCAGAATCTGTTAAGCGACAGCTCATTAGCGAATATCCAAGTAATCCAAGACTAATTCACAGAACATCATGTTGGCCCAAGAGAACCATTCACGCGAGTATTTAGTTGGATCATCTACATGGAAACTTTCGTGCATGACGCCCGTGCCTCCATCGCAGGCAACCAACTGGTCCAGCAAATGTTTTTTCTCAGCTTTATCTGTCGTTGTCAATCCTTGAATGGATAAAGCAATCGGCCAGATATAGCGATAAAACGTATGAGAACTTCCTAGTCCACTTGCGTACTTCCCTTCATAGAAGTAGGGATTTTCAGGGCTCAAAATCGTCCGACGAGTAGCTTGGTAGACCTCATCGTCAATGGCGCAATATCCCAGATAAGGAGCTGCCAACAAGCTTGGCACGTTTGGATCATCCATGATACTAGCATTTCCCAAACCGTCTACTTCAAAAGCATAGATCTTCTCGCCCTTGCTGTTAGTCGTGTAGGCGTAGTTTTCGATCCCTTCTTGAATCTCCGCTTGCAGGCGTTTGGCATCTGCAATGATCCTTTCACTATCGGCTAGATTCAAGTCTGCAAAGATTTCTTGCACATAACCCAAGACAACCACTGCGAACATATTGGACGGAATCAAGTAGCTATACTGACAGCAGTCATCACTTGGACGAAAGGCTGACCAGGTCATCCCTGTCACGGAGAAATCTGGCCCAAAGCCGTCATTTACCAAGGTATCTTCCTTACGATCGGTATCACGGACGAAACGGTATGGTGAGTTTTTGTGGTCTTGCTCCACTGTCCAGAGATGAAGGATTTCCTTGGTCGCTGTGACAAAGGTTTCATCAAATTGGCTAGTCTCACCAGTTTCCTTCCACAGGAGGTAAGCCAATTGCAAGGGATAGCAAAGCGAATCCACTTCATACTTGCGCTCCCAAATCCAGCCATTCAAATCGGTGTGGTCGGTCTTGTGGTGGCCTTTCCAGTTCTCCTCAATATTAAAAGAGTTAGCATAGGGATCCTTGAGGATCAAGGTCATCTGGCGTTTGACCAAACCAGCAATGGTCTGGCGCAATTGGGGATCTCTTTTAGCCACATGAAGATAAGGTCTCAATTGAGCCGTTGAGTCACGCAGCCACATAGCTGGGATGTCCCCTGTTAACACAAAGGTTGAACCATCTTCTAAAATTTCAACTGTGTTGTCCAAAGTGTCTGTATAACAACGTTCAAAGACATCCACCCACTCCGGGTACTCCTTAGCTCGCTCAGCCACTTGATTCAACCATTCTCGCACAATTTCTTTTGAATAGGTCATTTATTTTCCTCACACGTATCGATTCTTTCCTATTCAGTATAAAAGATTTCAAATGGGAAATACATACGCAAACTATAGCCCTTTTTCTACAAAATTTTCCATTTGATAAAAACGCTATCATATTTGACAACACTTTGATACAATGAAGGAAATACCACCGCGTGTTCCAAGAAAAATACAGATCATTTAAGGTTGATGAAGAAAAAGGAGACAAGATGCGCACACATTGCCAGACCATCGATACCCGTTGGGGAAGCGATAATCATCCCTACTATTCCCACGGAAACACCCTCCCTTATACAGGAGTCCCTTTTGGGATGAACTACTTCCTTCCTCAGACGACACACGAACAAGGGGCTTGGTTTTTCAACCCCAATCTCCCTATTTTTCAGGGATTTCGCCTCACCCACCAGCCTAGTCCTTGGATAGGAGACTACACTTGGTGCCTCATCACGCCCATCACGGGGGAAATTGCAAGTTCCGACCTCTTCCGTCGCCAAAGCAGTTATTCGATGAAAGAAGCTATTTTCCAGCCCCACTACCTCCGTATTTTTTCGGAACGTTATCAGATTCAAAGCGAGCTGGTTCCAAGTCGCTACGGGGCTGTCATGCGCTTTCGAGCACCAGAAAAGCTAACACTCTGCTTTCATGCAGCAAAGGAACTAGAGGACTTGACTCTGACAGACCAAACCTGCCACTTCCACATTCTGGATCAGGCCCATACCGCAGATACTTTCTACTCTTTCTTTCTCCAGTGGCAATTTAGCCAGCCGATCGAGAACGTCACTCATATCGATCAAGATCTTTTTCTCACCTTTTCTAGCAATGAAGTGACCGTCCAATTAGGAACTTCTTATCTGTCCCAAGACATGGCTCACAGCCATCTTCCCAACCCTTCCCTAGAGGAAGCTAAAAAAGAAGCAGCCGATCAATGGAATCAACTGCTAAAACGAATTGAAGTAAAAGATACCGGAGGGCGTGACCAAGCCTTTTTCGATCATTGCCTTTACCGACTCCTCCTTTTCCCTCAAACCTTTTATGAAACAGATAGCAAGGGAAATGACTGGCACCTGGATGTTGCCCATCAGGAAATCAAACCAGGAAAAGCTTATACGAATGTCGGATTTTGGGACCTCTTTCGGACCTCTTTTCCGCTCTTTAGCCTTGTCTACCCCGATTACTACCGTCACTTTCTCGAAGGATTTTTAAATACATACAAGGATACTGGTTTTCTACCAAAATGGTTGGCCCCAGATGAACGAGGGATGATGCCAGGTACTCTCATCGATGGCGTCTTTGCGGATGCTGTCACAAAAGGGATCGCACCAGACCTGCATGAAAATATGCTGACAGCTATGCTCCAGACGGCTCAAAAAACTGATCCTCATCAACATTTTGGTCGCCATGGCAATGAAAGCTACAAGGCCCTTGGCTACCTACCCGATGATTTTCACGAAAGTGTGAGCCACAGCCTAGATTATGCCTATAGTGATTTTTGCATTGCTAGCGTTGCCAAGCAATTGGGGCATACAGAAACAGCCACTCGGTATGCTGCTTCCAGCCTCTCCTACCGAACATTGTACGATGCCCAAACAGGCTTCATGAGAGCACGATCCACCAATGGAAACTTTAAAGAACCCTTCTCTCCTACCAGCTGGGGAGGAGATTATGCAGAATGCTCTGCAACGCAGGCTACTTTTGGAGCCTTACACGACCTCTCCGGCCTGATAGAGCTAATGGGCGGTAAAAAAGCCTTCACCCAACGACTGCTGGATCTGGCCAATCAAAGACCTCAATTTGACGTAAGAGGATATGGCTATGAAATCCACGAAATGAGTGAAATGGCCCAAGCCCCATTTGGGCAGATTGCCATCTCCAATCAACCCAGCTTTCACATTCCCTACCTCTTCCGTCACAGCCTTCATCCCGAATACACCAATCTCCTGATCCACCAGATCCGTTCCCAAGCTTTCCATCAAGATTTCCAAGCTTATCCAGGTGATGAGGACAACGGTAGCCTATCGGCTTGGTACATTTGGTCGGCCCTTGGACTCTATCCAACCTGCCCAGGAAAACCAATCTATGATCTGGGCCTTCCTCTCTTTAAAGAAGTCCTTCTCCATCTTCCCAAGCAAGAGCTCAAGATTTGCGCCAACTCACACACTGCAGGCGCCTATTTCATCCAAAAAGCCCTATTAGATGGCAAAGAGAAACAAGAGGTTTCCCATCCAGATTTCCTTGAAGCCCAATTGCTCCAGTTTGAGCTTTCTTGGCTTCCCCCACATGCATAAGAAAAAGAGGCTGGGACAAAAGTCCTAGCCTCTCAATTATTTTTGGATTGTTGAGCAAGACGCAGTGGTTGAGTGGGCTCTACTACGCTGATTTCATCAGCTTTTACAGCCCTACTCAACTGTGCGGAGGTGGGACGACGAAATCGAATTCTAACGAATTACCGATTTCTGTCCCACTCTCTTTTTCCATTATTCATCTCCTACATGATAGTAGATCGAGCCTTGTTCCCCAAAACTAGCGATACCAACACCAGACCACAAGCGGTTTTTAGAGGCATCTGATGTATCCTTAAAGACCACTTGTCCTTGATCATCGACCTGATCACCAATGGTTACTCCCGCAGGAATATACTCCAACAAGAAGCCCCCATCACGACCACCATAGATACCTTCTGAGGCGGTTCCATAATCTGTCAAAGAAGCTCCGTAGCCTTCTAACTCTTGTGATACCAACCCTTTGTCGTTAAAGACCAGCTTATTTCCTTTATCATCTTGCCAGACCCCAGCAATACTGCTGTAATCTCCATTTACAATCGCTTCAAGATCCATTTTCTTCACTTCTTTTTTCTCTTCTTTTTTTTCTTTCTCCTTCACTTCCGAACTAGAAGCAGCCGTCTTTTTGACCTCAGAAGAGGTCGTCGTTTGACTAGAAGAAGCCGGTGATTTTTTACTCACCCTCTGCTGCGAACAAGCTACCAACAGGACCACACTGAGAAGACTCACAAGAATTGCACCAACTTTTTTCATTTAAAATTCCCCATACATTTTTTAATTTAAAGCCCTTTCATTGTAACGTATTTTCAAGCATTTGACAAGTTTCACTCCCCATTTTTAATCAAAAAGAGACCGGGATAATCAGTCCTAGTCTCTCTTTTGATACAGCTCTTAATGAGCCAGCATTTCCTGTGCCACTTCTAAACCAGATAAGTTCGAAGGATAATAAGTTGGCCAATTTTCCAACTCATCATAAAGCGCTTCTTGACTCTTTCCTCCATGGAAAATGTGGAAGTGAGCTGCCTTTACCGGAGTAATTTCATGGTCACTAAATTGAACATATTTGAAGTCTCCCGCATCGCTCTCCTTGGCTTCAAATAGATAACGAACACCACGATTCCCCTTCTTATAAGTCAAAATGTGCTTACCTACGTATTTATAAGTATATTTCTTAGAAGATCCTTTTTGATAAAACTCCATTGAATCCTTATCAATCTTAATCCGATCAATATCTGTTTGGTAACCCTTGGTATAATATTCCTTATACTCAGCAGCAGTCATGGTTGGATTTAATTTTGCCTTATAATCAAAGACCTGATCCAAAGTTCCATCTTGCAAGTATGGATAAACTGATTTCCAATCACCCGCATAATTTTCCAAGCTACGATCCTTCACTTGACTATCCTCGAAATAGCCCTTTTGAACTGTCTTAGCATCTTCCTCATGTTCCGGTTGAATATCCTTACCAGCTTGTGACGTTGTTTTCTCTAGCGCCTTCAGATTCTCCTTCATAACAGACACGTAGTCTTCGCCATCTTTCATTTCTTGATCCGTCAGGCTTTCCAAAGGATTTAAGACAGCCAACTCAACACCAGCTTCAGAAGACAAGGTTTTCGCCAAGGACTTAGAAGCATTTTCCTCAAAGTAAATGACCTTGATCTCATTTTTCTTGATATACTCTGTCAATTCACGCAATCGTGCAGCAGAAGGCTCGCTATCAGGTGAAATCCCTGAAATGGCCACCTGGTTTAAGCCATAATCCAAGGCCAAGTAACGGAAAGCCGCGTGTTGGGTTACAAAATTCTTTTGTTTCGCATCTTTCAAGCCATCCTGATAAGCTTGATCCAAGGCCTGTAATTTCTTTAGATAGGCTTGGGCATTTTTCTCAAACGTCTTTTTCTTATCTGGATAAGCTGCCACCAATTGATCACGAATCGACTCTACCATCTTCATGGCACGATGTGGAGAGAGCCAAAGGTGAGGATCATATTCATGATGGTGTTCTTCGCCCCCTTCGTGTTCATGTTCCTCTTCCAATCCAGGAAGCAAGACCATGCCCTTGGTAGCATCGATCACTTTGGTCTTCTTATCCTTCATTGATTTCAAAAGATTTGGAACCCAGGTTTCCATGTTTTCATTTTCATAGACGAAAACATCCGAATCTTGAATCATAGCCCGCCCCTTTGCAGACAATTCATATTCATGAGGCTCTGATCCCGCTCCAATGAGCAGGTCTACCGTTCCTTCATCTCCGACAATATTTTTTGTAAAATCATAAACAGGATAAAAAGTGGTCATCACTTTTAATTTCCCATTTTGACTCTGACTTTTGCTACAAGCTGCCAAAACAAGGGTCAAAGCCACTAACAATAACCAACCAAATTTTTTAAAGTTCATATCTACTTCCTCAAACGTGATCCAAGATTCACAAGCAAGAACAGTGCCACAAATAAAAGCGTGATGCTGGCACTCGCTGGTGTATCTGCAATATAAGACAAAATCAACCCACTAAACATCCCGATAAAACCAATGATGACCGCAATCAGCATGACCCCACGGAAGTTCTTCCCTAATTTCAGCGCAATACTAGCCGGTAAGACCATAATGGTTGAAACCAATAACGATCCTGCTGCAGGAATCATTAAGGCGATAGCAACCCCCGTTACCACATTAAATAAAATGGACATAGTCCGGACAGGAAGGCCATCTACGAAGGCCGTATCTTCATCAAAGGTCAAAATATACATAGGCCGCAAGAATAAGGCCGTCAGCACTAATACAACGAAAGCAATCACAAACAAGGCGATCACCTGTTCATCTGTAATGGTTAAGGTAGAACCAAACAAATATTGATCCAAGCTCATCGAGCTTTTCCCACCACCACGCATCAGTACCAAAGCTAGGGCAAGACCAGTGGACATTAGAATTGCCGTCCCAATCTCCATAAAGTCCTTAAATAAGGTCCGCAAATACTCAAGAAAGACCGCAGCAATAATGACAATGATCATAGTCGAGAGCGTCGGAGAGATCCCAAGAAAAAGTCCAAAAGCGACACCCGCAAGAGAGACGTGACTCAGCGTATCACTCATCAGACTCTGCCGTCTTAAAATCAAGAAAATCCCTAATACAGGAGAAAAAAGACTCATGGCAACCATAGCCAACAAGGCCCGCTGCATAAAATCATACTGGAATAAATCAAGCATGGTCACCCTCCCCTTCAGTATCATGGACATTAAAACATCTCCAAGGAGAGCTTTGGTCACGAACCAAATGAATATTCCGATCCGCAAACTGGTTAACCTCTTCAGGATCATGTGTAATCATCAAGACAGATTTTTGATGGTGATGCGCACTATGATGCATTAACTCATAAAAATCACTCTTTGTCGTCGCATCCATCCCTGTTGTCGGTTCATCTAAAACAAAGATATCCGGATCTGAAGCAAACATCCGAGCAATGACGGCCCGCTGTTTCTGACCACCAGACAAAGAACCAATCGCCCGATCCTTGAACTCCAGCATCCCAACAGATTCTAAACTCTTTAGAATATGCTTTTCATCGTGCTCATTCAACTTTCGAAACCAGCCTTTACGAGGATACCGACCTGACTTCACAAATTCATAAACCGTACTTGGAAACCCTGCATTAAAACTAGCAATTTGTTGCGGCAAATAAGCAATCCTTAACTTCTTTCCCTTAACATTCGTCTTTGAAATCTCAACAGTCCCAACCTTGGGCTGTAAGATGCCAAGGCTAGCCTTAATCAAGGTTGACTTAGCAGCGCCATTCTCGCCAGTCAGCGTAACAAACTCTCCACTATCTAAATAGTAATTGATCCCTTCCAGAACCGGTTCTCGATCATAATAGAACGATAAATTTGAAACCGTAATATACCTCAAACTATAACTCCTCTTCCAATAAATCTAAAAACCGCGAAATGACCCCTTGCTCATTCTTAGTAAACTTCGACAAGACATCCTCATAAGTGTGAAGGGTATGCTGATGGTGGTGCTGATGCTCTAAGGCAATCGGCTTACCAATCTCAGTTAAGCGGTAATAGAGAACCCGTGCATCATTTTCATCGCGATAAGTCTCCAGCATCCCCTGACTTAATAAGGGCTTCACAGCCTTCGTGATCGCTGCCTGACTAACATTCAATTTCTTTGCTAAGACAGAATTGGTTAGAGCTTCATCAGCAACCAGCATCAAAATATGTTCCTGAGTGTTGGTTAATGAAACACCACTTGTACAAGAACCAACTAAAATCTCATGTTGATTCTCAGATAATAATAAAATAGAATTTAAAAAACGATCGATTTTATTTGCAACTTCAGACAAAATAAACTCCTTCTAATTCACTAACAGAAACTTTACCGGTTAATTATATCACAAAAAAGAAAAAAAATAAACAAAAAAAGGAGTAAAACTCCTTTTATAATCTATACCGGCGGCCGGGGTCGAACCGGCACGTCCTTGCGGACACTGGATTTTGAGTTCCATAACTCCATTATTTAAATCTTACAACCCTGATTTAATAGGGTTTTAAGCCTTTTGAATCTTGCAAAATAGACTCATTTTTCAAATTTTAGTAACTTTTTGGTAACACTCCATACCTTATCGTTCTAAGAGCATCATCAGAGAATAGACGATATGTCCCAACAGGTTATATTCATCCAGAGGTATTCAAGACACTTGTACGATTAACAGTTAATGTAATCATTTTATTTTCTCCTTTAATTAGGGTAAGTGTTTTTTATTATTTTAACAAAAATAACTCTTTAGCCCAAGAATTTGATAATTCATTTTCTAACAAAACTTTTTTTTAAATCTATCTTATGATATACTAAACTTATCAGCTATTGGTTCTGAAAAAGTGTCTGCCACAGTTTTACTACAAATTCTCATGACTTGTGCCAAGATTTATAAAAAACGGATAGCTATAATAGCTCTTAGAGCAAAAACATGACATATAGGAGGTTAAAGACATGTCATACTTTTATCTTTTTATCGCCATTGTAGGAGAGATATTGGGAACTAACCTTTTGAAATTATCAGACGGTTTTACAAAGCCTATTCCAACCGTTTCTGCCCTACTTAGCTATGGCGTTTGTTTCTATTTCTTATCACTAGCAATGCAAAAAATTCCTGTAGGAATAGCTTATGCAACATGGTCAGCTGTCGGTTTAGTTTTGATAACCTCTATCGCAGTAATGATTTTCAAAGAAACACTAAATGTTTATAGCATTATCGGTTTAATTTTGATTATCATTGGTGTTGTCATGGTTAACTTATTAGGAAATGCAGGACATTAATAAAACCGGCTCTATACTATTTGTAGTGGGTAAATCCCCTATGGATATTATGGAGCCTATTTTGTTGTAGAAAAAAAGTTCCATAAGAACTATAATGAAAAGCTAGAATTCTGTCAATATTTTGGACACATTTTGGGAGGGAATTTTGAAGACTAGCGTCCTCCTAATTTTCCCAATAAGTTTTAACTTCTTCAAAAATCTTATTCAAAAGTTCTGCATCTTTTTCTGACAACTGATTTTTTTCTATAACTCTATCTTTTAGTTCTGTTGCCTTTATTTTATTTCTTGCCACCGAAACTGCTATTGAATGTTTCAAAATATCAAACTCATCCTTTGAAAAGTTTGCAATATTGGTAAGATCTAATTGTTCTAGAGGTAAACTACTGATAATTGAATAAGGTTTTTGTCCCAGCAAATAATCTGTAGTAGTCCCAAAGATATTTGCTAATTTCACAACGAATTCTAATCCTGGTTCTAACGTTCCATTCTCCCACCGAGAATATGTCCCTTGTTGAACTCCAATTAATTCCGATATTTGTACTTGAGTTAACTTTTTTGATTTTCTGAGAGTTTTTAACCTCTCTGAAAATTTATAATCCTCTGTATACATAATTCTCCTATAGATATTCTTATTCGTATATTTTAGCTTGACAAAATATTCTAAACGGTATAAAATAGAATTATTCCATAAGGAATATTTATTTTGAGATTGAATATTCCATTGAGAATATTATAGCATAAAAGGAGGTAAAAGCGTATGTAACTAGTAGTCGATTTAAAAAATTTTAATAAAGGAGGTAGGATTCGACAAAATAAAAAATCTTGAAACAAATGTGCCGTTCGTTCCAAGATCAAAACATATTATGTAACAATTATACCACAGAAAACTCTTCAGTTGCACAAGAAAATTTCGGAGGTTTCACAAAAAGATGACCAATAAAGAGTTAGTCAATCAAATTTCTGGCCTAAACTCTACCTCTACTCTTAAAAATTGGATTCAACTGATTAAAGAGATAAGTGGCAAGGAATTTAAGAAAATTAAAGTTCCTATCAGTAGAAATCCCAGAACTCATCAATTAAGTTATACAGTTGCCTATGATTTTACAGACGAAGACCTTAGACAATTTCAAAAGTTAGCTAAACTAAAACTTGAAATAGGTCTAAAAGAGGCTATACAAGCCGTATTTGGGAGTCTAGCAGACAATGAACATGAATCCCTAAACCAAGTAATAGATGAGCTCTACGATGAACTGAGCGCCTTAAAACAGGAATTTAAGCGAGAAATGCGACTGATAAAAATTGAGAATTCCAACCTAAAAAAGAAAATCCAAGATATTGAAGAGTCGA
The DNA here is from genome assembly GCF_037890265.1 of Streptococcus sp. HCA-5024. Taxonomy (NCBI): domain Bacteria; kingdom Bacillati; phylum Bacillota; class Bacilli; order Lactobacillales; family Streptococcaceae; genus Streptococcus; species Streptococcus sp. HCA-5024. The sequence goes on from NZ_JBBKBR010000005.1 coordinate 102,367, forward strand.
TGCAAACCGGCTTACTAGGGTTTGTTAACAAGAGGTCAAAAAATAGGTTCGGCTAATAGCGAGTTTTCGGCTGAGCCATGAGGCAGAAAGCCGAAAATGAGCGTAGATGCGGACGGACCATTTTTGACCGATAGGGTGTGTAGTAACACCACCCTCTGCAAGTTAGGTGTACCATCGAAAAAATTCAGTATTACCAAGGGTTTTGGAGATTTTAAGGGTGGCAAAATTAGGCAAAAAGTTGAATCAAAATCTATGGCAAAAAATGAGCATTTACGTTCTGTATTTGACTGGATTCAAATTCAGTTTGATAAGACTGAATTTTCGCCAAAAGAAATAATCGAAGATATCCTATTTCTTGACTTTGACCTATTTATTGAGAATAAGGGGAGCCTTAAATACTATAACTATGATAGCCAGCTTCATTATGGGAATATCCGTATCTACTATGGATCGAAAGAGTCGTCCTACATGCTTGTCATGTCAGGACAGGCACTAGAGTTCTATAGAGATATGGTATTAGATCCAAATAGTCTCTCCGAAAGACAGTTTCTGAACAACCTCTACTACAATTACATTCATTTTTCAGTAAGACGAATTGATATTGCAATAGATGATTTTAATGAAACACCCTATTTCACTCCTAATCAACTTCTAAAGATTTGTCAGAAGAAACGCTTTCTATATGGAAAAAGCACCTACTACAATACCTACGGAGATGAAACGATCGGTCAGACCTTATATTTAAGAAAACCCAATGATGATGAAAGACTTAGAATTTACGATAAGCGCTTAGAACAAGCTGAAAAGCTCGGGATCAGCAAGCGGTATATAGAAAATTGGATAAGAACTGAGTTAGAACTTAGGAAAGCAAAAGCTCACTACTTCATTCAAGAATGGTTGCATTCAGAAATAGATCTTCTTAACTTTACCAAGGGATACCTCAAAGAAAAAGTGAGGTTCTATAGTGATAGTCACTTCTCAAAACCTTTGAGATCTTGGGAAAAGTTTTTAGGTCACTCAAAACCTGTCTCTATCATTATTTCAAAACCAAAGACAGAACTAGAACAAAAATTAGAATGGTTTACCTATAAAGGTTCTGGAGCTATTCTAAAAGCGTATAAATTTCTATACGACAATAACTTACTGCATGAGTATGAGAAATCTAACTATCTCGCACTCAACAATATGGAATATCCACCAGATTTAGCAAGTGGATTAATAGAAAGGGCAATTCTCTTTAAAAGAGAAGATTTAATCCCTACAATCAAAGAAAATATCAAAAGGAGAAATTAAATATGGCAAAAATGCTCTCACAAAATGACTGGAATTTCAATAACATTGGAACAAAATTTGAATTGGATGAAGTCATTCCAAAATTTGAAACGGAAGTCCGAGCAGATGCAAACGGAGAAATTATCAAAAACCGAGATGGTAGCGAAAGACGTTTTAATACCGATAAAATCATTGGTTGGAAATACAATGTAACGATCAAGGATGGACAATTCAAAAAGAAATCAACCCAAGTCTCAGTAGACAATCCAGAAGCTTTAGTCGATAATGACTATATCCAAGCAATGGATCAAGTACCAGTTACATTTGACAATTTACAAGCTACTATGATTAGTTCAACGATGTATTACAAGGCGGATGCTATCCATTTAGTAGATGTAAAACAAAAATAAGTATAAGACAAGGGGAGTTAATCCTCCCCGTACTTAATCTAATTAGAAAAGGAGAGCACATGATTAAAACTGTAACAAAAGATGACCTTATCGAACTTGGATTTGCTCCAGGAACTGCAAGAAAGATTATCCATACTGGCAAATTACTATTAGTGAATCGTGGTTTTAATATCTACGATAACAAACGGATTGGTACAATTCCAGCCAGTGTCGCTGAAGAACTACTAGGAATTGAACTCCAGAAAGAAGCATAATGAATGACTATTCGTAAAACTAAAAGTGGTAAATGGACTGTTGATGTTTCTAACGGTTTCCACCCAGTCACACAAAAAAGAATACGTATTATTCGTAAAGGATTAAAATCTAAAAAGGAAGCCCTAGAACTTGAACAACATATTAGAGTTGTAGAATTAAAAGAAAAACAATTTGACTTTGTAGTAACAACGGATATGTTATTCGACTTACTTGAAGAAGATGATTTGAAAAATGGCAGAAAAGTAAGCTACACAAGTACACAAAGAAATAATTATGAGCGTCATATTAAGCCATATTTTAAAAATACAAATTTAAATAAATTAACGTATGACCATATATTCGAATTTCGTGAATACCTAAAAACAAAACCTAAAAAACAAAATGAAAATGAAGTTTTAAGCTATAATACAATTAATAAGGTTCTGATTCTACTTAAAAAAATTTTTGATACTGGTATAAGAAAATCACTCATTGATAAAAATCCAGTTAAGAATCTGAGAAAATTACCAATTAGGAAGCCTGATATTAAATTTTGGAGTATAGAAGAATTCACGAGATTTAGAGGACTTATTCGAGATGATGAAATAAGTTATGACCTGTTTTTCGTAATTGCTTTCTTTACTGGAATGAGAATGGGAGAAATCCTCGCATTGAACTGGAATGATATAAATCTTTTAACAAATACGATTTACGTTACCAAAACGGTATACTTTGTTAATAATACAAGCTACATTAATACAACAAAAACACGATCAGGAACTAGAAATATAACAATAAATCAGAAATTAGCAGAAATGCTAATAGATTGGAAAGTAAAACAAAAAGAAAAACTTGAGGAATTTACGAAAAATACTGAAGAACTTCAAATAATACAGAGTACACCAATATCAATTACAAAAAATATGATTGATAAGAAGTTTAAGCAAATACTAGAAAGGGATAAAGATTTAAAGAAAATAAGAATTCATGATTTAAGACACTCTCATGCATCATTACTTATAAATCAAGGAGAAGATTATCTTGTTGTCAAAGAAAGATTAGGACACGCATCTATTACAACAACAATTGATACTTATTCTCATTTGTACCCTAGCAAACAGAAAACATTGGCTAATAAACTTGATGATTTATTTTAAAATGGAAAAAATTGGTAACTCAACAAAAACAGAGAAAAAAAGACAAGGTCCGAAAACCTTGTCTTTTTTACTATACCGGCGGCCGGGGTCGAACCGGCACGTCCTTGCGGACACTGGATTTTGAGTCCAGCGCGTCTGCCAATTCCGCCACGCCGGCATAAATTTAACTGGGGTAGCTGGATTCGAACCAACGCATGAGGGAGTCAAAGTCCCTTGCCTTACCGCTTGGCTATACCCCAATAATAATAATAAATAGGCGAGTGATGGGGATCGAACCCACGCATGCCAGAGCCACAATCTGGTGTGTTAACCACTTCACCACACCCGCCATAATTATTAACACGGGCAGTAGGAATTGAACCCACACTGAAGGTTTTGGAGACCTTAGTTCTACCTTTAAACTATGCCCGTAAAGGATGGAAGGGGAGGGATTCGAACCCCCGAACCCGAAGGAGCGGATTTACAGTCCGCCGCGTTTAGCCTCTTCGCTACCCTTCCTGATTATTGAATTG
>NZ_JBBKBR010000006.1:0-91205 GCF_037890265.1 Streptococcus sp. HCA-5024
TTGATTCCGCCATAGCTCAGTTGGTAGTAGCGCATGACTGTTAATCATGATGTCGTAGGTTCGAGTCCTACTGGCGGAGTATAGAATAAAAGAGATCAAGTAATTGATCTCTTTTTTTACTTTTCATTTTAATGTTAATTAAAGCTCCGTTTAGTTAACGGAGCTTTTCTCTATTTAGTTATTTGGGAAAAATGCTTGATATAAGGCTTTAATTGCTTTTTCTTCTTGATCTTTACTTACAACGAACATAATGGAAACTTCACTAGAACCTTGCGAGATCATTTGAATATTCACTTCATTTTCTGATAGTGCTTTGGCTGCAGTGGCAGTAACCCCTACCTGACTCTTCATTTTCTCACCAACAATCATAATGATAGAAAGATCATGTTCAATTTCGGCTGTGTCAACTTCTAGCTTTTGTGTTAATTGTTTCAGAATCTCTTGTTCTTTGATTGGAGTCAGTTCACGTGAACGCAAAATGATGGATAAATCATCAATTCCTGTTGGCATATGTTCCCAACTGATATTGAGATCTTCTAAAATTTGAAGGACTTTTCGACCAAAACCGACTTCGCGGTTCATAAGGTATTTTGTAGTGTTAATACTAACGAATCCTGAATCACCTGCGATCCCTACAACAGTCACATGATCATTTGAATGTTCCAAAACAATGCGGGTTCCAGGGTGGTCTGGATTATTTGTATTTTTAATGACTAATGGAATTTTACCTCTGTATGCTGGAACAAGTGCTTCATCATGTAAGACTGAAAAACCAGCATAGGCTAATTCACGCATTTCTTTGTAGGTTAATTCAGGAATAGAATGTGGGTGTTTAATAATACCTGGATGTGCTGCAAAGATACCATTTACGTCTGTAAAGTTTTCGTATAAGTCTGCTTTTACACCTGCTGCAATGATCGATCCAGTAATATCAGATCCACCACGAGAAAATGTACAAATATTACCATCTTGAGTAACACCAAAGAATCCTGGAATGACAATCACTTCACTTGACTCTTTTAGTTCTTCAATTTTATCGTAACTAGATGGTAATATACGAGCGTTGGAAGGTTCTGCAGTGACTGTAATCCCTGCCTCTTTTGGATGGATGTATCTTGCTTCTAATCCATTTTGATTGAAATAAGCAGCAATGAGTTTAGCATTGTTATTTTCGCCTGCTGCTAGGAATGCATCGTATGTGAATGGATTCCCTTTTTTAGGTAAATTTGTTAAATCATAGATATCTTCAGCAATTTCTTGAATAATGGAATCTTTGAGACCCAATTCTTCTGTAATGGCACGATAACGTTCAATAATCCACTGTTGTGTTTGTGTGACATCCTTATCTGAAGTAAATTCTTTATAATACCGGATCAGAGCGTCTGTTACTTTTGTATCTTCAGCGTTGCGTTTGCCTGGAGCTGATACAACTACAAATCTTCTTTCTGGATCATCTTTAATGATATCAAGTACTTTTTTTAATTGAGAAGCTGATGCTAGAGAACTTCCACCGAATTTAGTTACTTTCATATTTTCTCCTTAATAGTTTCATTAATACATTATATCAAAGTTCAGTTATTGATACAATGTATTTACAGATAGGGCATAAAATAATTGATTCTGTAGAGGAGAGAAATTGTAATTATTCAAATTTTACAATTTTGTTACATCTTATAGATATATTTTACTATTTTACTTTTTTGTGGTATGATATGTTATAATTCAAAAGTTTTAATATCAAAATATTTTATATTTAAACAAAAGGAGTCTGTGATGTTTGAAACAATTTTGTATTCTGTCGAAAACGACCTCGCGACAATCTCTTTAAATCGTCCTGAAGTATCCAATGGTTTTAACATTCCAATGTGTCAGGAAATTTTAGCTGCCCTGGAAGATGCAGAAAAAAATGAGGAAGTAAAATTCATTATTCTATCAGCAGAAGGGAAAATCTTTTCAGTTGGTGGAGATTTAAGCGAAATGAAACGCGCAGTCGATGCGGATGACATCGAGTCTCTTGTTTTAATTGCCGAATTAGTTAATACGATTTCAAAGAAAATCAAGCAATTGCCAAAACCGGTTATTATGATGGCAGATGGAGCGGTTGCTGGAGCAGCTGCTAACATTGCAGTAGCTGTTGATTTTTGTATTATTAGTGATCGTACTAAATTTATCCAAGCCTTTGTTGGGGTTGGTTTAGCACCGGATGCGGGTGGGTTATTCTTGTTAGGAAAAGCCATTGGCATGTCTCGGGCTACTCATTTAGTAATGACGGGTGAAGCCTTGACTGCTGAAAAGGCATTTGATTATGGCCTAGCTTATCGTGTTTGTGAATCTGAAAGACTCGATAAAACAGTTGAGCAATTGCTTAAAAAATTAAGAAGAGGATCTTCAAATTCTTATGCTGCCATGAAAGAAATGGTTTGGGAAGCATTCTTGAAAGAATGGGACCAATATGCGGGTCTTGAATTGGATTTGCAAAAGAAACTAGCATTTACAGAAGATTTCAAGGAAGGGGTTATTGCCTACTCTGAGAAACGTCGGCCACAATTTAAAGGAAAATAAATTTGTAATTTTTCTATGTTTTGTGAAAAAATGCTTGCAAATTATTTTCATTTTTGATAAAATTTGACTATCAAAGTAAAATTAGGAGGTGGAGTTTTGAATTACCAATTAGTTAACGACTATTTAACATCCATCTTTAATAATGTTTTGGTTATTGAGGAGTCGAGCCTAAGAGCAAGTCGATTCAAAGATGTTTCTATTAAAGAAATGCATACGATCGATGTGATTGGTTCGACACCGAATGCAACCCCGAGTGATATTTCACGGGAGTTGATGGTGACTTTGGGGACTGTCACGACAAGTTTGAATAATCTTGAGCGCAAAGGGTATATCGAAAGAAGAAGATCGGAAGTTGATCGCCGGGTTGTACACTTGAGTTTAACGAAGAACGGTCGTCTACTTTATCGTCTTCATCAGCAATTCCATAAACGGATGGTCAACCAGATTATTGGAGATATGAGTCCCGAAGAGAAGAAAGTGATGCAAAAAGGATTGCAAAATCTGTATCGTTTCTTGGAGGAAATTAAATAATGGTCTTTGCTAAAATTAGTCAAGTTGCTCATTATGCACCTGACCAAGTCGTATCAAATGATGATTTGGCTGAGATCATGGATACAAGTGATGAATGGATCAGTAGTCGGACAGGTATCCTTCGGCGTCACATTTCAAAAGATGAGACGACAAGTGATCTAGCAACAGTCGTTGCACAAAGATTATTAGCAAAAGCAAACTTAGACGCTGAGAAAATTGATTTCATCCTTGTGGCTACGATTACTCCAGACAGCTTAATGCCATCAACTGCAGCCCGGGTACAAGCTAATATTGGTGCTTCTAGAGCTTTTGCCTTTGATCTGACTGCAGCATGTAGCGGATTTGTATTTGCTTTAGCGACTGCTGAAAAATACATTTCTTCAGGTATGTACCAGCGAGGAATTGTGATCGGTAGTGAGACGCTTTCAAAAGTATTAGACTGGTCAGACCGTTCTACTTCAGTCCTTTTTGGAGATGGAGCTGGTGGTGTCTTGCTTGAAGCGAGCGATCAAAAATCGTTTTTGGCTGAAAATCTTTTTACAGATGGTAGTCGAGGTGCTAGTCTTGAGTCTTGCTATTTGGGTCTGTCTTCCCCTTACTCAGATGAAGTTTCTGATCGAAGGTATCTGACAATGGATGGACGGGCAGTTTTTGATTTTGCCATTCGTGATGTAACGAAAAGTATTCAAAAAATGATAGCAGACGCCTCTATGGAAGCAGAAGAGATTGACTTTTTTCTGTTACACCAGGCGAATGACCGAATGTTAGATAAGATGTCAAAGAAGCTGGGTGTCTCTAGAGAGAAAATCCCAGCAAATATGATGGAATATGGGAACACTAGTGCTGCTAGTATCCCTATTCTATTATCGGAGTGTGTCGAGAATCATCGAATCAAGATGGATGGAAGTCAAAAAATTCTTCTGACAGGATTCGGTGGAGGTTTGACATGGGGCACACTTCTTGTTACAATCTAGTTAAACATGTGGAAACACATTTTAAAAATTTATATATTATTTTTTAAGGAGGCCTATCATGGCAGTATTTGAAAAAGTACAAGAAATTATCGTTGAAGAACTTGGTAAAGAACCATCAGAAGTAACTCTTGAATCTACATTCGAAGATTTAGAAGCAGATTCATTGGATTTGTTCCAAGTTATCTCTGAAATTGAAGATGCTTTTGACATCCAAATCGAAACTGAAGAAGGATTGTCTACAGTTGGTGACCTTGTCGCTTACGTAGAAGAAAAAACAAAATAATGATAGATGAGAGTATCGAAAGATATTCTCTCTTGTTTAGGTAATAGTTTGAGGCTCAAAGAAACAATCTTTTAATTTCAAACTATTACTTAAGCGAAAAAAGAGGTAGGTATAATGCAAACACGAATTACTGAACTATTGAATATTAAATATCCGATCTTCCAAGGTGGGATGGCTTGGGTGGCTGATGGCGACTTGGCTGGAGCAGTATCAAATGCCGGTGGTCTTGGAATCATTGGTGGCGGGAACGCTCCAAAAGAAGTTGTAAAGGCCAATATTGATAAGGTGAAGTCTATTACTGATAAGCCTTTTGGCGTGAATATCATGCTCTTGTCCCCATTTGCAGATGATATTGTCGACCTGGTGATTGAAGAAGGTGTAAAAGTTGTTACAACTGGAGCTGGAAATCCTGGGAAATACATGGATCGTTTCCATGAAGCAGGGATCACTGTCATTCCAGTTGTTCCATCTGTTGCCCTTGCAAAACGGATGGAAAAATTGGGTGCCGATGCAGTGATTGCAGAAGGGATGGAAGCTGGAGGTCACATTGGTAAATTGACGACCATGACCTTGGTTCGTCAAGTGGTTGAAGCTGTTTCTATTCCAGTAATTGGTGCTGGAGGTGTCGCTGATGGTGCCGGAGCTGCAGCTGTCTTTATGTTAGGTGCCGAAGCTGTTCAGGTGGGAACTCGTTTCGTGGTTGCTAAAGAATCTAATGCTCACCAAAACTTTAAGAATAAAATCTTGAAAGCGAAAGATATTGATACGGTAGTTTCAGCATCAGTTGTTGGACACCCTGTTCGTGCGATCAAGAATAAATTGGCTTCTGCCTATAACCAAGCTGAAAAAGATTTCTTGGCAGGTAAGAAGACTCAAGAAGAAATTGAAGAATTAGGAGCAGGTGCCCTTCGCAATGCCGTTGTTGATGGAGATGTTGACAATGGATCTGTAATGGCAGGTCAAATTGCTGGGCTTGTCAGCAAGGAAGAAACTTGTGCTGAAATTCTAGAAGATATCTATTATGGAGCAGCCAAGGTGATTCAAAGAGAGGCTGCTCGTTGGGCAGATGTAAACGTCTAAAAACGTCGAAAGGATTAGGATAGTGACAAAACGTGCGTTCTTATTTGCTGGTCAAGGGGCTCAGAAATTGGGCATGGCGAGCGATTTGTATGCGGCTTATCCCGTTGTTAAAGAGACATTTGATACGGCTAGTCGTATTCTAGGTTATGATTTGCGTGAATTGATTGATTCTAACGAAGAAAAACTGAATCAGACACGCTATACTCAACCAGCTATTTTGACAACGTCAGTAGCCATTTATCGTCTCTTAGCAGAAAATGGTATCACTCCTGATATTGTTGCCGGCCTCTCTTTGGGGGAATATTCTGCCCTTGTTGCGGCTGGAGCTCTTTCGTTTGAAGATGCAGTAGCTTTGGTTGCAAAACGTGGAGAATTTATGGAAACAGCTGCTCCTGCTGGAAGTGGAAAAATGGTTGCTGTCATGAATACAGATCCAAGTTTGATTGAAGAAATCTGTCAACAAGCATCTGAAAAGGGTGTAGTAACACCAGCTAACTACAATACTCCAGCACAAATTGTGATTGGTGGTGAAGTTGCGGCTGTGGACTATGCTGTGGAACTATTGAAGGAAGCAGGTGCTAAACGCTTGATCCCTTTGAATGTGTCAGGTCCATTCCACACAGCCTTACTGGAATCTGCTAGTCAAAAATTGGCGGCTGAACTAGAAAAAGTATCATTTAATGATTTTGATCTTCCTTTAGTTGGGAATACAGAAGCGACTATCATGAAGTCAGAAGATGTAAAAGCACTTTTGGCCCGTCAAGTAAAAGAACCGGTTCGTTTCTATGATTCGATTGCTACGATTCAAGACTTTGGTGTAGATGAAGTCATTGAGATCGGACCTGGAAAAGTCTTGTCAGGATTCTTGAAGAAAATTGATAAAACTCTTCCAACTCATAACGTCGAAGATCAGGCTAGTCTAGATGCTCTTCTGAATGCTTAAAACGAGGTAAAGATGGAACTTAAAAATAAAAATGTTTTTGTAACAGGTTCAACACGCGGAATTGGATTGGCTGTGGCTCATAAATTTGCGAGTCTCGGTGCCAACGTTGTCCTAAATGGACGTTCTGAAATTTCTGAGGACTTGCTTGCACAGTTTGCTGACTATGGTGTGACTGTTGTTGGTATTTCTGGGGATATTTCGAATGGCGAAGATGCGCAACGTATGGTTGCTGAAGCTATTGAAAAGCTTGGTAGTGTTGATGTTTTGGTCAATAACGCTGGGATTACAAACGACAAGTTGATGTTGAAGATGACTGAAGAAGATTTTGAACGGGTTTTGAAAATCAACTTGACTGGTGCCTTCAATATGACACAAGCTGTCTTGAAACCAATGTCTAAGGCGCGTCAAGGGGCCATCATCAATATGTCATCTGTTGTAGGTCTCATGGGGAATATCGGTCAAGCTAACTATGCGGCTTCAAAAGCTGGTTTGATCGGTTTCACTAAATCAGTAGCGCGTGAAGTTGCGGCCCGTGGTGTCCGTGTCAATGCTATCGCTCCTGGTTTCATTGAATCAGATATGACTGACGCTATTCCAGAGAAAATGAAAGATGCCATGCTAGCTCAAGTGCCAATGAAACGTATTGGTCAAGCAGAAGAAGTAGCTGAAGTTGCGGCTTTCTTAGCAGGTCAAGAATATTTAACTGGTCAAACAATTGCTATTGATGGCGGCATGACTATGCAATAATGAATGCTCACTGATCGAAAATCACTTACTTAAATATCCATCCGACAAAAGGAGAATATATATGTCTACAAATCGTGTTGTTGTTACAGGTTACGGTGTAACCTCACCAATCGGAAATACACCAGAGGAGTTCTGGAATAGCCTTCATGAAGGAAAAATTGGAATCAAGCCCATTACAAAATTTGATGCTTCTGAAATTCCAGTCTTTAATGCTGGTGAAATTCAAGATTTCCCATTCGATAAATATTTCGTGAAAAAAGATCAAAATCGTATGGATACTTACTCATTGTATGCAATCTATGCTGCGATGGAAGCTATTGAAAATTCAGGCTTGAACATGGAAGAAGAAGACCGCGATCGTGTAGGTGTGATTGTATCATCTGGTATCGGTGGTTTGCAAGAATTGGAAGACCAAATTATCCGGATGCATGAACGTGGGATGAAGAGAATCCAACCAATGTTTATTCCAAAAGCTCTTTCAAACATGGGTGCTGGAAACATCGCACTTAAGATTGGGGCTCAAGGGGTATGTAAATCCGTGACAACAGCTTGTGCTTCTGCTAATGATGCCATTGGTGAAGCCTTCCGCGAAATTAAATTTGGGTTCCATGATGTTGTTTTAGCCGGTGGTTCAGAGGCTTCAATTACTAAGATTGGTATCGGTGGTTTCAATGCCCTTACGGCCCTTTCAACAACGGAAGACCCAGAACGCTCATCTATTCCATTTGACAAAGACCGCAATGGTTTTGTGATGGGGGAAGGTGCAGGGGTTCTTGTCATCGAAAGTTTGGAACATGCCCAAAAACGTGGTGCTAATATTTTAGCTGAGATTGTTGGTTACGGTTCAAACTGTGATGCCTACCATATGACAACGCCAACACCAGACGGTTCAGGTGCTGCAAAAGCGATTAAATTGGCGATCAATGAAGCTGGTATCAAGCCTGAAGATGTCGATTATGTCAATGCACATGGTACATCTACACCTGCCAATGAAAAAGGTGAAAGTGGAGCTATCGTTTCTGTACTTGGTAAAGAAGTTCCTGTATCATCTACTAAATCATTTACTGGTCACTTGCTTGGTGCTGCTGGTGCAGTTGAGGCGATTGCTACCATCGAAGCTATTCGTCATAGCTTTGTACCAAAAACGGCTGGGACCAAAGAATTGTCTGACTACATTGAAGCCAATGTTGTTTATGGTGAAGGCCAAGAAGCTGATATTCAGTACGCTATCTCAAACACCTTTGGTTTTGGAGGACACAATGCTGTTCTGGCCTTTAAACGTTGGGAGGGTTAATTCATGAATATTTCTGAAATCAAAGATTTGTTGGCTCAATTTGATGCGTCAACTTTGCGTGAATTCTCATATAAAAATAATGGCGAAGAATTGAATTTGAGTAAAAACCAAACGAGTTCAGTTGCGGCTACACCGGTTGCTCCTGCAGTTGAAGTGGTAGCAGCTCCTCAAACTCCTGTAGTAGCCCCTGTTGTTGAAGCATCAGCAACTCCAGCTGTAGCGGCTGAACCAGTTGCTGCTCCAGCTCAGGCTGCAGAAGGTGATGTGGTTGAAAGTCCATTGGTTGGGGTGGCTTACTTGTCGCCAGCACCGGATAAACCAGCCTTTGTATCTGTAGGAGACAAAGTTACTAAGGGTCAAACACTCTTGATTATCGAAGCCATGAAAGTGATGAATGAAGTCCCAGCACCAAAAGATGGGGTAGTCACTGAAATTTTGGTAACGAATGAAGAAATGGTTGAATTTGGAAAAGGATTGGTTCGAATCAAATGACAATTGATATTAATGCTATTCGTGAGGCTTTGCCGCATCGTTACCCAATGCTTTTGGTGGATCGCGTTATAGAAACAAGCGAAGATACGATTGTTGCCATTAAAAACGTGACAATTAATGAACCATTTTTTAATGGACATTTTCCACAATATCCTGTTATGCCAGGTGTTCTCATCATGGAAGCTTTGGCACAAACAGCAGGTGTATTAGAGTTGTCAAAACCTGAAAATAAAGGGAAATTAGTCTTTTATGCAGGGATGGACAAGGTGAAGTTTAAAAAACAAGTCGTTCCAGGAGATCAACTGGTGATGACAGCTACTTTTGTCAAACGTCGTGGAACCATTGCTGTTGTTGAAGCGAAAGCAGAGGTAGACGGTAAGCTTGCAGCTTCAGGAACACTTACTTTTGCAATTGGAAATTAAGAAAGGCCTATCTATGTTTCGTAAGATCTTAATCGCCAATCGTGGTGAGATTGCAGTGCGCATTATTCGTGCGGCTCGTGAACTTGGCATCGAGACGGTTGCGGTGTATTCTACTGCTGATAAAGAAGCCTTGCATACCTTACTAGCGGATGAAGCAGTCTGTATTGGCCCTGCTAAATCAACAGAATCTTATTTGAATATGAGTGCTGTCTTGTCTGCAGCTGTCTTAACAGGTGCAGAAGCTATCCACCCTGGTTTTGGATTTTTAAGTGAAAACTCAAAATTTGCAACCATGTGTGAGGAAGTGGGCATTAAATTTATTGGTCCTTCTGCTAAAGTCATGGATTTGATGGGGGATAAGATTAATGCTCGTAAACAGATGATCAAAGCAGGAGTGCCTGTTATTCCTGGATCAGATGGTGAAGTGTATACTGCTGAAGAAGCCCTCGAGATTGCAGAGCGTATTGGTTACCCTGTGATGTTGAAAGCATCTGCAGGAGGCGGTGGTAAGGGAATTCGGAAGGTTGAAAAACCAGAAGATTTGGTTGCTGCTTTTGAATCTGCTTCCTCAGAAGCTCAAGCTGCTTTTGGGAATGGTGCCATGTATATGGAGCGGGTGATTTATCCGGCACGCCACATTGAAGTACAGATTTTAGCGGATCAGCATGGACATGTCATTCACTTAGGTGAACGCGATTGCTCTCTTCAACGAAATAACCAAAAGGTTTTAGAAGAATCCCCTTCAATTGCTATCGGAAAAACTCTTCGTAATCAAATTGGTTCTGCTGCTGTTCGGGCTGCTGAATCAGTTGGGTATGAGAATGCTGGAACGATTGAATTCTTGTATGATGAAGGCAAGGGTGAGTTCTACTTTATGGAAATGAATACCCGTGTGCAAGTAGAGCATCCTGTCACGGAATTTGTAACAGGAGTTGATATCGTTAAGGAACAGATTAAAATCGCAGCTGGACAAGAATTATCCGTTACTCAAGAGGATATTGTCATTAAAGGTCATGCGATTGAATGCCGGATCAATGCGGAAAATCCTTCCTTTAACTTTGCACCAAGCCCAGGTAAGATCACTAATCTCTATCTTCCAAGTGGTGGGGTTGGCTTGCGTGTGGATTCTGCTGTGTATCCTGGTTATACGATTCCACCATACTATGATAGTATGATTGCCAAGATCATTGTCCATGGGGAAAATCGCTTTGATGCACTGATGAAAATGCAGCGTGCTCTTTATGAGTTGGAAATCGATGGTGTCACAACCAATAGCAGTTTCCAGTTGGATTTGATTTCAGATTCACATGTGATCGCTGGTGATTATGACACTGCATTTTTGATGGAACAATTCCTTCCAAATTATAATAAGGAATGATGAAAAAGCCTGGACTTGTGAGGGAAGTATGAACATCATCTTCACAGTTTCAGGCTTTTATAGTAATGCTTCAGATACTGTAGCATATTATAAGGAGTAAGTAATGGCATTATTTTCTAAAAAAGATAAATATATTCGGATCAATCCGAATAGGTCAGCCTGGAAGGAGCCTCAGCCAAAACCTGAAGTTCCTGATGAACTATTTTCACAATGCCCAGGTTGTAAACATACCATTTACCAAAAGGATTTAGGTAGTGAACGAGTATGCCCGAATTGTGGCTATACCTTCCGTATTTCTGCTAAAGAACGCTTGGCGCTGACAGTGGATCCAGCTAGCTTTGAAGAAATGTTTACAGGAATCGAAACAACAGATCCTTTGAATTTCCCAAATTATAAGAAGAAACTAGCAGCAGTTCGGGAAATGACAGGACTGGATGAAGCTGTCCTAACTGGCACTGCCTTGATTAAAGGGCAAAAAGTTGCGCTTGGGATCATGGATTCCAACTTTATCATGGCTTCAATGGGTTCTGTAGTAGGTGAAAAAATTACTCGTTTATTTGAATTTGCGACAAAAGAAAAATTGCCAGTTGTTCTCTTTACCGCTTCCGGTGGTGCTCGGATGCAAGAAGGAATCGTGAGTTTGATGCAAATGGCAAAGATTTCTGCGGCTGTTCAACATCATTCTAAAGAAAAATTATTCTATTTGACAGTATTGACAGATCCGACAACTGGTGGGGTGACAGCCTCATTTGCTATGGAAGGTGATATTATCATGGCAGAGAGTCAGGCCTTGGTCGGGTTTGCCGGTCGTCGCGTGATCGAATCAACTGTGCGTGAAAAATTGCCAGATGATTTCCAAAAAGCAGAATTTCTACAAGAACATGGATTTGTAGACTTGATCGTGGAGAGAAGCCAAATCCGAGCAACAGTTGGACAATTATTGGCCCTTCATGGAGGTAAACATGAGTAAAATAACACAGATTATTAAAGAAGCACGTGACCAAGGAAGATTGACTGCTCTTGATTTTGCTCAAGGAATTTTTGATGATTTTATCGAATTGCATGGAGATCGAAACTTCCGTGATGATGGTGCGGTGATTGGTGGGATTGGACGCTTAGGCGATCAAACGGTTACAGTCGTTGGGATCCAAAAAGGAAAAAATCTTCAGGATAATCTAAAACGTAATTTTGGACAACCACATCCAGAAGGCTATCGAAAAGCTTTGCGCCTCATGAAGCAAGCAGAGAAATTTGGCCGTCCAGTTGTGACCTTTATCAATACAGCGGGTGCTTATCCTGGTGTTGGTGCTGAAGAACGAGGACAAGGTGAAGCCATTGCCCGTAACCTTATGGAAATGAGTGATTTAAAAGTTCCAATTATCGCGATTATCATCGGAGAAGGTGGTTCTGGTGGTGCCTTAGCTCTTGCTGTAGCAGATAAGGTTTGGATGCTTGAGAACTCCATCTATGCAGTCTTGAGTCCAGAAGGTTTCGCCTCTATTCTTTGGAAAGATGGAAGTCGTGCTATGGAAGCAGCAGAGTTGATGAAGATTACTTCTCACGAATTATTAAATATGGAAATTGTCGATAAGGTGATTCCCGAGCATGGATTTTCAAATGGAGAACTACTGGCTCAAGTGAAGAAGGAATTACAGGAAGAGTTAAAGGTTTTACAAGCCTTGCCTCTCGAAGAGCTTCTGGAGCAACGCTACCAACGTTTTCGTAAATATTAAAAAACTGAGCTTGCAAATTGCAAGACTCAGTTTTTTTAAACTTTATTTTGGTGCGATGACTTCTGCACCACCCATGTATGGACGAAGAACTTCAGGAATGGTTACAGAACCATCTTCGTTTTGATAGTTTTCAAGAATAGCAGCGACGGTACGTCCAACAGCTAACCCTGAACCGTTCAAAGTGTGAAGAAGTTTGACTTTACCATCTGCTTCGTCACGGTAGCGGATTTGCGCACGACGAGCTTGGAAATCTTCTGTATTGGAACAGCTTGAGATTTCACGGTAGGTATTTTGTGCTGGGATCCATACTTCTAAGTCGTAAGTCTTAGCAGCTGAGAAGCCCATGTCTCCTGTTGAGAGAGCTACTACACGGTATGGAAGATTCAGTTTTTGAAGGATATTTTCAGCATTGACAACCATTTTTTCCAATTCATCATATGATTCTTCTGGTTTAGCAAACTTCACCATTTCAACCTTATGGAATTGGTGCAAACGGATCAATCCACGAGTATCACGACCAGCTGAACCAGCTTCTGAACGGAATGATGGACTCATAGCGGTGAAATAGATTGGAAGGTCTTTCCCATCAAGAATTTCATCGCGGTAGTAGTTTGTCAAAGGAACTTCGGCTGTTGGAATGAGGACATAATTGGTATCGCTAAGTTCAAAAGTGTCTTCCTTGAATTTTGGATACTGACCAGTACCAAACATAGAATCATGGTTGACCATGTAAGGAGGGATGACTTCAGTGTAGCCTTCCTTGCCATGTTCGTCCAACATAAAGTTGTAGATAGCGCGTTCTAAGCGAGCTCCAAGTCCTTTGTAGAAGAGGAAACGAGCACCAGTGACTTTAGCCCCGCGTTCCCAGTCAAGGATATCAAGGTCTTCTCCTAAATCCCAGTGAGCTTTTGGTTCGAAGCCAAATTCGCGCGGTGTTCCCCAACGGCGAACCTCAACGTTGTCATCCTCATCCGCTCCAACAGGGACACTATCAGCAGGGATGTTTGGAAGGGTAGTAGTGAATTCAGTTAATTTTGCATCGATTTCAGATAATTCTGTATCCAATGCTTTGACCTCTGCAGAGAGAGTTTGCATGGCAGCAATCTTATCATCTGCATTTTCCTTGTTGCGTTTAGCTTGTGCGATTTCAGCAGATACAGTGTTACGCTCTGCTTTGAGATTTTCTACTTTGACTAAGATATCTCGACGTTTAGCATCGATTTCTTTCATTTCATTCAAAATAGCTGCATCTACGCCACGTGTTGCCAATTTTTTAGCAACCGCATCAAAGTCTGTACGAATCCGTTTAATATCTAACATAGCTTCTCCTTTAACAAAAAACACACCTGTTAGAGTGTTGGAGTGGCAGAGCCACGGTTCCATCCAACTTCACAGGTGTGCACTTGATTCGATATTGTATTTTAAAGAAACGGTAGAATTTCAATTAAGATTTCTATCTGCTCGCAGCAACCGCAGACTTTCTGAAAGAACCTCTTAACTTACTTATCCGTTTGCGTCTATTATACAAGAAAAGATCCTATTTTGCAAATAGATTTTTAATTTTAGCCGTGATGATTTGGATCAACGTAGGAAGTTTGACAATTTTATCATTTCCTAGATGTTCCCGAGCAATCTTTAAAATTTTTCCAGAGTCTTTTGAAGCAAAGAGAAATTTTGATTCTCTGGTATAGATTTCAAAATGGCGGCTAATTTTACGTCCGGATACATTGGCTCCGATTCGCTCGATTTCTTGCCAGGGAATTTGAATGTAGTCTTCTACATTTGCATCCGCATAAAATTCAAAAGCGGCATTCCCGACTAGGATTTTTCCAACCTTTCCCCCCACTCCAAGGTAAGAAACCCCTGTAGTATGGAATTCAACGGTTTTATTCAATGATTGAGCCATGAGATCCTCCTGTATTGCTGTTCACTCCATTATATCATAATAAAAAGAAGGCCGAAACCTTCTTTTTAGTTGATCTTTGCTTACATCAAGCCAGCAACGTGTGCTAATACACCGATTACAAAGAGAGCGATGATGATAGTGATTGGAGATACTTTTTTCTTCAACAACCACATACAAGCAAAAGTAAGAAGCAATCCCATCAAACCAGGAATCAATGAATCCAAGTTTTGTTGGAAAGTTGTAACTTTTTCAGGTGTTTGAGATAGGCCTGAACCAACTTGAGCGAAGGCTTCTTGAATTCCTTTGAAACCTTCAGGAAGTTTATCCCAATGGATATAAGCTTTGTCGTCTAATTTGACAGAAGAAACATTGAAGACGAATTTAATAGATACCCAACGTTCTACCAAGACAGCGAGGATGAACATCCCAAGGATAGAAGCCCCTTTAGTGATGTCTTGCAAGATCCCACCAGACATATCTTTGGTAATTTCAGAACCTGCTTTGTAACCAAGTTCTTGCGTGTACCACAAGAAGGCCATACGAATCGCATTCCATGCGATAAAGAAGATGAGTGGGCCAAGGATGTTACCAGACGCAGCAAGTGATGCACCAAGGGCACCAAGGATAGGACGTACTGTAAACCAGAAGACTGGATCTCCGATACCCGCCAAAGGACCCATCATACCAATTTTAACCCCTTGGATGGCAGCATCGTCAATAGCGGCACCGTTTGCTCTTTCTTCTTCAAGAGCAAGCGTTACCCCGATGATAGGAGCGGCAACGTATGGGTGAGTGTTAAAGAATTCCATGTGACGCTCAAGAGCAGCCGCTTGGTCTTCTTTCTTTGTGTAGAGTTTTTTGATAGCTGGGATCAATGAGTATGCCCAACCCAAGTTTTGCATCCGTTCATAGTTCCAAGAACCTTGCAAGAAGGTTGAACGCCACCAAACTTTTTGACGATCTGATTTAGATAATTGTAATTTTTCAGTCATGATAGTGTCACACCTTTCTTAATAGTCTTCGAGAATGTCGCCAATTGGATCGTTAGAAGTAGTGGCACCGCCACCTCCATTGCCACCTTTCTTAGAAAGAGTAAGGTAGATCAAGGCAAGGGCAACACCAATTGCTCCAAGAGCGATCAAAGTTAATTGGCTAACGGCTGCAAGAGCAAAACCGATGGCAAAGAATGGCCATACTTCACGGCTCGCCATCATGTTGATAACCATGGCATAACCAACGGCTACAACCATACCACCACCGATTTGCATTCCATCAGAGAGCCATTTTGGCATTTGTTCAAGAGCAGTTTTGACAGTTTCAGCAGGAATCATCAACAAGAGGGCTGCAGGAATAGCGATACGAAGGCCTTGAAGAAGAAGTGCCACAAAGTGAGCGCGTTCTACACCTTTGATATCCCCTTTTTTAGCAGCAGCGTCGGCAGTGTGAACCAAACCAACGGAAAGGGTACGGACGATCATGGTCAAGAAAAGACCAGCAACTGCAAGTGGAATAGCGACACTTTGAGCGACAGCGATTCCTTTTGCACTGAAGTCTCCCCCAAGTACCATGATGATGGCAGCAGCGACAGATGCAAGGGCAGCATCGGGTGCAACTGCGGCACCAATGTTTGCCCAGCCAAGTGCAATAAATTGAAGTGAACCACCAAGCATAATGCCAGCAGTCAAGTTACCTGTTACCAAACCGATTAAGGTACAAGCAACAAGGGGTTGGTGGAATTGGAATTGGTCAAGGATACCTTCAAGACCTGCTAAGAAGGCAACAACGACCACTAATACCATAGAAATAATAGACATGTTTAAAATCCTTTCGTAAGTAATCGATTATTGAACGTTAGCTTTGTTAATTAAGTCAAACAAATCTTTCTTAGAGTCATTTGGCACTTTACGGACATCAAATTCTACTCCAAGATCACGCATTTTTTCAAATGTAGCCACATCATCTTTATCCATTGACAACACATTGTTCACCATGGTTTTACCAGTTGAGTGGGCCATTGAACCAACGTTCAAGGTTTTAATCGGAACACCACCTTCGATGGCGCGAAGAGCATCTTGAGGTGTTTCAAATAAGATCAAAGCATGGGTATTTCCAAAACGTGGATCTTTAGCAACGTCGATCAATTTTTGAATTGGGACAACGTTTGCTTTGACACCATTTGGTGCTGCTTGCTTGATCAACTCTTTACGAAGTTCATCTTTGGCAACTGAGTCTGAAGCAACGATAATGCGATCTGCTTTTGAATCAGGTGTCCAAGCAGTTGCGACTTGTCCATGAAGAAGACGTGTATCTAAGCGGGCAAGGTTAATCTTGAGTTTTCCATCTCCGATAACCGTTCCTTCTGGAATAGCAGCTTGGGCTACAGGAGCAGCAGCGGCAGTACTAGCTTCTTCAACAGGATTCAATTCTTCTGGAAGGGCTTTGACACCGTCTTTTGCTTCCTTGATGATGTTTGCAGCGACTTGATCAACGCCGGCATTTGCATCCATCAAACGTTCTGTATAAGCTTGAATCAACATCGGAAGGTTCAATCCTGTGATGATCGCAAATTTACGATCTGGATTTTCTCCCATGACGCGACTTGCTTGGTTAAATGGAGAACCACTCCAAAGGTCAGCCAAAACCAAGACTTCATCTTCTGCATCAAATGCGGCAACAGCTGCATTAAATTTAGCATAAAGATCATCCGGGCCTTCACTTGGCATGAACGTAACCACTTGAACTTTCTCTTGATCCCCAAAGATCATCGAGCCGGATTGGTGGATTCCAGCTGCAAATTCACCGTGGCTAGCAATAATGATACCAATACTCATTATTGACATTCCTCCTTATAAAATTTGTTTGACTTTCAGTTTAAGAAAACTTTAAGCTACTTTATTATAAATCGTTTCCACACTTAAGTCAATTTTTCTATCAAAATCTCGATGTAAAAATATTGATTTATTATATTAAATTATCGTTAGATAGAAAAAGAATGCTCTTGAATGGCTCTTGTTTATTAGTTGATGATGGCAGAAGAAAGCAATGATATGTAGGTTTCATAGGATTTGAATTTCAATAAAAATATTCCAACAATCGATCTATATCCGCAAAAATAAATATATAATAAATTGTAAAATAGAGTGATTGAGAGCACTCAAAAAGACTAGCCCAGTTGGGCTAGTCCTGTAGGTTCAGTTGTTTAGTTTGTAAAGTCAAGTACCATACGTCCTTGAATGGTTCCAGCTTCCATTTCATCAAAGACTTTGACAGCATCTTCTACTGGACGTTTTTGAACGACAGGGACTACCAGGCCTTCTGCACCAAATTGGAAAGCTTCTTCCAAATCTTTACGAGTTCCTACAAGAGAACCAATGACTTGGATACCATCTAATACAGTTTTCACAATGCTGAGGTCCATCATTTCAGAAGGAAGACCAACTGCGACCACGCGGCCACCTGCACGAACAGAATCTACTGCTTGGTTGAAAGCTACTTTAGAAACAGCTGTTACGACAGCAGAGTGAGCTCCACCATTTGTTTTTTCTTGGATCAATCCTGGAACATCTTCGACTTCACGACCGTTGATGACAAAATCTGCACCAACTTCTTTCGCCAATTCTAGTTTATCATTGTTGATATCGACAGCGATGACATGTGCGTTGAAGACTTTCTTAGCATATTGAACAGCCAAGTTTCCTAGTCCACCAGCTCCATAGATAACGATCCATTGTCCTGGTTCAGCTTTGGCTTCTTTGATAGCTTTGTAAGTGGTAACACCTGCACACGTAATAGAAGAAGCTTGGGCTGGATCTAATCCTTCAGGTACTTTCACTGCGTAATCTGCAGTAACGATACATTGTTCAGCCATTCCTCCATCAACAGAGTAACCAGCATTTTTTACAGTACGACAGAGAGTTTCACGACCAGTTGTACAGTATTCACAAGTTCCACATCCTTCGAAGAACCATGCGACACTGACACGATCCCCAACCTTTAGGCTCTTAACATCTGGAGCAACTTCTTTAACAATACCGATTCCTTCGTGTCCAAGAACACGGCCTGGAACTTTACCAAAGTCTCCGTGAGCAACGTGCAAGTCAGTGTGGCAGACACCACAGTATTCGATTTGAACAAGTGCTTCCCCTGTTTCAAGTGGACGCATGTCTTTGTTTGCAACGATTTCAACACCAGTACCTTCTGGATTTACAACAACAGCTTTCATTTTGTTCCTCCTTAAGTGAACGAGAAGCGATTTAGTTTTTTGAAAGCGCTTCTTTAATAACTATGTTAATAATATCACAAACGAGATGGCAAGGCAATGAAAAAAATGTAAAAATAGGAGGGTATTGATTAACCGATTAAGTATTTAGGATAGAAAAAGACATAAGGGATAGCTCATGTCTGTTCCTATTATAAGAATAATTGAATGAGTTGGCGCGCGACACCGTCCTCATTATTGGTAAAATCTGTGACGGAATCCGCGTAAGGAAGTAGGACAGAGCTCGCGTTTTTCATGGCGTATCCATGACCAGCGAGAGCTAGCATGTCGGTATCGTTGTGCTCGTCTCCAAAGGCAATCAAATCCTTCTGATCCATATTGAGTTTATCTAGAAGGTAGGTCAGAGCAGATGCTTTGGTCACATTTTTTGGATTGCATTCCAGAATATTTAAGGGACCACCCCAAGTATTGATAGACAGATTGTAGTCATAATGCCGATTCATTTCATCTGCCAGAGCATATTTGTCTTCCGCTTTCGTTTGAAAGAGGATACAGTTTGGGTCGCTCGTTACCCGCTCTGGATTGAATTGATTTTCTGGTTGGAAAGCCTCAATACCGAATAATTTAGGGTCCGCAACGTGCTCATTTGGATCGGTAATAAAGAATTTATTGCGGTATTCACCTGCTATAAAGTCCGCTTGGATGGTGTCTCGGTTAGCGACCATATCTAGCAGGTATTTTTTATCTAAAGTCAAACATTGTTCATCCACCCATTTTTTCTCGGGGAGATGCGTAAGGGAGCCGTTAAAATTGATCATCGGAGTATTGAGCTCTAGTTGTTTGTAGTAGGTATGTGCCATACGGTAGGGGCGGCCTGTTGTAATAATGACTTTATGGCCAAGAGCACTAATTTTTTTAATCGTATCAATGGTAAAGTCGCTCAATTTGCTATCGGAATTCAAGAGAGTGCCGTCTAGATCTAGAGCGATCATCTTTTTATGCATATTTCAGTTCCTTTCGAGAAGAATGAGACCATTATATCAGAAAAATCGGAAAAGCGCTCAAAAATCGAGAAGAGAAGCGGGATTTCTTGAAAGACGAAAGATCTTTTGGTAGAATAGATATAACGTTCGCAAATTGATTGGGAGCGAGAATGATGAAAAAGGAGTTTATTCTGAAATGGATAAGTTTTTTAAACTTTCAGAACATGGAACCACTGTTCGAACAGAGGTTCTTGCTGGTTTGACAACCTTTTTTGCGATGAGTTATATCCTCTTCGTAAATCCGCAAATGTTGTCACAAACAGGTATGCCAGCTCAAGGGGTCTTCCTTGCAACGATTATTGGATCTGTTGTCGGAACCTTGATGATGGCTTTTTATGCCAATTTACCTTATGCACAAGCACCTGGGATGGGCTTGAATGCCTTCTTTACCTTTACCGTTGTATTTGGTATGGGCTACTCATGGCAGGAAGCTTTGGGAATGGTCTTCGTTTGTGGTGTGATTTCATTGATTATCACATTGACAAATGTCCGGAAGATGATCATCGAATCGATTCCGACTGCTCTTCGGTCTGCTATTTCAGCGGGGATAGGGATTTTCTTGGCCTATGTTGGGATTAAGAATGCAGGATTTTTGAAATTCACGATTGACCCTCATACCTATACAGTGGTCGGGGAAGGAGCAGATAAGGCGAATGCAACGATCTCAGCCAATGCATCTGCTGTTCCAGGATTGGTTGCTTTTAACAATCCAGCTGTCCTCTTGGCTCTTGTTGGTCTTGCGATTACTATTTTCTTTGTTGTCAAAGGGATTAAGGGAGGGATTATCCTTTCCATCTTAGTAACGACTGTGCTTGGAATTCTCATCCATGTTGTTGATATCACTAAAATTGACTTTGCAAGTAACCATCTAGGAGCGGCCTTTAATGATTTAGGCACGATCTTTGGTCAAGCTTTGGGATCGAAAGGATTGGGATCTTTGATTTCCAATACGTCTCGTTTGCCTGAGACCTTAATGGCCATATTAGCCTTCTCCTTGACGGATATTTTTGATACAATCGGAACTTTGATCGGTACGGGTGAAAAAGTTGGGATTGTTGCGACAAATGGGGAAAACCATCAATCAGCGAAATTAGATAAGGCCCTCTATTCAGACCTTGTAGCGACTTCAGTCGGAGCTATTGCAGGAACTTCAAACGTAACGACGTATGTTGAATCTGCAGCTGGTATTGGAGCTGGTGGACGCACTGGTCTGACAGCCTTGGTTGTAGCGATCTGTTTTGCTATTTCAAGTCTCTTTAGTCCGTTGTTGGCGATTGTACCGACCGCTGCCACAGCCCCAATTTTGATTGTTGTTGGGATCATGATGTTGAGTGGCTTGAAAAATATCCATTGGGAAGATATGTCAGAAGCAGTTCCTGCTTTCTTCACCTCTATCTTTATGGGCTTCAGCTACTCGATTACACAAGGGATCGCTGCTGGATTTATCACCTATAGCTTAGTGAAAGTGGTTAAAGGAGAAGCCAAAGAAGTGCACAGCATGATTTGGATCCTAGATGTTCTCTTTATTTTAAACTACGTTAGCATGGCCTTGAATTAAGTATCAGAAAAGTGCCAAAAAGGAATGGGAGTTGTCTCCCATTCCTTTTTAGATGGATCGAGGGAATAAATCGGAGAGTTTCCTGTTTTCTTTGATTTCTTCTTCTCAAAAACAAACTTGAATCAAACAATTTCTAAAAGAAAGAGCAGATTTTTAAAAAGTTTGGTATAATAGAGAAATGATTAGTCACAATGAAACGGAGCTGATCGCTCTAGGAAAACAGCTAGGAAAACTCTTAGAAAAGCAAGACGTGATTATCTTATCAGGTGATCTAGGAGCAGGAAAAACGACCTTTACCAAAGGAATTGCAAAGGGGTTAGGGATTGATCAGATGATTAAAAGCCCGACCTATACCATTGTTCGTGAATACGAAGGTCGCTTGCCTTTATACCATTTGGATGTTTACCGGATTGGGAATGATCCAGATTCTATTGATTTAGATGATTTTCTATTTGGAGATGGGGCTACCATTATTGAATGGGGAGAGCTGATTGAGCCGAGTCTCTCGGATGCTTATCTAAAAATTTTTATCCGAAAATTAGAAGATGGGCGAGAGTTAGCTTTTGAAGCTCATGGAGCGCGTGCAGAAGCTTTGCTGGCATCCTTTGAGCAGGTGGAAAAAACCGATGACTAAGGAAAAGGAAGTAACATTAGAAATTCGGCAAGCTGACAGTGCAGACGCGGCTCTTGTCGTTGATTTCTTAAATCAAGTTGGGAAAGAGTCAGATTACATGACGCTAGATGAAGCTGGAATTGGCATGTCTCCAGCAGACATGGAGCAATTTCTGATGGTGCAAGAGATGGCGGGAAACAGGATTTGCCTCTTGCTATTTCTAGATCAGGAACTGGCAGCTTTGCTAAATATCACTGCAGCTTCTCAACGGTCCATTCGGCATATTGGTGATGTCTTTATTGTGGTTCAAAAAGCTTATTGGAGTCAAGGGCTTGGACAGATCTTGTTGGAAGAAGGAATTGAGTGGGCGCACTCGACCGGTGTTCTCAGGAAACTAGTCTTGAATGTCCAAGTGCGCAATGAACGAGCAGTTCACCTGTATAAAAAGTTAGGTTTTGAGATCGAAGGTTGTCAAGCTCGTGGAGCTTGTTCAGCTGAAGGAGAATTCTTAGATGTTTACCTTATGGGGAAACTGATAGATTAGAGAGAGATTCTATATGGTTAAAAAAATTATTTTAATGTTTTTGAGCTTATTGACGGTAACAGTGATTGGGATTGGGGCTTATGGCCTTACCATCCTAAACCAAACGACTGGGACTCTCAGTAAGACCTATAAAGGCTTTGGAAATGAGACCAATGTCATTGCAGAAAACAAGCCGATGACCATCCTTCTGATGGGGGTTGATACAGGTAGCGGTTCTCGGGAAGATCCTTGGGCCGGAAATAGTGATACCATGATTTTGGTGACTGTTAATCCTCAAACAAAAGAAACAACTATGACGAGCTTGGAAAGAGATATCCTAACCAATATTACTTCAGATGGCGAAACGGTCCAAGCAAAATTGAATTCGGCTTATGCTCAAGGTGGTGCCAAGTTAGCCATTAAGACCATTCAAGATCTTTTGAATATCCATATTGACCGCTATGTCATGATCAATATGAAGGGGCTGGTTCAATTAGTGGATAAGGTTGGTGGCATCACAGTCAACAATCCATTTGACTTCGATATCTCGATCGAGGAAAATGAGCCAGAATATACGGCTAAGATCGCACCAGGACGTCAGGAGATTAATGGGGACCAAGCTCTCGTTTATTCACGCATGCGCTACCAAGACCCAGAAGGAGACTACGGACGTCAAAAACGCCAACGTGAAGTGATCAAAAAGATTGTTGAGAAAGTTTTAAGCCTCAATAGTTTGAGTCACTACAAAGGAATCATTGAGTCTGTTAGTGACAATATGCAAACCAACATTTCACTTGATAGCAACAGTCTTCTTCAATTGTTAGGATATAAAGATGCCCTTTCAACGATTCATCAGTACCAGCTGAAAGGAGAAGATGCCACCTTAGCAGATGGCGGAAGTTATCAGATTGTCACTTCAAAACATCTCTTGAAAATTCAAAATATCATCCGCAAAGCTTTGGGGATGAAAGAAATTAAAACATTGAAAACCAATGCTTACCTATTAGATGGAGATGAAGAGTTGAAGAATGCTTCTTCTCAAAATGATACGCCAGCGGCCTCATCTGAGGAAGCACCTGTTTACCAAGAGTTTAACCAACTACCAGTTGTACCATCGACCCAGGATACGGGAGTGGTGACGCCTCAAAGTTCTGTTGCACCAGTGACACCAGTTGCTCCTGCAGCTACAGAGTCGAGCAGTGTGACACCTACGGTACCTTCAGAATAAGAAAAAAACGATTGAGTTTTCTCAATCGTTTTTACTTGGTTGCCAGATGTCTTGAATTTCTTTTAGAGAGGCTGTTGCTTGTTGACTAAATAGTTTGGTCTTGTATTGGAAATCCGTTACCAATTCTTGAAGATTGGTCTTTTGGTCTTGGATAATATCCAGATTGCGTTGGATTTTTGCTAGGTTATCTTGGATTCCCTTGATCAATTGACTGGATTCAGTCACCTCTGTTTTGATTTCTTTGCGGTTTTTAACTAATTGGTAACTAATACTAGCCCCAGTTGCAAACCAAAAGAGATTTTTGAGTTTCATATAGACTCCTTTTTAACTGTTTTTGATGGTTTCTGCGAGAACTGCTAGTTGTTCAAAATTAGGCTCGTGTTCAGTAAATGAAATGGCAAGCTCATCTTGATCGGAATAGCGAGGAATAATGTGGACATGTGTGTGAAAAACGGTTTGTCCAGAAACTTCTTCCATGTTGCTGATGATATTCATTCCCTTAGCTTGGGTAGCAGCTTCTACTTTTTTAGCAACTTTAGAAACACGTGCAAATAGTTGAGCTGTGGCGGTTTCGTCCATCTCTAATAGGTTGCGAGCGTGTTTTTTTGGAACCACTAACGTATGACCTGGTGTAACCTGAGAGATGTCCAAAAATGCGAGGACTTCCTCGTCCTCATAGACTTTGGAGGAAGGAATGTCGCCAGCTATAATCTTACAAAAAATACAATCGTCAACCATAAATACACCTCATTTAGACTAAATTTTGTTATAATATAAGAACATTATACCAGAAATCGGAGAAAATATGTTAGAAATCAACAAGTTGACAGGGGGCTATGTCAACATCCCTGTCCTGAAAGAGGTGAGTTTTTCAGTTCCGGATGGCCAACTGATTGGTTTGATTGGACTAAATGGAGCTGGGAAGTCAACCACGATTAATGAAATTATTGGTCTCCTGCATCCTTATGCTGGGGAAGTACGGATTGACGGCTTGAGCCTTCCAGAAGCTCCAACAGACTATCGTAAAAAAATCGGCTATATTCCAGAAACTCCTAGCCTATATGAAGAATTAACCTTGCGAGAGCATATTGAGACCGTAGCTATGGCCTATGATTTAGACATGAATCAGGTCATGGTGCGCGTCCAGCCTTTGTTGGAACGCTTCCGTTTGGCTGAAAAATTAGATTGGTTCCCGACCCAGTTTTCAAAAGGGATGAAGCAAAAGGTCATGATTATTTGCGCCTATGCAGTGGATCCAAGTCTTTATATTGTCGATGAACCCTTTTTGGGATTGGATCCTGTTGCGATTGCAGATTTGATTCAGTTATTGGCAGATGAGAAAGCAAAAGGAAAATCGATTTTGATGAGTACTCACGTTCTGGATTCGGCTGAAAAGATGTGTGATGGTTTTGTGATCCTCCATAAGGGTCAGATCCGAGCAAAAGGGACCTTGGACGAGCTGCGTTCAACTTTTGGGGATGAGAAAGCAAGTCTAAATGATATCTACATGACCTTGACAGAAGAGGAAACAGCATGAAAGAGTTGATGAAAAAACGGCAACAAACGTTTCGAACTCAATGTGTAAAATATAGCCGCTATGTTCTCAATGATCATTTCGTCCTCTTTATGTTGATTTTTATAGGATTTTTGGCGGTTCAATACAGTCAATTCTTGCAAGATCTACCCAAAGATACAAGCCTGATCCGTTGGAGTCTCATGATTGGTTTGCTCCTCTTGGTTCCGATAGGCTCTATTGCGACCTACTTAGAGAAGCCCGATGCTTTATTCCTTTTGGTAAAGGAAGAGGAAGTGAAACGTTATATCAAAGGGCAGGCCAAGAAGTCTTTTGTGTTTTGGTTTTTGATTCAAAGTTTTGTCCTTCTATTATTTGTGCCTCTTCTTCTGGCAACGGGGCTGGATAAACTTGCTATTGTAGCTTATATCCTTGTCTTAGGAGTGGCTAAAGGGGCTGTTTTTAGCTGGAAGGAAGCGCGCTTCTACCAGGATGGAAATTTGAATTGGAACTTGGCCATTGCTCGTGAGAATGCAAGGAAACAATTGATTCTTCGTTTCTTTGCCTTGTTTACAACGGTGAAAGGTATTACTAACAGTGTTAAAAGAAGAGCATACTTGGATGGTTTCTTAGGGCTTCTTCCTAAAACACATGGCAATACGTGGCTTCACTTATATATGCACTCCTTCCTACGGAATGGTGATCTTTTCTCAATGACTCTCCGACTCTTGGCTCTTTCCATTCTCGCTATGGTCTTTATTCCTCAACCTCTCGTAGTGATTGCGCTTGTAGCCTTGCTCAATTACTTGGTTATTTTTCAATTACTGGGGCTTTACAGTGCTTTTGATTACCAACCCTTGACCCTCCTTTTCCCGATGAAAAAGGGTAGTAAAAAGGCAGGGTTGAACAAAACGATTCAGCTGGTCATGGGGATGATAACGGTGATAGAAGGGGGAATTGGCCTGGTCTTTATTTCAGATAAAGTCCTGTTGTTAGGCTTATTGGCTTATACAGTTGCTTTAATCCTACTCTATCTTCCATTTAAGATGGCGCGCTTGGTTGACGAAAGTCGTTAAAATTAGTAAAATAGATTGGAAACTTTTTACGGAGGAAAAGATGGACTCGAATGAAAAAGAGCTAAGCCTCACCCCAATTCCTGGGAAGAGTGGGAAGGCCTACATGGGGACCTACCCAGATGGTGGGCGCGTTTTTGTAAAAATGAATACGACCCCAATCCTTGCGGGTCTAGCAAAAGAACAGATTGCTCCTCAATTGTTATGGAGTCGACGATTGCCAGATGGAAATGTGATGAGTGCCCAAGAATGGTTGAATGGGGAAATTCTCACGCCAAATGGGATGTCAAAAAAACAAGTGGTCAATATTTTAACGAGATTGCACCGTTCTAGACCTTTGATGACCCAATTGAAAAAACTTGGCTATCCTGTGGAATCTCCATTAGAATTGCTCAATTCTTGGAGCAACCGGTTGCCAATTGCCCTACGTCAGAACCACTATATCCAATCAGTCGTAAAGAATTTACGTAAGACAGTGCCTGCCTTTCGGGAGGATTATGCGACGATCGTCCACGGAGATGTTCGTCATAGTAACTGGATTGAAACAGAGAGCGGCTTGATTTATCTAGTCGATTGGGACTCTGTTCGTTTGACAGACCGGATGTTGGATGTGGCGCATATCTTGAGTCACTATATCCCAGATTCTAATTGGCGCGATTGGTTAGGCTATTATGGCTACAAGTACAATCAAAAAGTATTTGATAAACTCTATTGGTTTGGTCAATACTCTTTCTTGTGCCAAATTGCTAAATACTATGAAAATAATGATTTAGAAAATGTCAATCGCGAGATCTATGCTCTGCGCAATTTCCGGTTGAAATATGGAAAGGAAATATGAGAGTTAGAAATCGCAAGGGAGCGACTGAATTATTAGAAGCGAACCCGCAATATGTGGTCCTAAATCCAGAAGATGCCAAGGGAAAGTGGCATGAAATTTTCGGGAATGACCATCCTATTCATATCGAAGTGGGTAGCGGAAAAGGGGCCTTTATTACTGGGATGGCCAAGGCCAATCCAGAGATCAACTACATCGGAATTGATATTCAAAAATCGGTCTTGAGTTATGCTTTAGATAAGGTCTTAGAAGCTGATGTTCCTAACATTAAATTGCTTTGGGTAGACGGAGATAGCTTGACCAACTATTTTGAAGATGGGGAAATTGATCAACTCTATCTGAATTTTTCAGATCCTTGGCCTAAGAAACGTCATGAGAAGCGTCGCTTGACTTACAAGACTTTCTTGGATACCTTCAAGCAAATTCTTCCAGAACATGGGGAGATTCACTTTAAAACAGATAATCGAGGTCTATTTGAATACAGTTTGGTGAGCTTTTCTCAATACGGAATGACTTTGAAGGGAGTCTGGTTGGACCTTCATGCTAGTGATTTTGAGGGGAATGTCATGACGGAATATGAGAAAAAGTTCTCCAGTAAAGGCCAGGTCATTTACCGTGTAGAAGCACAGTTTTAGCATATTCCTTGCAATCGTTGGGGAATCGTGTTATAATACCTTAAATGAATAGAAAAGGAGAGGCGGGGAAATATCTTCGCCTCTTATCTATGAGGAGGTGGCAACCATCGCAACGATTGTTGACTTAGTAACAGAAGTGATTCAGCCAGCTATAAAGGAACCATTTGAATTGGTCGATGTTGAATATGGCAAAATGGGTGGTGACTACGTCTTAAGCATTTTCGTAGACAAACCAGAAGGAATCACACTGAATGATACAGCGGATTTGACAGAAATCATCAGTCCGCTATTGGATCAAATCAAACCAGACCCATTTCCAGAACAGTACTTTTTAGAAGTCACCAGTCCTGGCTTGGAGAGACCTTTGAAAACCAAGGAAGCACTCGAGGGAGCTGTTGGTAAGTACGTCAATATCAGCTTGTACAAGGCTGTTGAAAAGCAAAAGGTCTTTGAGGGGAACCTGGTAGGTTTTGAAGAGGATGTTTTGACCATCGAGTATATGGATAAAACACGAAAGAAAACTGTAGAAATTCCTTATAACCTTGTGTCCAAAGCAAGGTTGGCTGTAAAATTGTAACAGAATGAAAGAAAGGATGCCTTTATAGTAGAGGCAAGAAAAACATGAGTAAAGAAATGCTAGAAGCCTTCCGCATTTTGGAAGAAGACAAAGGGATCAAAAAAGAAGATATCATCGAAGCCGTCACAGAATCATTGCGTTCAGCTTATCGCCGTCGTTATGGACAATCAGAAAGTGCAGCGATTGAATTCAATGAAAAAACTGGAGATTTCCGTGTTTATACGGTTCGTGAAGTGGTGGATGAAGTCTTTGATAGCCGTTTAGAAATCAGCTTGAAGGATGCCTTAGCCATTAGCTCTGCTTATGAGTTGGGGGACAAGATCAAGTTTGAAGAAGCACCAGCTGAATTTGGTCGTGTAGCAGCTCAATCTGCTAAACAAACGATCATGGAAAAAATGCGTAAGCAAACGCGCACCATCACCTATAACACTTATAAAGAACATGAAAATGAAATCATGAGTGGAACGGTGGAGCGCTTTGACAATCGATTTATCTATGTCAATCTTGGCTCAATCGAAGCTCAATTGTCTAAGCAAGACCAAATTCCAGGAGAAGTGTTCCAATCTCATGATCGAATTGAAGTATTTGTCTACAAGGTAGAAGATAATCCACGTGGTGTCAATGTCTTTGTTAGCCGAAGCCATCCTGAAATGATCAAACGTTTGATGGAACAGGAAATTCCTGAAGTCTATGATGGAACTGTTGAGATTATGAGTGTAGCGCGTGAAGCTGGAGATCGTACAAAAGTTGCGGTTCGTAGCCATAACCCAAACGTAGATGCGATTGGGACTATCGTTGGTCGTGGTGGATCGAATATTAAAAAGATTACCAGCAAGTTCCACCCAGCTCGATACGATCAGAAATTAGACCGTATGGTTCCGACAGAAGAAAATATCGATGTCATCGAATGGGTTCCAGATCCAGCTGAATTTATCTACAATGCGATCGCCCCTGCAGAAGTGGACCAAGTTATTTTTGATGATGAAGATAGCAAACATGCTCTCGTTGTGGTTCCAGATAATAAACTATCTCTTGCCATTGGTCGTCGTGGTCAAAACGTTCGTTTGGCAGCTCATTTGACTGGTTACCGCATCGATATCAAATCTGCTAGTGAGTTCGAAGAAATGGAAGCAGCTCAAGAAACTTTTGAAGACCAAGTAGAAAGTGGCGAAGAGCAAGTCGATTAAGAGAGGGAGGGAACATGGTAAAAACAAGAAAAATCCCTTTAAGAAAATCTGTCGTTTCAAATGAAATTATTGATAAGCGCGATTTGCTCCGCATTGTCAAAAATAAAGAAGGACAAGTCTTTATCGATCCAACTGGCAAAGCCAATGGTCGAGGCGCTTACATCAAGCTAGACAATGAAGAAGCGGCACTTGCTAAGAAAAAGAAAGTTTTTAATCGTAGCTTTAATATGGAAGTGGAAGAAGCTTTCTATGATGAATTGATTGCTTATGTAGATCATAAGGTGAAGAGAAGAGAGTTAGGCCTTGAATAAGCAAAAGATAAGTAATTTGTTAGGCTTGGCGCAAAGAGCAGGAAAACTAATTTCTGGAGAAGAACTCGTGATCAAAGCAATCCAGGAAGAAAAAGCAAAATTAGTTTTTCTGGCAAATGATGCAGCTAGTAACCTGACAAAAAAGGTGACAGATAAGGGTCACTATTATGAGGTTCAAGTATCTACCGTGTTTTCAACACTAGAATTAAGCACTGCAATTGGACGTGCCCGGAAGGTCGTCGCTGTTGTAGATGCTGGATTTTCAAAGAAAATGAGGTCTCTTATGGAATAGAAGAGGAGGACAGCAATTGTCTAAGAAAAGATTATACGAAATTGCCAAAGAATTGGGCAAGGAAAGTAAGGAAGTCGTCACTCGTGCGAAAGAATTAGGTTTTGACGTCAAGAGTCATGCATCTAGTGTCGATACTGATGTTGCTGAAAAGCTGATCAAGAGCTTTGCAGCGAAAAAAGAAACAGTCGAAAAGAAAGTAGCAGAAGTGGCTGCCAAGACAACGGCTGTCGCAGAGAAAAAAGAAGCAGCGCCTGTCAAAAAAGAAGGAGCAACTGAGACAAAATCAGTAACGCCAGCTGCTAAACCAAAGAGTCGTAACTTTAAAGCGGAACGAGAAGCGCGTGCAAAAGAACAGGCTGAACGTAGGAAACAACAAGACAATCGTCCAAAACGTGATCGCAAAGATAATCAGCGTCATGGTGACAACCGAAATCAACGACCACAAGAGCGAAATGAACAGCGAAATCAAGGTTCTGAGCGTCGTAATAACCGACCAGATCAAAGACGTAGTGCACAACCCCAAGTGGCACCAAAAGTTGATTTCAAAGCGCGTGCAGCAGCACTGAAAGCTGAACAAAATGCTGAATACGCACGTGGAAGTGAAGATCGCTACAAACAACAAGCTGCAAAAGCAGAACAAGAACGTCAACAGCGCCGGAAACGGGTAGAAGCACCAGAAGTGAAAGCACCTGTACAGGAGCCAGCTGTTGAGAACCATACAAAACCAGCTGTTGCTGCTGCTCCAGCTCAAGTCGATACACGTCGGAAGAAACAAGCGCGACCAGATAAGAAACGCGATGATTTTGATCGTGAAGAAGATGGTCCAAGAAAACAACAAAGGAATCGAAATAGTCAAAATCAAGTGAGAAATCAGAGAAATAGTAACTGGAATAACAATAAGAAAAATAAAAAAGGAAAGAACAACCGTAATGATGCTCCAAAACCAGTAACAGAGCGTAAATTCCATGAATTACCAAGTGAATTTGAGTATACGGATGGAATGACGGTTGCCGAAATCGCAAAACGCATCAAGCGTGAACCGGCTGAAATCGTCAAGAAACTCTTTATGATGGGAGTCATGGCGACTCAAAATCAATCGCTGGATGGAGATACGATTGAACTCTTGATGGTGGATTATGGAATTGAAGCCAAGAAAAAGGTTGAAGTGGACAATGCCGATATCGAACGCTTCTTCGTTGAAGATGGTTATTTGAATCCAGATGAGTTGGTAGAGCGTCCACCAGTTGTCACCATCATGGGACACGTTGACCACGGTAAAACTACCCTTTTGGATACTCTTCGTAATTCACGTGTAGCAACAGGTGAAGCGGGAGGAATCACCCAGCACATCGGTGCCTACCAAATCGTGGAAAATGGTAAGAAGATTACCTTCTTGGATACACCTGGACACGCGGCCTTTACTTCTATGCGGGCGCGTGGTGCATCTGTTACGGATATTACCATCTTGGTCGTAGCGGCAGATGACGGGGTGATGCCTCAGACTATCGAAGCTATTAACCACTCAAAAGCGGCGAATGTCCCAATCATTGTGGCTATTAACAAGATTGATAAACCAGGTGCCAACCCAGAACGTGTCATCGGTGAATTGGCGGAACATGGGGTTATGTCAACTGCCTGGGGTGGCGATTCTGAGTTTGTAGAAATCTCAGCTAAGTTCAACCAAAATATCGATGAACTCTTGGAAACGGTCCTTCTTGTGGCTGAAATCCAAGAACTCAAGGCAGATCCAACTGTTCGTGCCATCGGTACCGTTATCGAAGCGCGTTTGGATAAAGGAAAAGGTGCAGTGGCAACCCTCCTTGTTCAACAAGGTACCTTGAATGTTCAAGACCCAATCGTTGTCGGAAATACCTTTGGACGTGTCCGTGCCATGACCAATGACCTTGGACGTCGTGTGAAGGTTGCTGGACCATCTACTCCAGTTTCAATTACTGGTTTGAACGAAGCACCAATGGCGGGTGACCACTTTGCGGTTTATGAAGATGAAAAATCTGCGCGTGCAGCCGGTGAAGAACGTGCGAAACGTGCGCTGATGAAACAACGTCAAGCGACCAACCGTGTCAGCCTTGAAAATCTCTTTGATACCTTGAAGGCTGGTGAAGTGAAATCTGTTAATGTCATTATCAAGGCTGATGTACAAGGTTCGGTTGAAGCTCTTGCTGCTTCTCTTCAAAAGATTGAAGTAGAAGGTGTCAAGGTTACCATCGTTCACTCAGCAGTTGGTGCCATCAACGAATCAGACGTGACCCTTGCGGAAGCTTCAAATGCCTTCATCATTGGATTTAACGTTCGCCCTACGCCACAAGCGCGTCAACAAGCTGAGGCTGATGAGGTAGAAATCCGTCTTCACTCAATCATCTACAAAGTGATTGAAGAAATGGAAGATGCCATGAAGGGAATGTTGGATCCTGAGTTTGAAGAGAAAATTATCGGGGAAGCGGTTATTCGTGAAACCTTTAAAGTCTCTAAAGTGGGTACCATCGGTGGATTTATGGTCCTCAGTGGTAAGGTCACTCGTGATTCCAAGGTTCGTGTCATTCGTGACGGTGTCGTGATATATGACGGTGCTCTTGCAAGCTTGAAACACTTCAAAGATGATGTCAAAGAAGTGACAAATGGTCGTGAAGGTGGATTGATGATTGAAGGCTACAATGATATCAAGACAGACGATACCATTGAAGCCTACATCATGGAAGAAATTAAAAAATAAGAGGCTGACTAGGAAAAAAGAGGACTTTTCTCTGATTTCCTAGTTTTTAAACACAAAGCAGAAAGGAGTTCCTATGGCAAGTCATTTTCGGACAGATCGAGTAGGGATGGAAATCAAGCGTGAAGTCAATGAGATTTTACAAAAGAAAGTCCGTGACCCGCGTGTTCAAGGCGTTACTATTACGGATGTTCAAATGCTAGGTGATTTGTCTATGGCCAAAGTGTATTATTCAATTATGAGTGATTTGGCTTCAGACAATCAAAAGGCTCAGACAGGCCTTGAAAAAGCAACAGGAACCATCAAGCGTGAATTAGGTCGGAATTTGAAACTGTACAAGATTCCGGATCTTACTTTTGTCAAAGACGAGTCTATCGAATACGGTAACAAGATCGATGAGATGTTACGCAATTTGAACAAAGACTAGAGAGGTTGGAAATTTTCCACGCCCAGATTGAAAGACAAAGTCTTCTTAGAAACTTTCCTTAGGTGAGTACGGACGTCAGCGAACTTCTTCGAAGTTCCATGACTAATTATTGAGCCTAAGGTCTCAATAATTCCGAGTACCTGAAACTATTAAGTTTCAGGTACTTTTCTCACGACGAAAAGTTTCAGTAGATGATTGAATCACTCTAACGAGTAACATTTCTTTTTATAGAATTTATTAGATTTATAAAAAAGAATAGTTTGTCTACAGTCTCGGGTTGGAAATTTTCCACCCTCTTTTTTTGGCTCTTAAAACGAGGAAAATAAAACAGAAGGAAAAAACGGTTTCAAAAAATAATAGAAATTTACAGAAATCTCTTGTGTGATTGGAAATTATCCTTTACAATAGGAGAGGAGTTTTATTTCTGATCTCAAATTTGGAGGAATGAACATGTCGATTAACTGGCAGGAAATTGTATTTAACTTTTTGGGAGGCCTGGGGCTCTTTCTCTATAGTATTAAAACCATGGGAGAAGGCTTGCAACAGGCTGCAGGAGATCGACTTCGCTACTATATTGATAAATATACGAGTAATCCCTTTCTAGGGGTTCTAGTAGGGATTGGGATGACTGCCTTGATTCAGTCGAGTTCAGGGGTTACAGTGATTACGGTCGGTCTGGTGAGTGCAGGACTTCTAACCCTCCGTCAAGCTATTGGTATTGTTATGGGGGCCAATATTGGAACGACTATTACCTCCTTTATCATTGGTTTTAAATTAGGAGACTACGCTCTTCCCATGCTCTTTATCGGAGCGGTTTGTCTCTTCTTTACCAAAAATCGTTTGGTTAATAATGTTGGACGAATCGTTTTTGGTGTCGGTGGTATCTTCTTTGCCCTCAACTTGATGAGTGGGGCTATGGAACCTCTTAAAGATTTGCAAGTCTTTCGTGACTATATGGTGCAGTTAAGTAAAAGTCCTATCTTGGGTGTCTTTGTTGGATCAGGCTTAACACTTTTGATTCAGGCCTCTTCTGCAACCATTGGTATCTTGCAAAATCTCTATGCTAGTCATTTGATTGACCTGAAAGGAGCCCTCCCAGTTCTCTTTGGTGATAATATCGGAACGACCATTACAGCTATCATTGCTTCCTTGGGAGCTAATATTGCGGCCAAACGTGTGGCAGGTGCCCATGTAGCCTTTAATGTTATCGGAACCATTATCTGTCTTGTCTTCCTTGTTCCGTTTACCTCTTTGATTCAATGGTTTGAAACGACTCTTCATTTATCCCCAGAAATGACCATAGCCTTTGCTCACGGAACCTTTAATATAACCAATACCATCATTCAATTCCCATTCATTGGAGCTTTGGCATACTTTGTAACCAAACTGATTCCTGGTGAGGATGAGGTTGTCAAATATGAGCCACTCTACTTGGATGAAAACTTGATCACTCAAGCGCCTTCGATTGCTCTAGGAAATGCAAAAAAAGAGTTGCTTCATTTAGGTGGATATGCAGACAAAGCTTTTAATCTCTCTTATGATTATATTGTTCATCAAAATGAAAAAACAGCTGAAAAGGGACATAAGACAGAAGAAGCCATTAATACCATTGATGATGATTTGACTCGCTACTTGATTCGTTTGTCGAGTGAAGCCTTGAGTCCGAGAGAAAGTGAAGTTCTCACCAATATCTTAGATTCCTCACGGGATTTGGAGCGGATTGGAGATCACGCGGAAGCCTTGATCAATCTGACCGATTATTTAATTCGTAAGAAAGTCGTCTTTTCAGAAGCAGCCTTGGCTGAATTGGAAGATATTTACAACCAAACCCATCAATTTGTAGAGGATGCTTTGAAAGCCGTTGAGAACAATGATGTGAATCTTGCAAACCAATTGGTAGCACGTCACGAGGCAATTGAAAATTTGGAGAAAAAACTTCGGAAAACCCATATTCGTCGTTTGAACCACGGTGAATGTACACCTCAAGCCGGAGTGAACTTTATTGATATCATTTCTCACTATACACGTGTTGCAGACCATGCCATGAATCTCGCTGAAAAAGTACAAATCGAGCAAATTTAATGAACGTTAAACAGAGTAAGTAGGAAGCTTACTCTGTTTTTTGTTGGATTCTATTCAAAAATAGGTCTAGACCATTTACAAATAGAAGTGAAAGCGTTATAATATGTATGAATATAAATGGAACACAGTTCCTACAATGGAAAGGACGATTTTATGTCTACATATATTAAAGCAAATCAATTTTATTACCCACATGGGGTTCGTCGCGGAGGCTATTTGGAACTCGTTGATGGCAAGTTTGGAAAACATGTGGAAAGCTTACCAGAAGGTGCGGATGTGCTGGATTATTCTGGTTACAGTATTGCGCCTGGCCTCGTAGATACCCATATTCACGGATTTGGTGGGGTAGATGTGATGGATAACAATATCGAAGGCACTCTCCATACCATGAGTGAAGGTCTCTTGAGTACAGGGGTTACGAGTTTTTTGCCTACGACCTTGACTTCCTCTTACGAACAGCTTTTGGCAGTAACGGAAAATATCGGTGCACGATACAAAGAAGCAACAGGAGCCAAGATTCGCGGGATTTATTTTGAAGGCCCTTATTTCACAGAAAAATACAAGGGAGCTCAAAACCCATCTTATATGAAGGATCCAAGTATGGAAGAATTCCGGGCTTGGCAAAAAGCTGCCAATGGTCTGTTGAATAAGATTGCCCTTGCTCCTGAGCGTGAAGGGGTAGAAGACTTTGTTCGGACCATTACAGGAGAAGGGGTGACTGTCGCTTTGGGACACTCCAATGCTACTTTTGAAGAAGCTAAAAAAGCGGTTGATGCAGGTGCGAGTGTCTGGGTGCATGCCTACAATGGTATGCGTGGTTTGACGCACCGTGAACTCGGTATGGTTGGTGCCATGTATGAGTTGCCTCATACTACAGCAGAGTTGATCTGTGATGGCCATCACGTTGATCCGCTAGCTTGTGATATCCTGATGAAACAAAAAGGAAAAGAAAATGTTGCCTTGATTACGGACTGTATGACAGCTGGGGGCTTAGAAGACGGGGACTACATGCTTGGGGAATTCCCGGTTGTGGTCGCTGAAGGAACTGCTCGCTTGAAATCAACTGGTAATCTAGCTGGCTCAATCTTGAAATTGAAAGATGGATTAAAAAATGTTGTAGAGTGGGGAATTGCTAACCCTCACGAAGCAGTGATGATGGCCAGCCTCAATCCTGCAAAATCAGTCCATATTGATGATGTTTGTGGTCAAATTCGCGAAGGGTATGATGCTGACTTCATCGTGCTTGATCAAAATTTGGATCTGGTTGCGACCTATCTCGATGGGGTCAAACGTTACCAGGCTACGAACTAGATTCAAGAATCGAAGATAGAATACTTCCTCTCTAGGTCATACCTAGAGAGGTTTTTGTGAGGTATTCATGGGGCTAAACAGTCTGTAGGGGCTTTTTGTTTA
Organism: Streptococcus sp. HCA-5024; assembly: GCF_037890265.1. Classification (NCBI taxonomy): domain Bacteria; kingdom Bacillati; phylum Bacillota; class Bacilli; order Lactobacillales; family Streptococcaceae; genus Streptococcus; species Streptococcus sp. HCA-5024. The sequence continues at coordinate 36,603 of NZ_JBBKBR010000006.1, forward strand.
CCAATGGTAGTGCAATTTTGTGAATGCTGTCTTTTCATGCTATAATGGGAATTGAAATGTGAGGTAGCTTATGAAGGCAATTGATATACGTTTTTTATTGATGGGAATTTTTTTCTTGCTCTATGGGATTGTAAGAAAAAATATCTTTATTGTGATTGTTGGTGGGGCATTTTTACTCTATAGTTTTTATAGCAAGAAGATGGAGCCAACTAAGAAGAATATTTTTAAGCCAGAGATCAAGCTTCGAGGGCCTAAGAAACCGAAATCGAAGAAAGGAAAGAAAAAATGAATCATTATCGTTTAAATAATGGGGTGGAGATTCCTGTATTGGGATTTGGGACATGGAAAGCAGCGAATGGAGAAGAAGCCTATCAAGCTGTCTTAGCTGCTTTAAAAGCAGGTTATCGCCATATCGATACAGCTGCGATTTATCAGAATGAAGAGAGTGTGGGTCGGGCCATTAAAGACAGTGGTCTTGCGCGCGAAGACCTGTTTATTACCACCAAACTTTGGAATACTCATCACACCTATGAAGACGCTCAAGCTGCTTTGGAAGAGTCTCTTGAGAAACTAGGCTTGGACTATGTAGATCTTTATTTGATTCATTGGCCAAATCCAAAACCTCTTCGAGAAAATGATGCTTGGAAACAACGAAATGCTGAGGTTTGGCGGGCAATGGAAGATATGCTAGCTGCTGGCAAGGTTCGAGCTATTGGTATTAGCAATTTTCTGCCTCATCATTTGGAAGCCCTCCTTGAAACAGCTCGGGTCATTCCGTCTGTGAACCAAATTCGTCTAGCACCTGGGGTTTACCAAAGCGAAGCCATTGCAGCGAGTCGTAAGCATGGCATTTTACTAGAGGCTTGGGGACCTTTTGGCCAAGGAGAATTGTTCCAAAATGAACAAGTAAAAGAAATGGCTACTAAATATGGAAAGACGGTCGCTCAACTAGCCTTGGCTTGGAGTTTGCAAGAAGGTTTCCTTCCACTGCCAAAATCGGTTACACCTGAGCGGATTGCGAGTAATTTAAATTGCTTTGATTTTGAATTGACGGCAGATGATATGGAACTCCTTCGCCATCTTCCGGTTGAAGCAGGTGCACCAGATCCAGACACCAAAGATTTTTAAGAAAGAATATCTATTCATTAATGAAAACCGAGGACAGTTTCGTTCTCGGTTTTTAAAATCCTTTCAATGATTAAATAATTTTAAAACTCCAACAAAAACAGATGTTCTATAATACTTTCCCATTCTAATTTACAATTTTCCGAACGAAAATAAATTAATAGTTAGTAACATTCGTGAATGTTACATTTGTGTTACAATTTGTTTTTTGAATGAATTTTCAGATAATTTTGCGTTATAATAGTTACTATTAAAATAAAAGGGGAGTTTCTATGAATAGACAAGAACGTTTTTCATTAAGAAAATACAAATTTGGTGTAGCCTCAGTTTTATTAGGGGCTGTTTTGGTATTTGGATCTGCACAAGCGAGTGCTGAAGAACAAGCGGCCAGCCAAACGAGTGCTGGAACACAGCTTGTAGCCACTACTCAACAGGCACCTGCTGAAGAAGAGCATTCACAAGCAACAGAAGCAAGTACAGCAGTTGCTAGTGAGAAAGTAGAAGTTGCAAAAGAAGCAACAGTTGCTGCAAAGACAACGAATGCAACAGAAGCAGCTCTTGTTGAAAAAACAGAAGCTCCTAAAGAGGCAGCTACTGTTCCAGAAACAAAACCGGAAGTAGCGGAAAAACCTGTAGAAAAAGCAACAGCAGTGGCTACTGCGACAAGTTCAGAAACAACGAATCGCCATGAGGCAGCTGAAAAACCTCAAAGCATCGAAAGTGACGAAATTATTACTGTTCCCCAAACCTGGAAGCAAGGTTATAAAGGGGAAGGGATGGTTGTCGCCGTCATCGACTCTGGTTTGGATGTGAACCACGAGGTTCTTCGGATTACCGATCCTTCAAAAGCTAAGTTTAAAAACCAAGGAGAAATAGAAGCTGCTAAGAAAGCAGCAGGAATTGATTATGGTAAATGGTACAACGACAAGGTTGTCTATGCCTATGACTACTTTGATGGTACCGACAATATCAAAGAGGCCGAAAGAGATTCTCATGGGATGCACGTTACAGGGATTGCAACAGGGAATCCTGATAAAGCAGCAGGAAACGGAGAAAAGATCTATGGTGTAGCACCAGAAGCGCAAGTTATGTTTATGCGTGTCTTCTCAGATCGCCAAAAAACAACGGGATCTGCTCTTTATGTAAAAGCAATTGATGATGCTGTAGCTCTTGGTGCAGATACTATCAACATGAGTCTTGGTTCTACGACTGGTTCTACGGTCAATGCGGATTCAGATATTGTGGATGCCATTAAACGGGCGCGCGCTAAAGGCGTATCTGTCTTAATTTCTGCAGGAAATAGCAATAGCTTTGGAAATGGTTACTCAAGACCTTCTGCTGAAAATCCAGATTATGGTTTGGTCGGAAATCCTTCAACAGTAGAGGACTCCATCTCTGTTGCTTCTATCAATAATAATGTTATTACGACAGAAGTGTTTGAAGTCAAAGGCCTTGAAGGCAATGCGGAAGCGGATAACGGTAAGTTTGATTACAGTAAATCTGCTGCAGACGCTGATTTTGAAAAAGGCAAAGAGTACGAATATGTGTCAGTTGGTCTTGGAAAAGAAGATGATTTCAAAGATCTGGATCTTACCGGTAAATTAGCCTTAATCCAACGCGGGGAAATTCCATTCTCAGAAAAGATTGCGAATGCCTTCCATCATGGTGCAGCAGGAGCTTTGGTCTACAATAATGTGGAAGGATCGAACCTTGGAATGGCAATTGAAGGAGATGCGAAAAAGATCCCATCTGTCTTTATTTCAAAACGTTATGGGGAAGCTCTTAAGGCAGGTTCCTACAAAATTGTCTTTAACAATACTATGGCCAACCGTCCATCTCCAGAAGCAGACCAATTGTCTGATTTCTCAAGCTGGGGAGTGACAACCGATGGTCAGTTGAAACCAGATGTCACAGCACCTGGTGGGAATATCTTCTCTTCTTTAAATGACAATACCTACGGGGATATGAGTGGTACTAGTATGGCTTCACCTCACGTGGCAGGTGTCGCCGCCTTGGTCAAAGAATACCTTGTGAAGCATCACCCAGAATTAACTCCAGAACAAGTTTCTGAAACAGTGAAAGCCTTGATTATGTCTACGGCTAAACCACATGTTAACAAAGAAACCGGTGTCTATACGTCTCCACGCCAACAAGGAGCAGGGGTTGTCGACACAGCCGCAGCCGTTTCAACAGACTTGTATGTGACTGGTGAAAACAACTATCCAAGCGTCACTCTTGGAAATGTTGGAGATAGCTTTACCTTTGATGTCACAGTCCACAATATTTCAGATACCGATCGTACCTTGAAAATGTTGGTGAATACTGACACAGATGAAGTGAAGGATGGTAAATTTACCCTTCGTCCACGTAAATTAACAGAAACTGCTTGGCCTGAAGTAACCGTGAAAGCACATAGTTCTGAAACAGTTACAGTGAAAGTCGACACAAGCAAATTCACAGAAGAATTAAGCAAAGAAATGCCAAATGGTTATTTCCTTGAAGGATTTGTTCGTTTTGTCGATCCAGCAGATGATGGAGATGTAGTTAGCTTACCATTTATGGGATTCAAGGGAGAATTCCAAAACCTTCCAGCTGTTGAAAAACCAATCTATGATTTGGTTCGTGAAGGAAAAGATGGCTTCTACTATCATGTTCCAAAAAATTTGAATATCTCATCTAGTGCTAATGTTTCTGCGCTCGTCACCCTTCAAAATGACCTTCTCCTTACACAAGGGAAACGTGATGGTCGTCGGATTACAGTTCTTGGTATTGAAGAAAATGCAGAAGGAACTCACTCTCTTCAACTAGATGAGAATGGAAATGTTCGCATTGCCATTTCACCAAATGAAGATGGGAATAAAGACCTTGTTGAATACAAGACAGTCGCTCTTCGAAACATTGAAAACCTACATGCAACTGTCTATGCAGCAAGTGATACGGAACATAAAAATCCACTGTGGGAAGGAACTCCATCTGATCATCGTAAGAACTTCTTTGATGGCAATGAAAAGAACCCACGCAGCTACACACTAGATAACACTGCTTGGAATGGTACCGATGCAAATGGGAAAGCAGTAGCAGATGGTGTATATGATTATGTCATTCGTTACACCCCAATGGTTCCTGGAGCTGAGGAGCAATCAACAACCTTCAAGGTTCAAGTCGATACTCAAAAACCAGTGATCACATCAGGATATATCCGTTTCAAAGATGGGGCTCAACAGTTTGTAGCACGTAAAGCCAAAGATGTTGGCGATGGCGGTATCTTAACTGAAAAACTCGTCTATGTGACTCCATTTGATGATCAGGGGACAATGGTCCAAACCAGTGAAGATAAGAATGGTACACGTGCGCTTGAAAATTATCATGTGATCAAGGCCAATGCAGATGGTAGCTTCGATCTTCCTGAAAACATCGATAAGAAGAATATCTACTACTATGTAGAAGACTTTGCGGGGAACGTAGACTATGTTTCACTAGCTGATTTAGTTCGGGATCAAAATAGTGGTCGTATTCAAATTGCAGTGCGTGATGCTAAGACAAACAAAGATATAGATACCATGTATGTGTATCGTATCAAGGACAGCAATGGTCAATATGTAACGGTTGATAAAACAAAAGATATTAACTTCTTGAACTTTGGTCATTATACTGCAGAAATCTTTACGTATGATCGTACAGAAGTGAAATTTGTCAGCAGCTTGACCCAAGAATTTGATTTGACAGAGGATAATAGTTTCCAAACGATTGCTTTTCTTGCCAATACTTTAGAATATGCACCAGTTAGCATCAGCTTTGATCAACCGGTTTCAAAAGCAGCTACGATCGTATTAAAAGGGGCAGATGGTGAAAACTTTGTCTTGCCTGCTGAAAAATATGGTAAAAATGGCTTTGGTAAATCTGTAGCAACTGGTCAATATACCTTGGTTGCAACTCTTCCTACAGGCTATGAACTAGCTGAGGAAGCACCAGTGATCTCAGTTGTCGCAGGGCGCAACAACAATTATCGTATTGGAGTGATCTCAAAAGTGGATCTCTTAGCTGCTTTGAACAACCAAGCAGATGTTACAAAGACAGCGCAATATTTCAATGCCAGTGCGGATAAGAAGGAAGCCTATGATCAAGCCTTGCAAGCTGCCCAAGCAGCCTTGACCAACAAGGTTAGTCAAGAGCAAGTCAACCAAGCTCTAGCTAGTCTTGAAGCTGCCAGCCAAGCTTTGGATGGGAAAGATTCAAACGTTGCGGCCTTGAAAGAAGCAATGCAGGCTTACGATGCTACGACTAAAACTGGTCGTTATGCCAATGCCAAAGAAAAAGTACGTCGCGACTACGATCGTGCTTTCCAAACAGTTGCCTTGCTTGCAGTTGATCCAACTGTGAAACAAGAACAAATCAATCAAGCACTTGCTGAGCTTAGCCGTGCGGAAGGAAAATTAAACGGGAAAGCAACTGATTTTTCAAGCCTTGAAAAATACATCAAGGAAGAATTGAAGTTCCAAGAAAAGAATGCTAAATTCATCTATGCTGGAAATGAAGAAAAAGAAGCTTACCTAACAGCCTTCAAGGATGCGCAAACTATCCTTTCAAATCCAGGAGCAAGCCAACAAGATGTGAAAGATGCTTTGACAGCCTTGAAGAATGCCAAGAAAAAACTTCATGGTAAAAAACCAAAAGCTGCAAGACGTCCATAAGAAAAACAATATTGTTTGTTAGCCTAAAATCCGTATGAAACGATTGTTTCATGCGGATTTTAATTTACAAGTTACTAAAAATCTGCTATAATACTAGTCAAGAAAGAAGGGCTTACGGCGTTTTTCTAGCGAGCTTGGGATAGTGAGAGCCAAGTAGAGCAAAGTAAGCAAGTGGCGCTTTCTCTCAGTAAAAGCTGAGTAAAGTAAAATAAAATGAAGTAATAAATTAGGGTGGAACCGCGTTTCTGACGCCCCTAGGTCAAAGGACTTAGGAGCGAAGACACGGTTCTTTTTGCATCCTGAGTCACAAGAAACTTTATGAATAAAGAGTAAAACATGTCTAAAAAATTGACTTTCCACTGCGTTAGTGGCAGAGACCTCCTTACAGTCGGACTGCCCCACGCTCAGCACTAGGGTGCCTGAGCTAGACGCAGTACTAACTCGTCTTGCTTCGTAAAATCGACGAGGCAGACTCATGTCGCAAGAAATTATAGAATAAGGAGTAAAACATGTCTAAAAAATTGACTTTCCAGGAAATCATCCTTACTTTGCAACAATACTGGAATGACCAGGGTTGTATGCTCATGCAGGCTTATGATAATGAAAAAGGTGCGGGAACCATGAGTCCTTACACTTTCCTTCGTGCCATTGGTCCTGAGCCATGGAATGCGGCTTATGTAGAGCCATCACGTCGTCCAGCTGATGGACGTTACGGAGAAAACCCAAACCGTCTTTACCAACACCACCAATTCCAAGTGGTGATGAAACCATCACCATCAAACATCCAAGAACTCTACCTTGAGTCATTGGAAAAATTGGGGATCAATCCTTTGGAACACGATATTCGTTTCGTTGAAGATAACTGGGAAAACCCATCAACTGGTTCAGCTGGTCTTGGTTGGGAAGTTTGGTTGGACGGTATGGAAATCACTCAGTTCACCTACTTCCAACAAGTTGGTGGTTTGGCAACTGGGCCAGTAACTTCTGAGGTTACTTACGGATTGGAACGTTTGGCTTCTTACATCCAAGAAGTCGATTCTGTTTACGATATTGAGTGGGCTCCAGGCGTTAAATACGGAGAAATCTTCCTTCAACCAGAATATGAACACTCAAAATACAGCTTTGAAGTTTCTGACCAAGATATGCTTCTTGAAAATTTCGAAAAATTTGAAAAAGAAGCAGGACGTGCTTTGGAATTGGGCCTTGTTCACCCAGCCTATGACTACGTTTTGAAATGTTCACATACCTTCAATTTGCTTGATGCTCGTGGAGCAGTATCCGTTACAGAACGTGCCGGCTATATTGCCCGCATCCGTAACTTGGCCCGTGTCGTAGCCAAAACCTTCGTCGCAGAACGTAAAAAACTTGGTTACCCACTTCTCGACGAAGCCACACGCGCCAAACTCCTAGCAGAAGAGGAAGAATAAAGAGAGTTACAAGAATGGAAAATGGGCAAACAAAGTGAGCCCATATGGAACCCAGAGGCAAGTCGGAGACTTGCTAAAGGGATAGGCACCGCCGTACTGCTTGATGGGGATTTTTGAAACGTTAGGTTCAAAAATCAGTTGGCTAAATCCACTTTGATGAGACTGTTGGAAATCGATGTCAAGGAGACAGAAGATTTCCCTACAGCCTCACAAAGTTAGTTAGCGACGTCCCCGGTACCTAAGGTGCCTATCAAAAAGAAGAATTTTGTAAAGGAAAAAACATGACAAAAAACTTATTAGTAGAACTTGGACTTGAAGAGTTGCCAGCCTACGTTGTCACACCAAGTGAAAAACAACTCGGTGAGAAAATGGCAGCCTTCTTGGATGACAACCGCCTTTCATACGAAAGCATTCAAACCTTCTCAACACCACGCCGTTTGGCTGTCCGTGTGATTGGTTTAGCAGATCAACAATCCGATTTGACTGAAGATTTTAAAGGACCTTCTAAGAAAATCGCCTTGGATGCAGATGGAAACTTCTCAAAAGCGGCTCAAGGATTCGTCCGTGGAAAAGGCTTGACGGTTGATGATATCGAATTCCGTGAAGTCAAAGGTGAAGAGTACGTTTATGTTACGAAGCACGAAGCTGGAAAACCAGCTAAAGAAGTTTTGGCTGGCGTTCCAGAAGTGCTTGCTTCATTGACCTTCCCTGTCAGCATGCACTGGGCTAACAATACATTTGAATACATTCGCCCAGTTCACACCTTGACAGTTCTTTTGGGCGACGAAGCGCTCGATCTTGATTTCTTGGATATCCAATCAGGTCGTGTGAGTCGCGGACACCGTTTCCTTGGACATGAAGTGGAAATTACCAATGCGGATTCGTACGAAGAAGACCTTCGTACCGTTTACGTCATTGCCGACAGCAAAGAGCGTGAAAACATGATTCGTGAGCAAATCAAGGCCATCGAAGCAGAACAAGGTGTTCAAGTTCAAATCGAAGAAGGACTTTTGAACGAAGTCTTGAACTTGGTCGAATACCCAACTGCCTTTATGGGAAGTTTTGACACCAAATATTTGGACGTTCCAGAAGAAGTCTTGGTGACCTCAATGGAAACGCACCAACGTTACTTTGTTGTACGTGACCTTGATGGTCAGCTCAAACCAAACTTCATCTCCGTCCGTAATGGGAACGCTGAGCACTTGGAAAATGTTATCCGAGGAAATGAAAAAGTCTTGGTGGCACGTCTTGAAGATGGTGAATTCTTCTGGCGTGAAGACCAAAAACTCAAGATTGAAGACCTCGTTACTAAATTGGCACACGTGACTTTCCATGAAAAAATCGGTTCTCTCTCAGAACACATGGCGCGTGCTGGTGTTATTGCAGCATCACTAGCTGAACAAGCTGGTTTGACTGCTGAAGAAAGGGCAGCCGTAACTCGTGCAGCTGAAATCTACAAATTTGACCTCTTGACTGGTATGGTCGGAGAGTTCGATGAATTGCAAGGAATCATGGGTGAAAAATACGCTCTCCTTGCTGGTGAGGATCCTGCAGTAGCGACAGCTATCCGTGAGCACTACCTTCCTGATGCAGCAGATGGAGCCCTTCCAGAGACTAAGGTTGGTGCTATCCTTGCGCTTGCAGATAAATTAGATACTCTACTTTCCTTCTTCTCTGTTGGCTTGATTCCATCAGGTTCAAATGACCCTTATGCGCTTCGCCGTGCAACGCAAGGGATTGTTCGGATCTTAGATGCCTTTGGTTGGTACATCCCGATGGATGAGTTAATCGACAGCCTTTACGGACTTTCATTTGATAGCCTTTCTTATGACAATCAAGCAGAAGTGCTCAACTTCATCAAGGCGCGTGTGGACAAGATGATGGGACGTACACCAAAAGATATCAAAGAAGCTGTTCTTGCTGGTTCAAACTTTGTCGTAGCAGATATGCTGGAAGCAGCTGAAGCTCTTTCAGAAGCTGCTAAGACGGATGGTTACAAGGCAGCTGTTGAGTCACTCTCACGTGCCTTCAACTTGGCAGAAAAAGCAGATGCTTCAGTAGCAGTCGATGCTAGTCTCTTTGAAAATGATCAAGAAAAGGCACTTGCTAAGGCGATTGAAGAATTAGAATTGACTGGTTCAGCTAGTGATAAATTGGCACAGCTCTTTGCTCTTAGTCCAGTCATCGATGCCTTCTTTGACAATACCATGGTGATGGCTGAAGATGAGGCTGTTAAGAATAACCGTTTGGCCCTGCTTGCAGGTCTTGTGTCTAAAGCTAATGCTGTTGCAGCCTTTAATCAATTGAATACAAAATAAGTACCTGATGGCAGGTAGAAAGTAGGTCTGATGATGACACCTGAAAAAATTGCTCGGATCAATGAGCTTGCTAAAAAGAAAAAAACAGAAGGTTTGACGCCAGAAGAAGCAGTGGAACAAGCAAAACTTCGTGAAGAATACATTGAGGGTTATCGTCGTTCCGTTCGTCACCACATCGAAGGAATCAAAATTGTGGATGAAGAAGGAAATGATGTGACACCTGAGAAACTACGCCAAGTGCAACGGGAAAAAGGTTTGCATGGCCGTAGTCTTGATGACCCCAATTCATAATCAAAAGAGTGCTGGAAGAAACTCCAGCACTCTTTTGTACCTTCAAAATTCAGAACATTCTGGACTAGATTGACCAATTTTTTAAAACGTGGTATAGTAGATTGAGTGAAAATTGAAAGTATACTTTTCTGAAAATGTACAGAAAAAGAATTGGAGTAATCATATGTCAAAAAAACATCATCCTGGTGAAGAAACCGAAAATGGGATGGTTCGTGGTCTGCAAAATCGGCATGTCCAGCTGATCGCTATTGCAGGAACCATCGGGACAGGACTCTTTCTTGGAGCCGGTCGTTCCCTTTCGTTGACAGGTCCGTCTATTATTTTAGTCTATATGCTGACTGGAGCTTTCATGTACTTCATGATGAGGGCGATTGGCGAGATGCTGTATATGGATCCAGATCAACACACCTTTATCAACTTTATTACCAAGTACTTAGGAAAGGGTTGGGGCTATTTTTCAGGATGGTCCTATTGGGTTTCCTTGGTATTTCTTGGGATGGCAGAAATTACAGCCGTTTCCAACTATGTCCAACTTTGGTTTCCAAATTGGCCAGCCTGGCAGATTCAAATCATCTTTTTAGCGCTTTTAAGTTGTGTAAACTTGATCGCTGTGAAAGTTTTTGGAGAGGTTGAATTCTGGTTTGGAATGATCAAGATTGTCACGATTTTAGCCCTGATCGCTACAGGGATCTTTATGGTGACGACGAATTTTGAAACACCAGCTGGACATGCTAGCTTAACCAATATTACCAATGGTTTTCAAATGTTTCCGAATGGTTGGGTCAAGTTTGTGATGGCCTTTCAAATGGTCTTCTTTGCTTATCAAGCGATTGAGTTTGTTGGAATTACCACATCAGAGACAGCCAATCCCCGTCAGGTCTTACCGAAAGCCATTAAAGAAATTCCAATCCGAATTGTAATCTTTTATGTAGGGGCTTTGTTGGCGATTATGGCTATTTTCCCTTGGCAACAGCTTCCCGTCAATAAATCACCATTTGTAACGGTCTTTCAGATGGTTGGAATCAAGTGGGCAGCAGGATTGATTAATTTTGTTGTACTGACAGCTGCTGCATCTTCCTTGAATTCCACCCTCTATTCAACAGGGCGTCACTTGTACCAGATTGCAAAAGAAACACCAAACAGCAAAGTGATGAATCGTTTGAAACTGAATAGCTTATCTCGTATGGGGATTCCAAGTCGCGCGATTATTTTTTCTGCGATTGTGGTTGCTGTTTCTGCCTTTATCAATGTCTTGCCAGGTGTCTCAGATGCCTTTGCCTTGATTACGGCCTCTTCTTCTGGTGTCTACATTGCTATTTACATTTTGACCATGCTTGCCCATCTTAAGTACCGTAAATCGAAAGAATTTATGCCAGATGGTTTTGTCATGCCAGCCTATAAAGTGTTGAATCCATTGACCATTGTTTTCTTCCTCTTTGTATTCGTTTGTCTCTTCTTGCAAGAATCAACATACATTGGAGCGATTGGAGCAACCATCTGGATCATTCTTTTTGGGATTTACAGCAATTGGAAACATAATCAATAAACCGCAAGAGAGTGGGACAGAAATCGGTAATTCGTTAGAACTCGATTTCGTCGTCCCACCTCCGCACAGTTGAGTAGGGCTGTAAAAGCTGATGAAATCAGCGTAGTAGAGCCCACTCAACCACTGCGTCTTGCTCGACAATCCAAAAATAATTGAGAGGCTAGGACTTTTGTCCCAGCCTCTTTATTATTTCAGAGCTAGTTTGCTTTCTTTTAAGGAATTACTTGGAGGGAATAAAAGAAAAACAGAGGTGGAAGAAATTATTTTTCTTCCATCTCTGTTTTTTGTCCTTGAATGGCTTTTTTGAGCCACCAAAGTGAGCCGACTAGGATCAGGGCAGCAAGCCAAAAAATCCAAGCCTCAATAGTGGTTAGAAAAAAGTAGAGAGCGATAGCATCGACCAATAAAAGTGGGATGAGAATCTGTTTTCTTATTTTCATAAGAGTATTGTATCATAAATCCTAGAGGAAACAAATAAAATCAAGCCTTTCTAGGTATTTTGTAGGATCTGAAAAGGTCCGATAGGGTTAGTTAGTGAATTTTCTTTTAGGAGTGCATCTTGGTCCCATTTGTGGTAAAATAGTAAAGATATGAGTAAAGAATTTCATCATGTAACGGTTTTGCTTCATGAAACGATCGATATGCTGGATGTTAAGCCAGATGGGATCTATGTAGACGCCACATTGGGTGGGGCAGGCCACAGCGAATATTTGTTAACAAAATTAAATGAATCGGGCCATCTTTATGCCTTTGACCAAGATCAGCATGCAATTGAGAATGCTAAGATTCGTTTGGCACCTTTCATTGAGAAAGGCATGGTGACCTTCATTAAGGATAACTTTCGTCATTTGAAGGAACGTCTAAACGAATTGGGTGTGACTGAAATTGATGGAATCTGTTATGACCTAGGTGTGTCTAGTCCTCAGTTAGATGAACGGGAACGTGGATTTTCTTACAAGAAAGATGCGCCACTGGACATGCGGATGAATCAAGAAGCTTCCTTGACAGCCTATGAGGTCGTAAATAGCTACGATTACCATGATCTAGTCCGTATTTTTTTCAAATATGGAGAGGACAAATTTTCCAAGCAAATTGCGCGGAAAATTGAGCAAGCACGAGCAATTAAACCGATTGAAACGACGACTGAATTAGCAGAGATTATTAAATCTGCTAAACCAGCTAAGGAGCTCAAGAAAAAGGGCCATCCTGCTAAACAGATTTTCCAAGCCATTCGTATCGAAGTCAATGATGAACTGGGAGCTGCAGATGAATCGATTCAGCAAGCCATGGATTTGTTGGCCCTCGATGGTCGTATTTCTGTGATTACCTTTCATTCGTTAGAGGATCGATTGACCAAACAATTGTTTAAAGAAGCTTCGACGGTTGAGGTTCCAAAGGGACTTCCCTTTATTCCAGATGATTTGAAACCAAAGATGGAGTTGGTCAACCGGAAACCTATTTTGCCAAGTGATGAAGAGCTTGAGGATAATAATCGATCCCATTCAGCAAAACTACGGGTTGCTCGAAAAATACACAAGTAAGAGGAATTGATATGGCAGCAAGAGATGATAGAACAAGAACACAGGTACTGCAAGATCGCTTTCGCCGTTTCTCTAGAGTAGAAAAGGCTTTTTATGGGTCGATTGTCCTAACAGCTGTGATTTTAGCCATTAGTATTGTCTTTATGCAGACACGGATTTTACAAGTTCAAAGTGAGTTGACTGATTTGAATACGGAACTAGAAGCCAAAAAGACGGAATTGGCAGATGTTCGTCAAGAGGTTAATGAATTAACACGTTATGACCGCTTATCACAGTTGGCTAGCTCCCAAGGAATGAAGCTGCAAAAAGAAAATCGAAAAACAGTGAGTGCAAGTAGTGATGAATAAATTCAAAAAATTTTTGATCGGGTATTCGATAAAGAAACGTCGCTTGCCGGATCAGAATCGAAAACAAGTTGGGAAAAATCTCAGTGTACTGGCGATTTTCCTCTTTTTTCTCTTTCTGATTAATTTTGCAATGATCATTGGGACTGACAAAAAATTTGGTGTGACCTTATCGGATCAAGCCAAAAAAGTCCATGAGCAGACGGTCATTGTTCCTGCAAAACGTGGAACGATCTACGACCGAAATGGAGCAGTAATTGCTGAAGATGCGACGACCTATAACGTTTATGCTATTATTGATAAAAAGTACAAATCAGCAACTGGGAAAATCCTCTATGTAGAAGAGAGCCAATTTAAAAAAGTAGCAGAAATCTTTAAGCAGTACTTAGGGATGGATGAGGATTACGTCATTCAACAGTTGTCGCAAAAGAAATTGAAACAGGTTTCTTTTGGCTCGAACGGAAACGGCATAACTTATAGTAATATGACAGCCATCCGTGAGGCCATGGAAGCGGCGAAGATTGAAGGGGTTGCCTTTACAACCAGTCCAAATCGAAGCTATAAAAATGGAGTTTTTGCTTCTCAATTTATAGGTCAGGCCTCTCTTCAAGAAGATAAAGAGGGGAATAAAACTCTGAAGGGGCAATCAGGGATGGAGAAATCCCTCGATCGTATTCTCGCTGGTCAAAATGGGGTTATCACCTATGACAAAGACCGAAACGGCAATATCGTTCCTGGTTCAGATAAGGTTTCTGTCAAAACAGAAGATGGAAAAGATGTCTATACGACCATTTCAGCAGAATTACAAACCTACCTTGAGACGCGAATGGATGTTTTCCAAGAAAAAGTAAAAGGAAAGTATGTTAGTGCGACTCTTGTGAGTGCAAAAACTGGAGAAATCCTGGCTACAACGCAACGTCCATCCTATAATGCGGATACCAAACAAGGGTTGGATCTGAAAAACTTGAAAACCTGGAATACCATCCTTTATCAAGATCAATATGAACCGGGTTCAACGATGAAGGTCATGTTATTAGCTTCGGCGATTGATCATGGAACTTTCCCAGCCTATAATGAAGTATACTACAGTAACGAACTACAAGTAAAAGATGCGACGATCCGTGACTGGGATGTCAATATGGGGCTGGCTGAAGGTCGCTATATGAATATCGCACAGGGCTTTGCTTACTCAAGTAACGTGGGGATGACTCGCTTAGAGCAAAAGATGGGAAATGCTGTCTGGATGGACTACCTAACCCGCTTTAAATTCGGTCTTCCGACCCGTTTTGGAATGGGAAATGAAGCTTACGGGAGTCTTCCAGGTGATTATGTCAGTCAAGCCATGTCTTCCTTCGGTCAAGGGATTTCCGTCAGTCAAACCCAAATGTTACGGGCCTTTAGTGCCATCGCTAATGATGGGCAAATGTTAGAGCCGAAGTTTATTAGTGCCATTTACGATAAAAAATCAGACACAGCCCGCAAATCAAAAAAAGAAGTTGTTGGAAAACCAGTTTCAGGATCAGCTGCCCAACAGACACGGAACTATATGATCACCGTCGGAACAGATCCAGAGTATGGAACCTTGTACAGCGATGGACCCATCATTCAGGTGCCAGGTCAAAACGTTGCGGTGAAATCAGGGACTGCCCAAATGGCGACAGATCAAGGATACTTGCAAGGAGAAAATGATTATATCAACTCGGTTGTAGCTATGACACCTGCAGAGGATCCTGAATTCATTATGTATGTGACGGTCCAACAACCAGAAGTAAAATTCTCTCCAAATAATTGGGAAGAATTGGTCAATCCCATTTTAGAAGATGCTGTTGCTTTGAAAGACGAATTGCATTTGACATCAGAGGCACCAACTTTGGATAATGTGACCAAAGAAACGACCTACAAAATCCCTTCAGTAGAAACTCTCTCTAAGGAGTTGAATCTGAAACAAAATCTGAGCCCAGGTGCTTATTCAGAGGAATTGCGTCGCAATTTGGTGCAACCAATTGTCCTAGGAACCGGGAAAAATATCCGCAAGATGTCTGTGGATGTAGGCTCTAAAGTCAAAGCCAATCAACAAGTATTGTTATTGACAGAAGACTTTGATGCGGTTCCAGATATGTATGGTTGGACTAAGAAAAATGCAGACATCTTTGGAGAATGGACTGGAATTGAGATTACCTATAAAGGTAGTGGAAAGAAAGTAACCAAACAAAGTGTCAAAATGAACACCTCACTCAATAAAACTAAAAAGATTACGTTAACATTAGGAGACTAAGATGTATATTGCTACGATCCTTGTATCGTTTCTATTAACAGTGGCTGCTATTCCAGCCTTTATTCGATTTTACCATCGTGCTCATATTTCTGGGCAACAAATGCATGAAGATGTGAAACAACACAAAGCGAAAGCTGGCACTCCGACAATGGGTGGAGTGGTGTTTCTCATTACAGCAGTTCTAGTCAGTTTTGTCGTTACCGTATTGACTGGAAATTTCACGCGCCCTGTTCAACTGATTCTATTTATCTTGATTCTATATGGAATTGTTGGATTTTTGGATGACTTTTTAAAAGTTTTTCGTAAGATTAATGAAGGGCTCAATCCAAAGCAAAAATTAGCTCTTCAACTCGTTGGTGGAATCATCTTCTATATTTTTTCTGAACGCCACGGTGCAGGAAGCCTTTTGAATGTCTTTGGTTACGATCTTTACTTGGGCCATTTCTACATTCTCTTTGCTTTATTTTGGTTGGTTGGTTTTTCAAACGCGGTCAATTTGACAGATGGGATTGATGGATTAGCCAGCATCTCCGTTGCTATTAGCCTGAGTGCTTATTCCTTTATTGCCTATATGCAAGGAAAATGGGATATTCTCTTTGTGACTTTGAGTATGATTGGGGCCTTGCTTGGATTTTTTGTCTTCAACCACAAGCCAGCTAAAATCTTTATGGGAGATGTCGGTAGTCTAGCTCTTGGAGGGATGCTTGCAGCCTTGTCAATGGCTCTGCATGTCGAGTGGACGCTGCTCCTGATTGGTCTGGTCTATGTCATTGAAACAGGTTCTGTGATGCTACAAGTGACCTATTTCAAATGGACCAAGAAACGGTACGGGGAAGGACGTCGGATTTTCCGAATGACTCCTTTCCACCATCATTTAGAACTGGGTGGCCTTTCTGGCAATGGTCAAAACTGGTCAGAATGGAAAGTGGATGCCTTTATGTGGAGCATTGCCTTGGTGACAAGTGTCGTGACTCTAGTCCTTCTCTACCTATAAAACGACGGTGGGCTTGCCCATCGTTTTTTTGCTGACTCAGAGAGACTTCGCTGGTTAGGAAAAATGACCCATAAGAGAGGCAAGAAGACAGCTTTTCTGATATAATAATAGAGATCATGAAAGGAACTGAGAAAATGAAATTTACAGAGTTTAATTTTAAGCCCTATATTCAAGAGGCACTGAAAGAAATCAATTTTAGAGAAGCAACCGAAGTACAGGAAAAACTAATTCCGATTGTCCTAGCTGGAAATGATTTGGTAGGAGAGTCAAAGACAGGTTCTGGGAAAACCCATACTTTCCTCTTGCCGATTTTTCAAACCTTAAATGAAGACAGCCAACAAGTAGAAGCGGTCATCACGGCTCCTAGTCGGGAGTTGGCGACGCAAATTTACCAAGCTGCTCGTCAAATCGCTAGTCATTCTGAAAAAGAGATTCGGATTGTAAATTATGTTGGAGGAACGGATAAAAGCCGTCAGATTGAAAAACTGCAGGTCAAACAACCACATATCGTGATTGGAACTCCAGGCCGGATTTATGATCTGGTTGCATCGGGTGATCTGGCTATTCATAAGGCCCATACTTTTGTGGTGGATGAGGCAGATATGACACTGGACATGGGATTCTTGTCTACTGTGGATAAGATTGCTTCAAGTCTTCCGCAACAACTGCAATTTTTAGTTTTTTCAGCCACCATTCCGCAAAAATTGCAGCCTTTCTTGAAAAAATATCTCTCAAATCCAGTCATGGAGCAAATTAAGACCAAGACGGTGATTTCAGATACCATCGATAACTGGCTGGTTTCGACCAAGGGTCGAGATAAAAATGAGCAAATTTACCAATTGACCAAGACCTTGCAACCTTATTTGGCCATGATTTTCGTCAATACAAAAACGAGAGCAGATGATCTCCATGCCTATTTAGTGGCTCAGGGATTGAAAGTGGCGAAGATTCACGGAGATATCCCACCACGTGAACGGAAACGGATCATGAATCAGGTTAAAAATCTAGATTTTGAGTATATTGTGGCCACAGATTTAGCGGCTCGTGGAATTGATATCGAAGGGGTGAGTCATGTCATCAACGATGCTATTCCACAAGATCTTTCCTTCTTTGTTCACCGTGTTGGCCGGACAGGGCGCAATGGTCTACCAGGTGTCGCTATTACTCTTTATCAACCGAGTGATGATTCAGATATCCGTGAACTAGAAAAAATGGGAATTCGTTTCGTACCTAAAGTCTTGAAAAATGGGGTTATTGAAGATACTTATGATCGGGACAGACGGGCGAATCGTGAGAAAAAGCAAGAGAAACTCGACATCGAAATGATTGGTCTGGTGAAGAAGAAAAAGAAAAAAATCAAACCAGGCTACAAGAAAAAAATCAAATGGGCAGTTGATGAAAAGCGGAGAAAAGCTAAGCGAGCTGAAAACCGTGCGCGTGGTCGGGCCGAACGAAAGGCCAAACGTCAAACTTTCTAACCCCTTCTTTCAAATGTTCAGAAGAAAACATAGATTTTCTTTATGAACTCCATAAAGAAAAACTATTAGGAACTTGTCTAAAATTATGATAGACTAAATTTGAGTAGTCTATCATTTTTCTATTTCTGTAGCAATTTTTGGAATTCCGATAGTGAATGTGATAGAATGTTTATGTTCGAGAAAGGAAGTAACAAAAATGTTTACAACTAATCTTTTAACTGCCAACTGGTATGCTGACTTTTTAAAACACGTTCCAGATAGCAAGCTGTTTAGTTTGAGAGCCGTATTGGATGCATTTCCGGCTGTCATAGGGAAATTGCCTGTGACGATTTTATTAGCCCTAGGAGGCGCATTTTTTGGGATTATTTTTGCCATGATTTTTGCTCTGGTCAAAATTAATCGTGTACGAATTCTTTACCCGATTCAAGCTGTTTTTGTCAGTTTTTTACGGGGGACTCCTTTGTTGGTTCAGTTGATGTTGACCTATTATGGGATTCCTCTTATTTTAAAAGCGATCAATCAGTCTTATGGAACAGCTTTTAATATTAATGCCATTCCAGCTGAGTTATTTGCAATTGTAGCTCTTGCCTTTAATGAGGCAGCTTATGCGAGTGAGACCATCCGGGCAGCCATTTTATCGGTTGATCCTGGTGAAATTGAGGCAGCGCGTAGTCTTGGAATGACCAACCGTCAAGTTTATCGCCGGATTATTATTCCCAATGCAGCAGTCGTTGCAACTCCAACCTTAATCAATTCTCTCATTGGCTTGACCAAGGGGACCTCGCTAGCCTTTAGTGCCAGTGTAGTTGAAATTTTTGCTCAAGCACGGATTATTGGGGGGAGCGATTTGAAGTACTTTGAACGCTTTATCACGGTATCGATTGTTTACTGGATTGTGAATATTCTCATTGAAATACTAGGCCGTCACATTGAACGTCGACTGGATATTGAGACTCCCGTAGCAATTGATTTACCAGATCAGGAGGTCCGGATCTAATGATTTATATTTCAGAATTATCAAAGACATTTTCAGGTCAAAAGGTTTTAAATAATCTAAGTTTAGAAATTCAAAAAGGGGAAGTCGTGGCCCTAATCGGGTCTTCGGGAGCTGGTAAATCAACCTTCTTACGCAGTTTAAACTATTTGGAAGCACCAGATAGTGGTAGAATTAAGATTGATGATTTCGAAGTTGATTTTGAGCACATTACTCAAGATCAAATCTTAACCTTAAGAAGAAAATTGGCCATGGTGTTCCAACAGTTTAATTTGTTTGGTAGAAAAACAGCCCTTGAAAATGTGAAAGAAGGGCTCGTTGTTGTGAAGGGCTTATCCGATCAAGAAGCAACGAAAATTGCTCGAGAAGAACTGGCAAAAGTCGGTTTATCGGATCGTGAAAATCACTATCCTCGTCACCTCTCAGGTGGACAAAAACAACGGGTGGCTTTGGCCCGTGCCTTGGCTATGAAACCAGAAGTTCTTTTGTTGGATGAACCGACTTCAGCCTTGGATCCAGAATTGGTTGGAGAAGTTGAAAAATCCATTGCCAATGCAGCAAAATCAGGACAAACCATGGTACTGGTCAGTCATGATATGTCTTTTGTAGCGCAAGTAGCAGATAAGGTCTTATTTTTGGATAAAGGACGGATTATTGAATCTGGAACACCAGAGGAAATCATGCAACATCCAAAAGAAGAACGGACAAAAGAATTCTTTGCTAGTTACAAACGGACCTATGTTTGATATAATAGAGGAGAGGTAAGACTCAGCTGGCGATGCTAGCTGGGTTTGTTTTCTGAAAATGTAAAAATATTTGGAGTCGTGATGTTAAATAAATTATTGTCCTTATATTTACAAAGTTTAGTGACGACAACGATTTTAGTTGGGATCGCTTCTTGTATTTGGATTGGCTACCGTGCCCTTAAGAAGAAAGATAAAACAGCCAAGCAACGACAAGCCCATTTGTATGATATCCTTTTAATTGATATCATGACGATTCCTATTTTAACCTTTGCGGTCATAGGGATTTTGTTTATCTTTCAAGCACGATAATTGCAAAAAGACCGTGTTAGAATTATAATGATTACAACGAAACAGAAAGAGGTTGTGTATGTTTGATACAGTGATTATTGGGGCAGGTCCTGCAGGGATGACTGCTGCCCTTTATGCAGCACGAAGCAATTTAAAAGTCGCATTGATTGAGAGAGGAATTCCAGGCGGTCAAATGAACAATACGTCTGACATTGAAAACTATCCTGGCTATGCGAATATTAGTGGTCCAGACTTGGCTGAAAAAATGTTCGAGCCTTTAGAGAATCTTGGTGTAGAACATTTGTTTGGACAGGTAGAGCGCATCGAAGACCACGGAGCAACCAAAAAGATTGTCACAGATGACGGAGAATTTGAAGCTAAAACTATTGTGATTGCAACAGGTTCCAACCACCGTTTATTAAATGTCCCTGGTGAAGAGGAGCTGAATAGTAGAGGGGTTTCCTACTGTGCTGTTTGTGATGGAGCTTTCTTTAGAGACGAGGATCTCTTGGTCGTTGGTGGAGGCGATTCTGCGGTAGAAGAAGCTGTTTTTTTGACTCAGTTTGCAAAAACAGTGACCATTGCCCATCGTCGTGATCAATTGCGTGCTCAAAAAGTTCTTCAAGATCGTGCCTTTGCCAATGATAAAATTCACTTTGCTTGGAATACAGTTGTTGAAGAAATTAAGGGTGAACAAAAAGTAACGTCTGTCCTTTTAAAAGATGTGAAGACAGGAGAGGTTAGAGAGCAAGCCTTCGGTGGTGTCTTTATCTATGTCGGTTTAGATCCTGTCAGTGAATTTGCGACAGAACTTGGTATTTTAGATGAAAATGGCTGGGTGGTCACGGATGATCATATGAGAACCACAGTCCCAGGTATTTTTGCGGTTGGCGATGTTCGTCAAAAAGATTTGCGTCAAGTGACGACAGCCGTCGGAGACGGTGCGATTGCTGGCCAAGAAGTTTATAAATATATCACAGAAAACTTTTAATCCAAAAAATCTGAGCTTCCTGTCTCAGATTTTTTTCATGCTTTCCTTTCAGTATTCAATAGAGCTGAAATATGCTATAATGGTACTAATTTTATGGTAGGAATTCATAGAACAAATCAATAAAAAAGAGGTATACATATGTATCCAGATGACAGTTTAACTTTGCATACTGATTTATACCAAATCAACATGATGCAAGTCTATTTTGATCAAGGTATCCACAATAAACATGCTGTATTTGAAGTGTATTTTCGTCAACAGCCTTTTAAAAACGGTTACGCTGTATTTGCTGGCTTAGAGAGAATTGTGAAATACTTGGAAAACTTGAGTTTTTCTGAGAGCGATATTGCCTATTTAGAGTCACTTGGTTATCATGGGGCCTTCTTGGAATATCTTCGTGATCTCAAGTTGGAATTGACGGTACGATCGGCTCAAGAAGGAGACTTAGTCTTTGCGAATGAACCAATTGTTCAGGTAGAGGGCCCTTTAGCTCAGTGTCAATTGGTGGAAACAGCCCTTTTGAATATCGTCAACTTTCAAACCTTGATTGCAACAAAAGCTGCTCGTATTCGTTCGGTCATTGAAGATGAGCCTTTGATGGAATTTGGAACACGTCGTGCGCAAGAAATGGATGCGGCCATTTGGGGAACTCGTGCAGCAGTCATCGGAGGGGCCAATGGAACTAGTAATGTTCGTGCAGGAAAACTCTTTGGAATCCCAGTTTTAGGAACCCATGCCCATTCTCTTGTACAAGTATATGGGAATGACTATCAAGCCTTTAAAGCTTATGCGGAAACCCATAAAGATTGTGTCTTCCTCGTCGATACCTATGATACGCTTCGTATTGGGGTACCAGCAGCTATTCAGGTAGCGCGTGAAATGGGAGATAAGATCAATTTCCTAGGCGTCCGGATTGACTCAGGAGATATTGCTTATATTTCTAAAAAGGTTCGCCAGCAATTAGATGAGGCTGGGTTTACAAATGCTAAAATCTACGCTTCTAATGACTTGGATGAAAATACCATCCTCAACTTAAAAATGCAAAAAGCAAAAATTGATGTTTGGGGTGTAGGAACCAAGTTAATTACAGCTTACGATCAACCAGCGCTTGGAGCGGTATACAAAATTGTCTCTGTTGAAAACGAAGCAGGAGAGATGATCAATACCATCAAGCTTTCCAATAATGCAGAGAAAGTTTCTACACCAGGTAAAAAGCAAGTCTGGCGGATTACCAGCCGTGAAAAAGGTAAGTCAGAAGGGGACTACATCACTTACGATGGAGTAGATGTTTCACAACTGACAGAACTTAAAATGTTCCATCCAACTTATACCTACATTAATAAAACAGTCCGAAACTTTGAGGCGGTTCCTCTTTTAGTGGATATTTTTAAAGAGGGTCAATTGGTTTATCAACTGCCAACATTATCAGAAATTCAAGAATATGCTCGTAAAAATTACGATCAATTATGGGATGAATACAAGCGCGTTCTCAATCCACAGCATTACCCAGTTGACTTGGCCAAAGATATTTGGCAGGATAAGATGGATCTGATCGAGGAAATGCGTAACAAGGCCAATGGAGAAGGAGAAGCAAAATGAGTTTGCAAGAAGAGATTATCCAACAATTGGGTGTCAAGCCTAGCATTGATCCTCAGGAAGAGATTCGCCGCTCGGTTGATTTCTTAAAAAGATATCTAAAAAAACATCCCTTCTTGAAAACATTTGTATTAGGGATCTCAGGAGGACAAGATTCAACTCTTGCTGGACGATTAGCTCAATTGGCCATGGAAGAAATGCGTGCAGAAACAGGAGATGCCTCCTATCAATTTATTGCCGTTCGTCTTCCTTATGGGGTACAAGCAGATGAAGCAGATGCACAAAAAGCATTGGCCTTTATCCAGCCGGATGTTAGCCTGGTTGTGAATATCAAGGAGTCTGCTGACGAAATGGTACGAGCAGTAGAAGCGACTGGAACAGAGGTTTCTGATTTTAACAAAGGCAATATTAAGGCTCGCAGTCGCATGGTTGCTCAGTATGCTCTAGCTGGAGCACGCAGCGGAGCGGTGATTGGAACGGATCATGCTGCAGAAAATATTACTGGTTTCTTCACAAAATTTGGAGATGGTGGTGCAGATATTTTACCCCTTTTCCGTTTGAATAAACGCCAAGGAAAACAATTGCTTAAGGCCTTAGGAGCCGATCCTGCTCTTTATGAGAAAATCCCAACAGCAGATTTGGAAGAAGAAAAACCAGGAATAGCAGATGAAGTAGCACTGGGTGTCACCTATAATGAAATTGATGATTACCTAGAAGGCAAACAAGTGAGTCCAGAAGCTCAAGCCACTATTGAAAAATGGTGGTACAAAGGCCAACACAAACGCCACTTGCCAATCACAGTATTTGATCATTTTTGGGAGTAAAAAGGTCCAGTGGACCTTTTTAGCCCGAGTCTTAAAATAGGAGAACGAGGTAGAAATCGGTAACTCGTAGAGTTCTATTTCGTAGTCTCACCATACAATATTGTGAAAAGCATTAAAAAGAAGGGCGGTTTCATCCGTCCTTTTCTTCTAGATTAAAGTAACCAACTTGCAAAGTTCAAGTTGCATGAAAAAATGAAGGGAGACAATCTATGAAGCATCTTGGAAGTCTTGTCATAGAGACGGAGCGTTTATACATGAGGCCTTTCGTTTTGGAGGATGCATCAGCGATGTTTGAAAATTGGGCTTCTGATCCTGAAACCCTGAAATATGTCACCTGGGATGCCCATGCATCTTCTGAGAGAACTAGAGAATCGATCAAAAGATGGATCGAACAGTATCGTAAATCAGATACTTATAAATGGGCGATTTGTTTGAAAACATCACCGGATCAGGTAATTGGAGATATTAGTGTGGTTTCTCAGGACCCGGAAAGTCAATCATGCGAGCTAGGTTATATCCTTGGCAAGAAATTCTGGGGGCAGGGATTCATGACAGAAGCCGTCATAGCTGTTTTGGCTTTCTTATTGAACGAAGTCGGATTTAAAGAAATCAAAGCCACTTATGTCAGTTTAAATCCTGCTTCAGGGAAAGTCATGGAAAAGACAGGAATGCAGTATGTAGAAACCATCCCTCATGCCATTCAACGCAAAGGATATTGTGGGGATAAAATCATCTATTCTATACAGAATCCCTCTCTATAGGGTGATTTTTACTTGAAGATTCTGCTCAAAGGATTATAATAGTAAATAACGAAAAAAGGAGATTGCTATGTCAGAATTAACGAAAGAATTTACAGACCAGCTCTATGCTAATTATGAAGCAAATGTGAAATATGCGGCTCTTGAAAATGCTGTTACCCACAATGGGATCCATGCATCGCTTGAAACGCGCAAGAGTGCAGTAGAAAATACACCAGTTTTTTCACTTGATTTGACCAAGGATAAGGTGACAAACCAAAAAGCATCTGGACGTTGTTGGATGTTTGCGGCTTTAAATACCTTCCGTCACAAGATGATTTCAAGCTTCCAATTGGAGGATTTTGAATTGTCTCAAGCACATACTTTCTTTTGGGATAAGTATGAAAAATCAAACTGGTTTTTGGAGCAAGTGATTGCTACAGCAGACCAAGAATTGACCAGCCGTAAGGTGGCTTTTCTCCTACAAACCCCACAACAAGATGGCGGTCAATGGGATATGGTGGTATCTCTCTTTGAGAAATACGGAGTGGTTCCAAAATCAGTTTATCCAGAATCGATTTCTTCAAGCAATAGCCGGGAATTGAACACCTACCTCAATAAACTCTTGCGTCAAGATGCGCAAATCTTGCGTGATTTGATTCACTCAGGCGCAGATAGTGAGGCAGTTGCGAGCAAGAAACAAGCGCTGTTGCAAGAAATTTTTAACTTCTTGGCTATGTCTTTAGGATTGCCTCCACGTGAATTTGACTTTTCATACCGTGATAAGGACAACCAATTCCATAGTGAAAGTGGTTTAACTCCACAAAGCTTCTACAAAAAATATGTAGACCTTCAATTAGACGATTACGTCTCTATTATCAATGCCCCAACTACAGACAAGCCATATGGAAATTCTTACACCGTAGATATGCTGGGCAATGTTGTTGGTAGCCGTCCAGTCCGCTACCTAAATGTTCCAATGGATCGATTGAAAGAATTAGCCATTGCTCAAATGAAAGCAGGGGAAACTGTCTGGTTTGGTTCAGATGTAGGCCAAGTCAGCAACCGTAAAGCCGGAATCCTGGCAACAGATGTCTACGATTTTGAAGCAGGCATGGACATTCATTTGACACAAGACAAGGCGGGTCGCTTGGACTATGCAGAAAGTCTCATGACACATGCTATGGTCTTGACAGGGGTTGATTTAGACGAAGCAGGTCAGTCTCGTAAATGGAAGGTTGAAAATTCATGGGGAGACAAGGTCGGTACAGATGGTTACTTTGTGGCTTCTGATGCTTGGATGGATGAATATACCTACCAAATCGTGGTTCGTAAAGAATTCCTAACAGCAGACGAATTAGCAGCCTATGAAGCAGAACCAATTGTCCTAGCACCGTGGGATCCAATGGGAGCTTTGGCAAAATAATGATACAGAAAAGAGCCGAAAGGCTCTTTTTTTTATATACTCAAAAATAAAAAAGCTGGGAAGTCTAACTAAATAAATCAGATTTTATTCGTTCTGGTTTTTTAACCATTGTTTTAAAAAAAGCCGGGCAAAAGCCCGACTTCTCTGTTATATTATTCGTTATGATTGTTAGATTCTTGTGAAGAAGGCTCAGATGGTTTAGATTGATTTTCTTCGTTCGAAGAGCTAGACGATGGTTCTTCATACGAATACTGATCAGTGGAATAACTTGGCTCATAGTAGTAGTTATTGTAGTTGTTCTTACCATTGTTTAAGTAGAGATAAGAACCACTTCGATACAGTCCACTTGGTTGCGTCCAATCCGTATGACCAGAGTTATTATTATTAGCAAGATAGAGCATCATTTGACGGTAGACATCCGTTGCGACCTGTATTCCATTATCCAATACTGGTGTAAAGCGATTGGAATAACCTGTCCATACTGCCATGGCATATTCAGGAGTGTAGCCTACAAACAATTCATCCGGTGTTACAATATTTGAATAAGCATTTTTTGTCAATTTACCGATTTCGTTATCAGCATAGTTTGATGTACCTGTCTTACCAGCTTGGTAGATTCCCGAAATGGCAGCATTTGTACCGGTACCAGACAAGAGAACTGTCTTCATCATATCTGTCATCATGTAGGCAGTTGTTGCTTTCATTGCACGAGTTCCTTCGGACTCAAATTCCTTGGTTGTGCCATCACTAAAGACAACCCGACTAACATAGGATGGTTTGTAATAGGTACCGCCATTGGCAAAAGCAGCATAGGCAGCTGCCATTTTCTCACTGCTGGCTCCGTATTTGTTGCTAGAATCGCTAGTGTTACTCGAGATAGCGTTGGCGTAAACCATTTCTGGGTAATCGATCCCTAATCCATTGAGGAATTTCTTAGCTTGTTTAAGACCAACTTTTTCCAGGGCCTTCACCGCAGGCACGTTACGAGATTGTTGAATTGCGTAGGTAATGGACATGCTACCATAGTATGAACGGTCCCAGTTGTAGACAGGCGTTGATGAATGAGGGAAGTTGTATGGCGCATCTGTTGTAGTAGCTGCTGTAGAGGTATATTCCTCATGTTCAAGAGCTGGTGCGTAATCTGTGATTGGTTTCATTGTTGAACCCCAGTCACGGTTCGTTTCAACCGCTTGGTTTGTACCAAAGGAAACATTGCTGGATTGGTGACGAGAACCCAGCTGAGCAATGACTTTACCAGTATTGACATCAATAACGGTAGAAGCTACTTGCATTTCATCATCCGGGTAATTGACATATTCATCTGTATTGTAGATATCCCATAGTTTCTTTTGAGCTTCTGTATCCACGTTTGTATAGACATCCATTCCGGTTGTCAACAAATTGTAGCCCGTTTCTTCTTCGACTTGCTCGATCACTTCTTTTAGGTAATTATCCATATAGGCTGGGTAACTGCTTGAAGAACTGAGACTTTGCAGACCATCTGTAACAGGTGTATTGACCGCTGCTTCGTATTGTTTGTTAGAAATGGTCTTCATATCGAGCATTTCTTTTAATACTAAGTTTCGGCGCTGTTGCGCTGCTTCAGGATGGGAGTATGGATCGTATTGGTTTGGTGCTTGGGGCATCCCCGCAAGGAGTGCCAATTGAGGGAGCGAAAGATCTTTTAGATCTTTTCCGTAATAACTTTTCGCAGCTGTCTGCATTCCGTAGTTCCCATTCGCCATAAATACTTTATTGACGTAATAGGTCAAGATTTCTTGTTTGGTTGCTTTCTTTTCTAGTTGGGTTGCTAACCAAGCTTCTTGGATCTTACGAGAGAGGGTACGGTCAGAGGCTGAAGTGGAGAAATAGGTTAACTTGATCAATTGTTGCGTCAAGGTTGACCCACCTTGACTTCCTCCTCGTAAGTTGTGAAGGAAGGAACCGCCGATCCGAATGATGTCGACCCCACGGTG
The DNA here is from genome assembly GCF_037890265.1 of Streptococcus sp. HCA-5024. Lineage (NCBI taxonomy): Bacteria > Bacillati > Bacillota > Bacilli > Lactobacillales > Streptococcaceae > Streptococcus > Streptococcus sp. HCA-5024. Next base: position 64,211 of record NZ_JBBKBR010000006.1, read on the forward strand.
ATTGAAGAAACGGTGGTCTTCAATCGCAACGATAGCATTGACCAAATCAGTAGGGATTTCATTGGCTGTGACATTGATTCGTTTCTCAGCTCCCAAATCCGCGATCAAGTTATTTTGGTTGTCATAGATCTTACTAGATGTTGTTGCAACCAAATCTTTTTCAGACAAGGTTGGTGCTTTCATAGCATAGTAACTAAATATCAGTCCACCGAGGACAAATAAAAGTAAGAAAAATGAAATGGCTGCGATGGCAACATATTTCAACCATTGAATGACTGTTTGTTTATTCATTTAAATACCGCCTAGAAGTTTCTGTTCGATAATATCAAGATAAGGAACGCTTGGAAGACGATTCTTATCTACTAGAAAGCCGTGCTCCTGAATATAGGAGAGGGGCATGGATTTACTACCATGATCGATGTTGTAATAGTGAATTAATGCAGGAGCAGGAAGTAAGTAGGTTTCACTCAACTTTGCAAAATGCAAGAGAACGAAACAGATACCGCCTTGCTGAACAACTGCCTCCATATGATCGATTTGATGTTGATGAAAATTTTTCATCGGCATGGATTGCTTTTGCTGTGTTTCCTTCGCTTCAAAATCGATATAGCGTCCCTTGTATACTCCAGAATAGTCCGTCGTTGAGGCTTGCCTGAAATAGGCTTCAACAATCTTTGCCCGACTGCGACGTGGATAATCCACTTTCACGATTTGAATCGGTGTTGGTTTTTTATGGATGACTGCTAGACCTCGAGAAAGATAGTATTGATTGCTTTCATTGATCATTTTTTCAAATGTCATCCCACGATTCGCAAAGTCGACTGGATGTTTCCTTTGTGTAGAGACCAAGGTTTTTTTGGCTACTTTATGTGGATAGTTGACCATAGTTCTCCTTATTGGTACAATTACATCACTCTATTATATCATAAATTAGAATAATGAGGAAAAAATGAATACCATACTTGTTGCAGGTTATAAGAGTTTTGATGTGGGAGTCTTTTCCAATAAAGACCCTCGACTGACCATTATCAAAAAAGCCATTGAAAGAGATCTTCGTCGTCTATTTGAAGAAGGAGTGAAATGGCTGGTCTTTTCTGGTAATTTGGGATTTGAGGCTTGGGTACTAGAGGTCGCCTTTGAATTAAAAAAAGATTACGATTTTCAAATGGCGACGATCTTCCTATTTGAGAATGTTGGCGAAAATTGGAATGAAAGCAATCAGGAATTATTAGCACGCTTCAAACAGGTGGATTTCGTGAAATATGCCTATCCCCACTATAGCAATCCGGGTCAACTAAAAGAATACAATCAGTTTTTGATAGATAACGCGGATGGAGCTTATGTTTTTTATGATCCAGAAAATGAAACCAATTTAAAATATCTTTACAAAATGATGGTAGAAAAAGAACCATTTTATGTCAAACAATTAAGTTTTGATGACTTAAATGAACTTGCTGAAAATTTTTACGAAAACTAAGTGTTATACCTTGATTTTTCTTACCATTTTTTTATATAATTGAGATGATGAACTAGATTGGAGAGAGTAATGGCGAGTATTATTTTTACTGCGAAAGATATTTTTGATCAAGATTTCAAACGAGAAGTTCGTGGTTATAATAAAGATGAAGTAAATGAATTTTTGGATGATGTCATAAAAGACTATGAAACCTATGCTGCTTTGGTGAAGGAATTGCGTGAAGAAAACGCCCGCCTTCGTGAAGAACTTGCCCAAAAAGCACAGGAAACACCACAAACATCTCCGATTGCTAGCACTGCTACGCAAGAATTCCCGCAAGTGACAACAGCGACGAACTTTGATATTCTCAAACGTCTCAATCGTTTGGAAAAAGAAGTTTTTGGGAAACAGATCGTAGATCGCGATTATTAATCCCATAGATTGTGCAATTTTTGGATAATCGCGTGAGAGAATCCTCTCATGAGGAAAGTCCATGCTAGCACAGGCTGTGATGCCTGTAGTGTTTGTGCTAGGTGAATCCATAAGCCTAGGGACTTGATCTTCAAGTTACGGCGAGTGAAGGAGCTAAGTCTAAGGATAAGCTCTAGTAACTCTGAAAGTGCCACAGTGACGTAGTTTTTAGGGAAACCTAAAAAGTGGAACGCGGTAAACCCCTCAAGCTAGCAACCCAAACTTTGGTCGGGGCATGGAATGCGTGGAAACGAACATAGCATTCTGACTGGAAACAGTAGACAGATGATTATCGAAGGAAATGGTACCTAGTCATTTCTGGAACAAAACATGGCTTATAGAAAATTGCATATAGGTTGATGAGGTGGAGAGAGATCTCAACCTCCTTTTTTAAAGTGATAGGAATAAGATGGAAAAACAATTTGAATTGATTGCAACGGTCGCTGCTGGATTAGAGGCTGTTGTTGGTCGAGAACTACGCGATCTTGGCTACGATTGCCAGGTTGAAAATGGACGGGTTCGATTTCAAGGAGACCGTCGAGCAATCATAGAAACCAACCTCTGGTTGCGAGCGGCTGATCGAGTGAAAATTGTGGTTGGGACTTTTCCAGCCAAAACCTTCGAAGAACTCTTTCAAGGTGTCTTTGCTTTGGATTGGGAAAATTATTTGCCTTTAGGAGCACGTTTTCCTATTTCTAAGGCTAAATGTGTCAAATCAAAACTTCATAATGAACCTAGCGTTCAGGCCATTTCGAAAAAAGCAGTGGTTAAAAAGTTACAAAAACATTATGCCCGGCCAGAAGGTGTTCCTCTCATGGAAAATGGGGCAGAGTTCAAGATTGAAGTATCGATCCTTAAAGATCAAGCCACTGTCTTGATTGACACCACTGGTAGTAGCCTCTTCAAACGTGGTTATCGGACTGAAAAAGGGGGAGCCCCTATTAAGGAAAATATGGCAGCAGCAATTCTTCTGCTGTCAAACTGGTATCCAGATAAGCCCTTGATTGACCCGACATGTGGTTCTGGAACCTTTTGTATTGAGGCGGCGATGATTGCGAGAAATATGGCACCTGGTTTACGTCGGACCTTTTCTTTTGAAGAATGGAACTGGATGGATGATCGCTTGATTCATGAAGTCCGTCAAGAAGCAAGCAGAAAAATCAATCGCGAGATCGAATTGGATATTATGGGAACTGATATCGATGCACGGATGGTTGAGATTGCCAAAGAAAATGCCCAGAAAGCGGGCGTTAGCAGTGACATTACTTTCAAACAGATGCGAGTCCAAGATCTTCACTCAGATAAGATCAACGGGGTGATTATCTCCAACCCTCCATATGGAGAACGCTTATCCGATGATGAGGGTGTGACGAAATTGTATACTGAAATGGGGCACGTATTTGCACCTCTCAAAACCTGGAGTAAATTTATCCTAACCAGTGATGAAGGTTTTGAATCTAAATTCGGTAGTAAAGCAGATAAAAAACGAAAACTTTATAACGGAACCCTAAAAGTTGATCTCTACCAATATTTTGGGGAACGAGTAAAACGGCAGATAAAGGCATAGAAAGGATTTTTATGACAGAGAAGGATAAAAAGCCATTAGAGCAAGAAACAGAATCAATTTTAGAGTTTGAAGATGCTAAAGAGATGACGATTGGGCAGGCCAATCGAAAGGCAGAAGAAATCGAAGCAGGTGTCACTGAAGGTGATAATGTCTTAGACAAATACATCAAACAACACCGAGCAGAAATTGAAGCTGAAAAATACGATACAAAAATTTTGGCCAAAGAAGAATTGGCTAAAGCTGAAGAGGTGGCAGCTTCAGAAACAGTTGCTGAAGTAGCTGAAGCAGTGGAGGCACCGGAAGTAACGGAAACGGTCTTGGAACAAAGACCTGAAATGGATGCTATCTCAACAGAATTACCTGCCAAGATTAAATTTGGACCTACACCAACTGAACCAGTTGTAGAAGCAGAGGACCTTCCTGAGGAAACACCAAGCAATGCGGGTAAACGAATCAAAGCGGTTCTATACTCTGCATTAGGTCTTGCGATTGTCGGTTCGGCCATTTTTGTGACCTATAACTGGATGCACAGTCGTGGAAAATCTGGTGGTACAACTGTTGTATCGTCTTCATCTAGCAAGTCATCTTCTACTTCTAAATCAAGTAGCAGTGAAACACAAGCTCAAAAACTAGAAGAGTTTACCAAAGCCTACGATGCCTTTTTTGTAGATGAATCAAAAAGTGCTCTTAAAAATGATAAATTCGGAGACTTGGAAAATCTGAAGAAACTGCTGGACAAATTAGAAGGAAGCAGTGATTATAATGCGGCTAAAACAAAATATGAAGACCTTGTGAAGCAAGTTTCTGCTATTCAAAAAGTGAATTCTCAATTTAGTTCTCCAGTCATCAAAGATGGAGTTCTTGATGCAACTGCCAAAGCGAAAAGTGATGCGACCTTTGCAGAAACAAAGACAGGCAATGAAAAATTAGATAGCTTATTGAATGAAGCGGTTGCGCAAGGACGTTCACAACAAGTTGCGACACCGGCACCAGTGACTGGAACAGGAGGTACAGATACTTCTAATGCAACTCCAGCCCCAGCTCAAGCAGCAACGCCTACGGCCCCAGCTGTCAATGCTGCTACAGGTAGTGCAGGAACGGCAAATCCAGGCTATTCAGGGTACGGTCTTCCAAGCGATGGTGTCCCACTTCAGCGGAACTTGAGTCGTGTGCCATATAACCAAGCAGCTATCAATGATGTCAATAACCCGGCTTGGGTATTTGGTGATGGGATCCTTGAAAAAGTATTGAACATTGCTCGTAAACGTGGACATATCACTGGCAATCAATACATTTTAGAGCGCGTCAATATCATTAATGGTAATGGCTATTACAACCTCTTCAAACCAGATGGAACCTATCTCTTTAGTATCAATGCCAAGACTGGTTATTTCGTAGGAAACGGGAAAGGTCATTCAGATGCTCTGGATTATTAATACCTGAGCAGACATCCCCTTTCTGGGAAAAATGACAATAAAAAAGAGAGTGGGACAGAAATCGGTAATTCGTTAGAATTCGATTTCGTCGTCCCACCTCCGCACAGTTGAGTAGAGCTGTAAAAGCTGATGGAATCAGCGTAGTAGAGCCCACTCAACCACTGCGTCTTGCTCGACAATCCAAAAATAATTGAGAGGCTAGGACTTTTGTCCCAGCCTCTTTTTCGTATTAAACAAGATGACGTTCAAACGGATCGTCCGAAATTCCTTGGTCTAGAATCAGGCGACACCATTCTTTGGCTGAGAAGAGGCTGTGATCCTTGTAATTTCCACAAGACTCAATAGTTGTGCCTGGGACATCCTCCCAAGTGCTGACAGATGCAATTTCTTCTAAAGAATCTTTGATTACTTTAGCAATTTCCGTACTCGAATGTTGTCCCCACATGATCATATGAAAACCGGTGCGACATCCAAAAGGGGAACAATCAATCATACCATCGATTCGTTTTCGAATGAGCATCGCAAGAAGGTGCTCGATCGTGTGGAGCCCTGCCGTTGGAATCGCATTTTCATTGGGCTGCACTAGGCGAATATCAAAGTTAGAGATGATGTCTCCTTTGGGTCCAGTTTCTTCCCCAATCAAGCGTACATAGGGAGCCTTCACAGCTGTGTGGTCCAATTCAAAACTTTCAACAATTACTTCTTTTGTCATACTCAAATCCTTCTTTGTTTTTCTTGATTATAGCATAAAAAAGCAGATTCAACAAAGTCGAAATAAATGAATATCTCACAGATGTTCCATGAAAGAAAAGACGATAAAAGGACAAGCATTAAGCAAAAATATAAAAGGTTTTTCCTGTTTTTTTAGATTGTTAATTTTACTAATTTATGGTAAAATGTAAAAGAATTTTTAATTCAACTAATTAAATAGATTTGGGGTAAAAGCATGAATTTTGTTATTACAGGTGTTTTTGCCGCGGTCATTGGTTTAGTCATTGGATATGTGGGAACTGCTCTTAAAATGAAAGCTTCAAAAGAAGCTGCGGAACTCACCCTTTTGAATGCTGAACAAGAAGCAACGAATTTACGTGGACAGGCTGAACGCGAAGCCGATTTGATTTTAAAAGAGGCGAAGCATGAGTCAAGTTCACTTAAAAAAGAAGCACTTTTGGAGGCAAAGGAAGAAGCCAGAAAATATCGTGAAGAGGTCGATGCTGAGTTTAAGTCAGAACGACAAGAATTGAAGCAATTAGAAAGCCGTTTGGCAGAACGTGCTAGCAATCTTGATCGCAAAGACGACATTTTAACAAGCAAAGAACAGTCTCTTGAACACAAAGAGCAAAGTCTTACAGATAGAACTAAACACATTGATACGCGTGAACAACAGCTGGAAGAGCTTGAACACAAGAAAGTAGAAGAACTGGAACGTGTCGCTGCTCTAAGTCAAGGAGAAGCGCGTGACATTATTTTGAGTCAGACGGAAGAGCAACTTTCAAAAGAAATTGCCTCACGGATTCGTGATGCTGAATTGGAAGTGAAAGAACGTTCTGATAAAATCGCAAAAGACATTCTCGTCCAAGCCATGCAACGGATGGCGGGTGATTTTGTTGCTGAGCAAACAAATTCAACCGTTCATTTGCCGGACGATAGTATGAAGGGTCGGATTATCGGTCGTGAAGGTCGCAATATTCGTACCTTTGAGAGTTTGACAGGTGTCGATGTGATTATTGATGATACGCCTGAAGTGGTGACCTTGTCAGGGTTTGATCCGATTCGTCGTGAAATCGCCCGTATGACAATGGAGAGCCTTCTCAAAGATGGTCGGATCCATCCAGCCCGTATCGAAGAGCTGGTTGAGAAGAACCGTCAGGAAATTGACAACCGGATTCGTGAATACGGTGAAGCGGCTGCCTATGAAATTGGTGCGCCAAACCTCCATCCAGATTTGATGAAAATCATGGGACGGTTGCAATTCCGTACTTCTTATGGTCAAAACGTTTTGCGTCACTCCATTGAAGTTGCCAAACTTTCTGGTATTATTGCTAGCGAGTTGGGTGAAAATGCTACCTTGGCACGACGTGCAGGATTCTTACATGATATCGGTAAAGCGATTGACCGTGAAGTGGAAGGAAGTCACGTCGAGATTGGAACTGAATTGGCACGGAAGTACAAGGAACACCCAGTGGTGGTCAATACCATTGCCAGTCACCATGGTGACGTGGAACCAGAAAGTGTCATCGCAGTCATTGTCGCTGCAGCGGATGCCTTGAGTGCAGCTCGACCTGGAGCACGAAGTGAGTCACTTGAAAGCTACATCAAACGCTTGCAAGATCTTGAAGAAATTGCAAATAGTTTTGAAGGAGTTAAGACAAGTTTCGCCCTTCAAGCGGGTCGTGAAATCCGTATTATGGTTAGCCCTGAGGCAATCAAGGATGATAAAGTGACGATCTTAGCTCATGATATTCGTGAGAAGATCGAGTCCAATCTTGAATATCCTGGAAACATTAAGGTTACCGTTATTCGAGAATTGCGTGCAGTCGATTACGCAAAATAAACAAAAAGCTTGAGATCTAGCATCTCAAGCTTTTTGAATGAAAAAATCAGTTGAAAATTAGGCCGATTTTTGTTACACTAGATAGAAAGACATTGAAGGAGAAATCATGGCGGATCGTGGCTTATTAATCGTATTTTCTGGCCCTTCGGGGGTTGGAAAAGGAACGGTCAGACGAGAAATTTTTGAAAACTCGGACAATCAGTTTCAGTATTCTGTATCGATGACGACGCGTGCACAACGTCCAGGTGAAGTGGATGGTGTCGACTATTTTTTCCGTACACGTGAAGAATTTGAAGATTTGATCCGTCAAGGGCAAATGTTGGAGTACGCTGAGTACGTTGGAAATTACTATGGGACTCCTTTAACCTATGTGAATGAAACCTTGGACAAGGGAATCGATGTATTTCTTGAAATTGAAGTTCAGGGTGCCCTTCAAGTAAAGAAGAAAGTTCCAGATGCAGTTTTTATTTTCTTAACTCCGCCTGATTTGGATGAATTGCAAGATCGATTAGTGGGTCGCGGGACAGATAGTGCAGAAGTTATTGCGCAACGGATTGAAAAAGCAAAAGAAGAAATCGCCATGATGCGTGAATATGACTACGCCATTGTGAACGACGAGGTTCCTCTTGCTGCTGAGCGTGTCAAACGTGTGATCGAAGCAGAGCATTTCCGTGTAGACCGTGTCATTGGCCATTATCTGGATATGTTACCAAAAACACAAACTATTGTGAAGAGATAAATAATTAGAAATTAGGTATAGGAATATGATGTTAAAACCTTCTATTGATACATTGCTTGACAAAGTACCATCCAAATATTCATTGGTCATTCTTGAGGCAAAACGGGCCCACGAATTGGAAAGTGGTGCAGTACCCACTCAAGAATTCCAATCAGTTAAATCAACATTACAAGCGCTTGAAGAAATTGAGTCCGGAAACGTAGTTGTTCACCCGGATCCAGAAGCAAAACGTGAAGCGCTTCGTCGTCGGATTGAAGCAGAGCGGATTCGCAAAGAAGAAGAAGAGCGCAAAATTAAGGAACAAATTGCCAAAGAAAAAGAAGATGGTGAAAAAATTTAAGGTTGGGGCTTCTCAATCTTATTTTTTGCTATTTAAAGGGTTCCGTGATAAAGTAAAGCTCATATGATAGAGGCTGGAGGTGAAAAAGTGATAGCAAAAGTCATCGTAGATGTCCCATTGATGCAGACAGATAAACCCTATTCTTATCAGATCCCATCAGAATTTGAGGATATGGTGGAGGCAGGTATGCGAGTTCATGTCCCCTTTGGTAAAGGGAATCGCCTCATTCAAGGGATTGTGGTAGATGTTTTAGAAGAGGCAGACACAAGCGAGGAATTAAAAGCGATTGTGGAGGTCTTGGATTACACTCCGGTCTTAAATCAAGAGCAGTTTTGGTTGGCGGATCAATTACGAAAAAGTGTTTTTTCTTATAAGATCACGATTTTAAAAACCATGCTTCCTTCTCTCCTCAATTCGAGTTATGATAAGATTTTGTATCCTCAACCTTCTTTAGATCCCACTCTCAAAATAAAACTTTTTGGTGCAAAAAATGAAGTTTCTTTTTCTTCTCTAGATGCAGCCGATCAAGCCCAAGTGATGCGGTTGGTCAGAAAAGGAGATTTGGTACTTGAATACAAGGCCAAGGATAAGAAACAAATTAAAACAGAAAAATGGTATCGCGTTAACCAGGAAAGATTAAAAGAACTTCAACTATCAGCGAGAGCTAAAAAAAGGCTAGCATTGAAAGAGCGCCTGTTACTAGAGCAAGGGGAGCAACTCTTAGCAGGATTGTATCAGGATTTTTCACGAGAAGTAGTGGCTTATTTTATTGATCAGGGTGTTTTAGAAATAACAGAACGAGAAGTGAATAGGGCGGCTGCATATTATGAAGGCAAAGAACAGACCCAGGCTCTGCTTTTAAATTCAGAGCAAGCAAAAGCTGTAGAAAGAGTAGTTTTTCAAATTGGGAAAACATCAAAGCCTTTTTTATTAGAAGGTGTGACTGGAAGTGGGAAAACAGAAGTTTATCTGCAGATTATTCAGGAAGTTCTAAATAAGGGGAAAACGGCTATTATGTTGGTTCCTGAGATTTCCCTGACGCCACAGATGACGGATCGTTTTATCTCTCGTTTTGGTCAGGAAGTAGCCATTCTGCACTCGGGCTTATCAAATGGTGAGAAGTATGATCAATGGCGAAAAGTTGAACGTGGGGAGGCCAAGGTAGTCGTTGGAGCGCGCTCAGCCATCTTTGCTCCTTTAAAAAACATCGGAGCTATCATCATTGATGAGGAGCACGAGGCTTCCTACAAACAAGATAGTAATCCACGCTACCACGCAAGGGAAGTCGCAGTCTTAAGAGCTCAGTACAATCAAGCAGTTTTGCTTCTTGGATCTGCTACACCAAGTTTAGAATCGCGGGCTCGTGCAACAAAAGGGGTTTATGAATTAATTCGTCTGACCCAACGGGCCAATCCGGCAGCCAAAATTCCAGAAGTTAAAGTCGTTGATTTTCGTGATTATATTGGCCAAAATGAAGCTGGTAACTTCACTCCGGTTCTAGTGGAAGCTATTGCTGATCGCTTGCAGAAAAAAGAGCAGGTTGTCTTGATGTTGAACCGCCGTGGTTATTCCAGTTTTGTCATGTGTCGCGAGTGTGGAACTGTAGATACTTGTCCCAATTGTGACATCTCTTTGACCCTCCACATGGATACTAAAACCATGAACTGTCATTATTGTGGCTATAGTAAAGCGATTCCTCGACACTGTCCAAATTGCCAAAGTCCTTCCATTCGTTATTACGGGACAGGAACACAAAAAGCTTATGATGAATTACAAGAGATCTTTCCTGAAGCTAAAATTCTGCGCATGGATGTGGATACCACTCGAAAAAAGGGGAGCCACGCAGCGATATTAGATGCTTTTGGGAATGGAGAAGCGGATATTTTGTTAGGGACGCAAATGATTGCGAAGGGATTGGATTTTCCAAATGTGACGTTAGTGGGTGTCTTGAATGCGGATACTTCTTTAAATTTACCGGATTATCGATCCTCTGAGAGAACCTTTCAACTCTTGACTCAGGTGGCAGGAAGGGCCGGACGAGCAGAGAAAGAAGGAGAGGTTATCATTCAAAGCTACAACCCCAATCATTATGCGATTCGATTTGCCAAAGACCAAGATTATGAAGGTTTTTTTGCCTATGAAATGCAGATTCGCCGGCAGTTAGGCTATACGCCTTATTACTTCACAGTTGGGCTAACCCTATCTCATAAGAGTGAGGAAATGGTGAAGGAGAAGTCACATCAGGTCATGGAAATTCTCCGATCTGGCTTATCTGATCAGGTCCAAATCTTAGGACCAACACCTAAACCAATTGCACGCACACATAATTTGTATCATTATCAAATCATTGTGAAATATCGTTTCGAAGAAGGCATGACTCAGGTCTTGAATCAAATCTTAGAATTTACACAAGAAAGAGGCAACCAAGATCTACGTGTCAGTATTGATAATGAACCTCAAAGTTTTATGTAAGGAAGAAAGAAATGACAAAATTAATTTTTATGGGGACGCCTGATTTTTCAGCGACGGTTTTAAAGGGATTGTTAGCAGATTCGCGCTATGAAATTTTGGCAGTTGTGACTCAACCAGACCGCAAAGTAGGTCGCAAAAAAGAGATTCGAATGACCCCGGTGAAGCAGGTAGCTTTGGAACATCAACTACCGGTTCTTCAGCCGGAGAAATTATCGGGTAGTCCAGAAATGGAAACTCTCTTATCACTAGATGCAGATGGAATTGTGACCGCTGCTTTTGGACAATTTTTACCGACAAAATTGTTGGAGAACTTTCAGTTTGCGGTGAATGTCCACGCGTCTTTATTACCTAAATATAGAGGTGGAGCTCCCATTCACTATGCCCTGATCAATGGTGACGAAGAAGCTGGGGTTACAATTATGGAAATGGTCAAGGAAATGGATGCTGGAGACATGATTGCAGCTCGTTCTCTCCCAATTTTAGATGAGGACAATGTGGGAACTTTGTTTGAAAAATTGGCAGTCCTTGGACGTGACTTACTCCTAGATACTTTGCCAGCTTACCTGGCAGGGGAGATCAAGCCAAGTCCACAAGATCCAAGTTTGGTCACATTTTCACCGAATATTTTACCGGAAGAAGAGGTTTTGGACTGGACCAAAACCAATCGCCAAGTCTTTAATCAGATCCGGGGGATGAATCCTTGGCCGGTCGCTCATACGTTATTAAATGGGCAACGCTTTAAAGTTTATGAAGCAGAGCTATGCGAAGGAAATGGAAATCCTGGAGAAGTGATTGCTTTGACCAAAAAAGAGTTGCTGGTCGCTGCAGGAGAAGGCGCATTGTCCCTCAAAGTTGTGCAGCCGGCAGGAAAACCAAAAATGTCCATCACAGACTTTTTGAATGGCGCTGGCCGTCAATTGAAAGTAGGAGATCACTTTGGAAATTAAACAAATGAATGCGCGTGAACAGATCGTTCGAGTGTTAGAAGAGGTTTTTGAACAGGGAGCTTATTCTAATATTGCCCTAAATCAAGCGCTAGAACACTCTCAACTTTCAGATAAAGATAGAAGCTTTGTTACGGAAGTTGTATACGGTACTGTAGCACGGAAGATAACACTCGAGTGGTATCTCGCCCACGTAATTGAAGACCGGACGAAATTAGATCCTTGGCTCTATTATCTTTTGATGATGAGTTTGTATCAACTTGTCTATTTAGACCGAATTCCTGATCATGCCATCGTCAATGAAGCTGTCCGGATAGCAAAACGTCGTAAAGAAGGCAGTGAGAAGTTTGTCAATGCTATTCTTAGAAAGCTAATCCGCGAAGGACTACCAGCTATTGATACAATCAAGCGAAAGAATAAACGTTATTCGGTAGAGTATTCCCTACCTGTATGGTTGGTCAAAGTATTGATCGAAGAATACGGTGAAGAACGTGCTTGTGCTATTTTTAAGAGTCTTTATCAGCGTAATAAATCCAGTATTCGTGTGATTGATCTGGACGAAAAAGAAGAGTTGGCTCAGCTGTTCGAAGCAACCTCCTCTCTACTTGCTCCGTCCGCTCTCGTGAAAGAGCAGGGACATTTTGCGGCGCATTCCTTGTTTAAAGAGGGGCGCATTACTATTCAAGACGAGTCCAGTCAATTGGTGGCACCAGCTTTGGATTTGCAAGGAGATGAGTGGGTTTTAGATGCCTGTGCTGCGCCAGGTGGAAAAACGACTCACCTGGCTTCTTATCTCACAACTGGGAAAGTCACAGCCTTGGATCTCTATGACCATAAGCTCAAATTGATTCAAGAAAATGCTAATCGGCTCCATGTTGCGGACAAAATTTTGACAAAGAAGTTAGATGCGACAAAAGTCTTTGAAACATTTGGACCTGATGCTTTCGATAAAATTTTGGTGGATGCGCCTTGTTCAGGGATTGGTTTGATACGGAGAAAGCCTGATATCAAGTACAATAAAGAGAGTGCAGATTTTGTATCTTTACAAGCTATTCAATTGGCCATTCTGGATAGTGTTTGTCAAAGTGTGCGTAAAGGTGGTATAATAGTGTACAGTACGTGTACAATTATGGGTAAAGAGAATTTTGAAGTGGTGGACCAATTTTTGAAAAACCATCCAAATTTCGAACAAGTCCCATTGGATCACGAAAGAAAAGATATTCTTAAAAATGATTGTATCCTTATTACACCCGAATTATATGGAAGCGACGGCTTCTTTATCAGTCGTTTTAAGAGAATCTCATAATATCAGGAGGAAACTGACAGTATGGATATGACGATCTTAACCGATGTAGGTCAAAGACGGACAAATAACCAAGACTATGCAAATCAATATACAAACAAGGCAGGAAAATCTATGGTTTTCCTTGCTGATGGTATGGGAGGACACCGTGCCGGAAATATTGCTAGTGAAATGGCAGTCACAGACCTAGGTGCGGCTTGGGTTTCTTCTGAGATCGAGACGGTTAATCAAGTACGGGAATGGTTTGCAGAACATTTAGAAGCTGTGAACCGTCGGATCCATTTAGCTGGGCAAGATGATGAGCACAAAGGAATGGGAACGACACTGGAAGCTTTGGCTTTTGTAGAAGGACAAGTGATTTATGCCCACGTTGGGGATTCACGGATTGGCCTCATTCGTCAGGGCAAATACCAGCAGTTGACTAGTGACCATTCTCTTGTAAATGCTCTTTTACGAGCAGGTCAAATTACAGAGGAAGAAGCAGCCCATCATCCTCAACGTAACATTATCACTCAGTCCATTGGCCAAAAAGATGAGTTGGAGCCGGATTATGGTTTGGTGACGGTTGAAGCAGATGATTATATTTTGATCAATAGTGACGGTTTAACTAATATGATTGGCCCGGATGAAATCAGAGATATTGTCTTGAGTGATGTTTCACTGGAAGAAAAAGCTCAAACCTTGATTCGTTTTGCCAATAATGCTGGAGGCTTGGATAATATCACTGTTGTACTGCTCCACTTTACTGAGGAGGACGCAGCATGATTCAAATCGGCAAAATTTTTGCCGGGCGATATAAAATCATCCAACAAATTGGACGCGGCGGGATGGCAGATGTTTATCTTGCGCGTGATTTGATTTTAGATGGGGAAGAAGTTGCAGTCAAGGTACTGCGTACGAATTACCAGACGGATCCCATTGCGGTTGCGCGTTTTCAGCGTGAAGCAAAGGCGATGGCAGAGCTGGACCATCCAAATATCGTTCGGATTACAGACATTGGCGAAGAAGAAGGACAACAATACCTTGCAATGGAATATGTTGCAGGTTTAGACTTGAAACGCTATATCAAAGAAAATGCTCCTTTATCAAATGAAGAAGCTGTTCGTTTGATGGGGCAGATCCTTCTAGCTATGCGTCTTGCCCATACGCGTGGCATTATCCATAGAGATTTAAAACCACAGAATGTTCTCTTGACACCAGATGGAACAGCAAAAGTTTCAGACTTTGGGATTGCAGTGGCCTTCGCAGAGACTAGTTTGACTCAGACCAACTCGATGTTGGGGTCGGTTCATTATTTGTCCCCTGAGCAGGCGCGCGGTTCAAAAGCTACGGTGCAAAGTGACATCTACGCGATGGGGATCATTTTCTATGAGATGTTGACAGGACACATTCCTTATGATGGAGATAGTGCAGTTACAATCGCTTTGCAGCATTTTCAAAAGCCACTCCCATCTATTCGGGAAGAGAATAAGAATGTTCCACAAGCTTTAGAAAATGTGGTGATCAAAGCGACAGCTAAAAAACTGACGGATCGCTATAAATCAGTGGCAGAGATGTATGTGGACCTTTCAAGTTGCTTGTCCTACGAGAGAAGAAATGAGAAAAAACTGATTTTTGAAGATCAATCGAAAGCTGATACAAAGACTCTTCCAAAAGTGAGTCCAACTCCAAAGACGGCTCCTGTTCCAATCTCTGAGGTACGCAGTGAAATCAGTTCGGTAGATCCTAATCGACCATTATCTGACCAGCAGACAATGGCACCAAGTAAAAAGCCAAGAAGACGCTTGCGGGCGCGCTACAAGGTATTGTTTGTTGCCATTGCACTAGTTCTTGCAGCCTTTACTTTCTTGTTGTATATGAGCCCAGCCAATAAAACAGTTCCAGATGTTTCCGGCAAAACCATTGCCGAAGCTAGAGCGGTTATTGAGGGACAAGACCTTCAAGTCGGTGAAGAGAAAGAAGAGTACAGTGATTCGGTTGCAGAAGGCTATGTCATTCGGACCAATCCAAATGCAGGTGCTCAAAAGAAAGAACAAAGTCGCATTGATTTGATTGTTTCAAAAGGTCCAAATAGTTTTGAAATGCCAAACTATGTAGGAGAAACACGAGCTAAAGCAGAGGAAGATCTGAAAAATACTTATAAAGTATCAAGCAAAATGATCACGATTGAAGAAGTTGAGACCTTCGATTATGCTGCAGGGACAGTTCTTGAACAAACCCCAGCTCCAGGAGAGCAATATTCTCTGAATTCAAAAACCAAGATTGTTTTGAAAGTAGCGAAAGAAACGACTTCAATTGAAATGCCAAACTATGTTGGATCAACTTATGATTTTGCTAGAAGTAATTTGATTGAGATCTATGGTATTAAAGAAGCCAATATCGAATTAAGAAAAACGGAACATCTCCCTGATGGGGTAGTTGTTTCTGCCGGTCAAATTGTCAGTCAAACTCCAGAAGTTTCGAGTACGGTGGATATTAACCGAACACGAATTGTTTTGACTGTATATGAGCCTAAAGTGACGGCTTCTTCAAGTACGAAAGCCTCATCAAGTTCAGATGCATCTAGTTCATCCTCTGCTGAACGATCAGATACAGAAAGCTCCAGCAGTAGTGCAACTGGTGGAGATTAATAAATCAGTCTAAGACTCAGATGAATTTCTGAGTCTTTTTGTATTTTTTTGTTGCTATGTCGTGATTTTTTTATTTCCCTGTAGAGGGAAAAACTTTGAGGTCGCTTCAAGAAACTATTTTTCTACAGATGAATAGATTATGTGAATCCCTTAACAAACAAGGGGTTTCAAGTCCGGTAAAATAAAATAGTCAATTAAACATAAGGTAATTTGAAGTTGAAAATAGATTGAATATCAAATTATTTGCCTTTGTTTTAGCCCACATGCTATAATCTGCGTGAAAGGAGATCAAAGAGTAAAAATGTCGTTCAGACCTGCTTTGATAGGAAATTGGTAAACGAATAGATTTTTTTCTACTAGTTGAATAGGCCTTGACAACTGGTGGAGATAAATGTCGTGAACTAAGAAACAGGGAGGTAGAATGACTTTTGAAATATGTGCACATAGTTGATGTATCTTTCGCCTATACTTTCCCAATGGAGATTATTTAAATGGACAGAAAATATAGAGTGGTTAGTCGAGCAATCTTAGCAACAGCTATGATTGTCCCGGCATTTATAGCAACAAAAGTAGCTGCAGAAAATAGAGGATGGAATACCTCCCCTTATCGTTCAAACTATTATAACTATGGTTACAATAATTGGAACGGTTATAATGGCTATAATTCATGGACCTATAGTTATGGCTATGGATATCCAAATTGGAACTATTATTATGGCTATAACTATGGTTATCCTAGCTGGAATAATTATTATGGCTATAATGGTTGGAACTATGGTTATTCCTTGGAAAATGATGTAAACTACATTTATTGGAATGGCAATCATTATTATCGGATGAGTGATGGGACTTACCGGATCTACCGCAATGGTGAGTGGAAGCCTTTAACTAATCGGAATAACTCTACTAATAACCTTGCCAATGACCCTCATTATGTATATGAAAATGGCTACCATTATTATGTATTAGATAATGGGGATTATTACTACTATAAAAATGGTAAATGGGTATTTGTGAAGAATTCGACGGAAAATCCTGATACTCCAGAACCAACTCCAACACCGACTCCGGAACCAACTCCAACACCCGACGAGCCAGATCCAAGCGATAAACCCGATCAACCAGTCAACCCATCAGAACCATCTACACCAGAAGATCACGGGAACTTGATCTTCCCAGAAAATCCTCCATTTGTAGGAGCAGATGGAGAGTTTGATCCTTTCGCACCAACCCCAGAAAATCCAAGTGAACCAAAACCAGAAGAACCGGTGCAACCTGAAGTGCCTGGAAATGATGGTTTGGTATCAACAGATCAACCTAGTGAAAACCAAATTCCTCCATACGTTGAGACACCAGCAGAAGGATTAGAACATCTTCCATGGGCTCCAAATGGACGAGCACCAAAGATAGTCTATCCTCCTGGCAAACCTGGATCAGCAGCTTTGCGTCGAGATAAGAACTACTACTTTGACGGGTCGACTCACTATTACTACGTTCCTTCTGATACGGAAGCAACTGGTTACTCTGCTTATTGGAAATGGAATGGAGATAAATGGAAACTTTATGGAATGACAGATCCGAAAGATCCTGAAATCGATCCAAAATTCCACGAAGATGCCAAAGATGATGAATATGCCTATAGCGATCGAGACTCAAGCGTGAAGCTCTACTCTACAAACCTTGTAGAAACAGCTAAAGCAGGTCAAGCTCTTCCATTTAAGAATGTGGATGAATTTAAGGACTATGTCATTAAGAAAATGAATCCTAAATTTATTGACAATGCTGGCTGGGATGCCAAAGTAGAATGGGAAATCGAGGACCCAGAACTCTTTGAGCAATCTAAAGAAAACCCATGGGCTAAAGACTATGTTTTAATCGCTAACTTGAAGAGTGGAGTAGATGACAAGAACTACAAAGATGTTGAGTTTGGCTATGTGAAATTCGTTTATCGTGTAGAAGCAACAGACAATACAAACTATATCGAGTTAGATAAAGCGAAAGAAGCATTTGCTAAGATTAACGAATTGCGAAAAGCACAAGGCTTAAAAGAATTGACTTGGTCAGATGATGTCTACAACTCACGTGCCTTACCAAAAGCCCATACTATTTCACGTCAGTACGATAGCACAGGTTTTGTAGCTCGCCGTGAAGACAATGCAACAACAGTCGCAACGAAATGGTATAACAGTGGATTGAGAGAATTAATGCTCGATCCAAATGCCACAGAAGGTGCGGTAGCAGCAGTCATCAATGGCGACGGTAACTATTACTGGGCATTCATGTATAAATAATGCCTCTAGACAACCGTTATCGGAAAGAACTTATTTAATAACAATTCATTCCGATACTAAGGACACCCAAAGGATTTCTATCTTTTGGGTGTTTTTTTGCTCTTCGTATTATCCAACCACAGACGGAAGTCAAATGAGGAAAAATTTGATAAAATAGGAAAAGATGAGGTAGACTATGTGGAAAATACAAATTTTTATTTTCGTTGAAGCCGTTTTGTTAACATTAGCAGCGATCACCATTTTATCAATCGATTTTTCCAGATTTGTTGTCTTGATGGTTCTCTTTTTGCTCCTTTTGTATTACTATTTTGGCAAACAAAAAGCGAATTTTCTATTAATCGCACTGAGTGTGCTCTTGTTTTTTATCGTGATGCTGAATCCTTTTGTGATTGCAGCCATTTTATTTGCGGTGGTTTATGGTTTATTGATCGCCTACCCTTATATGTATAAGGAAAATGAAGCAGTTGTGTTTGATGTTGAAGAGGATACGAAAATTCGTCAGGAAAAAACTCGATGGATTGGTGATTTACAACATTTTTCAAAGCAAAGTCGAGGGTATCGAGATCTGAATGTGATCCGAGTTTTTGGGAATGACACCCTCCATTTAGAGGAGGTAGCCATTTGCAATTGGGACAATGTAGTGATCATTCGGAAAGGGTTTGGAAATACAAAAATTATCTTACCGATTGATTTGGAATTGCATTTACAAATTAACACCCTGTATGGAGATCTGAAGTTTTTGGAACTTCCTGTCCGTAAAATGAGAAATGAAACCATAGACATTGAAACGGCACATTATCGGAGATCGCACCGTTCTATAAAAATTGTGTTAGTTGATATTGTTGGGGATGTTGAGGTGATTCGCGCATGAAGAAATTAGACTATCTCCTATTGTATTTCTATTCCCTAATGGTGGTTGCGGTCATTTGTCATACCATTTTCCATTTTGTTGGTTTTCAGTGGGGCAAACTTCTTTCAGATCTTTCCTTGCTTCAATCATTCCTATTTTTGGTTTTTAGTCTGACGCTTGCATTGACGGCTTTGGTTGTCTTAATTATTAAAATCACGCAATTTGTAACGGTTCATGCAGTACAACAAAAGGTAGAATCTATCCTGACTGCTTCACAGCGAAAAGAAATTGCCCCCAAAGAATTGAATCGACAGTTAGATTTATTGGACAGCAAATTGCTTCGACTAGAAGAAAATTTACAAAAAAGTGAAAATCGTGTGATGCGAAATGAGGAAGAAATTGTGGAAATCGAGCGTAAGAGAATTGCGCGTGATCTACATGACACGGTTAGTCAAGAATTGTTTGCAGCCAATATGATTTTATCTGGAGTGGCAGCACAGGCCCTTGAGTTAGAGAAAAGTCAGATCCAGCAGCAACTCAATGGTGTGTCAGATATTCTAGGTACAGCCCAAAATGATTTACGCGTCTTGCTCCTACATCTTCGTCCTACAGAATTGGAAGGAAAAAGTTTGGTAGAAGGTATGGAGATGATTTTTAGAGAATTGAAGGAAAAGAGTAACCTAACAGTTGTCTTCCATCATAATGACGTGAGCATTCCAAAAGAAATGGAAGAACATCTATTTCGGATCGTCCAAGAAATTGTCAGCAATACCTTGAAACACGCTAGAGCTCAACAAATGGATGTCTTTTTGCATCAGGAAGGAAAACAACTTCATTTACGGATGGTAGATGATGGAATCGGCTTTGAGCAGGAAAAATTGGAACGATTGAGTTATGGGTTGAAAAATATTCAAGAACGTGTAGAGGACATGGCGGGAACCATTAAAATAAGAACGAGTCCTCAAAAGGGAGTGGCTGTGGATATTCGCGTTCCCCTCCTTGTAAAAGAGAAAAATGAAAAGGAAACTGTATGAAAGTATTATTAGTAGACGACCATGAAATGGTTCGATTGGGATTGAAAAGCTTTTTGTCCATGCAAACCGATATTGAGCAAGTCTTAGAGGCGAAAAATGGGCATGAAGGGGTGGACTTGGCGCTGAAAGAAAGACCAGACGTCATCATCATGGATATTGTGATGCCAGAGCTAAATGGAATCGATGCGACTCTAGCCATCCTAAAAGAGTGGCCGGAAGCTAAAATTGTCATTTTGACGTCTTATTTAGATAACGAAAAGATTTACCCTGTCTTAGATGCCGGTGCAAAAGGGTATATTTTAAAGACCTCGTCAGCAACTGAGATCTTACAGGCTGTCAGAAAGGTTGCAAAGGGAGAATTTGCAATTGAGACAGAAGTTAGTCAAAAAGTTGAGTCACGAAAGAACCATGCTGAATTGCATGATGATTTGACAGCTAGAGAACGAGATATTCTGGCTTTATTGACGAAAGGATATGAAAATCAACGAATAGCAGATGAACTCTTCATTTCTTTAAAAACAGTGAAGACCCATGTCTCCAACATCTTATCCAAATTAGAAGTCAGTGATCGGACGCAAGCAGTAGTCTATGCCTTTCGACACCATCTGGTGAATCAAGAAGATTTTTAAAAGGAAACATGCTATAATAGAGCATGATCATAAGGGGGAGACAAGTGGACGCAAAATTACGTTATAAAGCCAAAAAAGTTAAAATCGTCTTTTTTGATATTGATGATACATTACGTGCAAAAGAAACTGGATTGATCCCAGAATCTGTCAAAGAAGTCTTTCATCAATTGAAAGAAAAAGGAATCCGAACAGGGATTGCAACCGGTAGAGGGATTTTTGGGGTTGTTCCTGAAATCATGGACTTAAAGCCTGATTTTCTAGTAACCTTAAACGGCGCCTATATAGAAGATACAAAAGGAACTGTGATCTACCAATCACCAATCAATGAAGCAATCGTTTCTTCTTTTGTGGATTGGGCCAAAGAATCCGAGATTGATTATGGGTTAGTGGCTAGTCATCAAGCTGCCCTGTCCAATCGGACACCCTTGATCAGTGATGCTATTGACATCATTTATCCCAACTTACCTGTAGATCCAGATCTGCATTTGAAAGAACCTATTTTCCAAATGTGGACCTTTGATGAACAGGATAGTGAGCTAGAGTTGCCCCCTTCTTTGCAAGAGAACTTGCGCCTAGTTTCGTGGCATCCCCATTCGTCAGATGTTGTTCGCTTTGAAGCTTCAAAAGCTTCAGGAGTTTCTCATCTTGTCAAACATTTGGGCTTGAAGCCAGAGAATGTTTTAGTATTTGGGGATGGATTAAATGATCTAGAACTATTTGATTATGCTGGAATTAGTATCGCAATGGGAAAATCTGCTCCAGAGTTACAAGAAAAAGCTGATTATATCACTAAGAATTTAGAAGAAGATGGCATATTCTATGCCTTAGAGGAGTTAAATATGGTTGAAAAAGAATTGACGTTACCACAGTTGGAACTTGGTGTGGTTGAAGGTCCTATAGCTGTGATCAAAACCAATCACGGTGAGATGAAAATTCAATTGTTCCCAGATCAAGCGCCAAAAACAGTTGCAAATTTTGTGGCTCTTGCTAAGTCTGGCTATTATGATGGTGTCATTTTCCATCGGATTATTAAAGATTTCATGATCCAAGGGGGAGATCCTACTGGTACAGGTATGGGTGGTGAATCCATCTATGGTGAGAGCTTCGAAGACGAATTTTCAAAAGAACTGTACAATATTCGCGGAGCCCTTTCGATGGCAAATGCTGGACCAAACACAAATGGTAGCCAATTCTTTATTGTACAAAATCAACATCTCCTATATTCGAAAAAGGAATTGGTCCGCGGTGGCTGGCCTGAAAAAATCGCAGAAATCTATACGACAGAAGGGGGAACTCCTCACTTAGATCAACGTCATACAGTATTTGGTCAATTGATGGATGAATCTTCTTTTGCCGTATTGGATGAGATCGCGGCTGTTGAAACAGGTATGATGGATAAGCCGGTAGAAGATGTCGTGATTGAAACCGTCGAAATAGAGGACTAATATGAAAATTGGAGATAAGTTAGAAGGGACCATTACGGGCATTCAACCTTATGGTGCCTTTGTCGAACTAGAGTCGGGTGTCACGGGCTTGATTCATATCTCAGAGATTAGAAGTGGTTATGTAAGTAATATTCATGATATTCTTTCAATTGGAGAAAAAGTCTTTGTCCAAGTCATCGATGTTGATGAATATTCTAAGAAAGCCAGCCTCTCTCTGAGAACACTAGAAGAAACACCACAACGAAGCATTCGACACCATCGTTTTTCAAATGACCGCCACAAGAGTGGTTTTGCGCCCTTAGCTCAACAGATGCCGACCTGGGTCAAAGAAGGAAAGGTATTCTTTAGCAAACAAGAAAAAAAATAAAAACTTCGATAGGTTGATGAAACCTACCGAAGTTTTTTTAATATAGAGAATTATTCAAATTCGTAAAGGGTAGTAGAAAGGTAACGTTCTCCATTATCTGGTGCAAGAGCAAGAACTTTTTTACCGCTACCCAATTCTTTTGCGACTTCAATAGCGGCATAGATAGCAGCTGCGCTTGAGATTCCGACTAAGAATCCTTCAGCTCCACCGATAGCGCGTGCAAGTTCGAAAGCTTCTTCTGAAGATACGCGACGAACACCATCATATGCATTAGTGTCTAAAGTATTTGGGATAAAGCCTGCTGAAATCCCTTGGATTTTATGTGGTCCAGGTTTTTCACCAGAAAGGACTGCAGATTCATTGGCCTCAACGGCATAGACTTTGACAGCAGGATTATTCTTTTTCAAAGTATGAGAAATACCAGAAACAGTACCACCAGTACCAACACCTGCGACAAAAGCATCTAAACCATCTTTTCCAAAGGCATCAACGATTTCTTGTCCTGTTGTTCTTTCATGTACCTCTGGGTTAGCAGGGTTTTCAAATTGAAGAGGAAGGAAGCCATTTCTTTCTGCAGCGATTGCTTCAGCTTTAGCGATAGCGCCTTTCATTCCTTCACTTCCAGGAGTCAAAACGAGTTCAGCTCCATAGGCTTGAATGATTTTACGACGTTCCACACTCATGGTTTCAGGCATGACAATCACAACTTTGTAGCCTTTAGCTGCGCCAACCCATGACAAGCCAATTCCTGTGTTCCCACTAGTTGCTTCGACAATGGTATCACCTGGTTTGATCAAGCCATCCGCTTCAGCTTTTTCAATCATGCTCAAAGCAATCCGGTCTTTAACAGATGATCCAGGATTGAAAGCTTCGAGTTTGACATAGACGTCTGCAGCTCCTTCAGGAACAAGACGGTTCAATTTGACAATCGGAGTGTTCCCAATTAATTCTGTAATATTTTCATAAATAGCCATAATATACCTCAGTTCTAGGTTTTCTTGATACTAACAAGTATAGTCCCTTGCAGGAAGAATGTAAAATATAGATATTTTATGGGTGTGATAAAAAAAAACTATCGTTGCCGATAGTTTTTTGATTATTTTTCTACAGAAAGTCGGGGTACTTCAACCTCACGAATTCCGTGATCTTCAATAATGACTTTGCCATTGTAAAATTCGACTAAAGCTGCTGTGATAGAACTTGTGTTTTCTTTATCTACAAAAATA
Organism: Streptococcus sp. HCA-5024; assembly: GCF_037890265.1. Taxonomy (NCBI): domain Bacteria; kingdom Bacillati; phylum Bacillota; class Bacilli; order Lactobacillales; family Streptococcaceae; genus Streptococcus; species Streptococcus sp. HCA-5024. The sequence continues at coordinate 87,965 of NZ_JBBKBR010000006.1, forward strand.
GTTGTCATCACCTGATCTGTAAACATCGGATCTTGTTCCGCCAATTGATGGTCTTTTAAGAAATTAGCAAATTCTTGGTATTGGGAATAAGAAAGTGTGATCCCAAGTACCACTTGCTCTTTGATTTCTACCAGTCCAATCTCTCGAACTGCTTGTGCAACATTTCCAGCATAAGCACGAATCAGACCGCCAGCACCTAATTTAATACCTCCAAAATAGCGGGTAACCACGACACAACTATTAGTGATGCGATGATTCTCCAAAACTCCTAACATCGGTACCCCAGCGGTTCCACTAGGCTCTCCATCGTCACTGGTCCGTTTGATGTCACTTTGTTCCCCAATGATGAAAGCAGAGCAGTTATGTGTAGCCTTATAGTGTTCCTTTTTGATGGCATTGATAAAATCTCTAGCTTCCTCTTCAGAGGAGACTCGCTTGACATGACAAATGAATTTTGATTTTTTGATTTCTTCTTGAACAGTGCCGTTCTCTTTAAATGTAACATATTCCATATTCTTATTTTACAAAAAAAGAATGATTTTCTCCAACTTTTGCGAATTAATAAGTATGAAGATAGAAGATTCTTATGGAAGACTCTTAACAGAGAGTCAAATGACAAATGATCTAAAAGAAATTGCCCAAGAACTTCCAGCTATAGAAAAAGAGAATGGAAGGTACCATTGCTTTCGATGTGGCAGTTTGATTGATCAGAAACTTTGGAAGTTGAGTGAGGAGGTGCTGTATTGTAGAGCCTGTATCCAATTGGGAAGGATCCGGAGTGATCAAAAACTTTATACTATTGCACAGCGAGACTTTGAAGGTCAAGAGGTGCTAAACTGGAAAGGGACCTTGACTTCCTATCAACAAGAGGTATCTGAAGGACTTATCCAAGCAGTTAAAGCAGGGAAACATGCCCTGGTACATGCTGTGACAGGAGCTGGGAAAACGGAAATGATGTATCAGGTTGTAGCAACAGCGATCAAGGCAGGAAAAGCAGTCTGTATTGCTACCCCAAGAATCGATGTCTGTATCGAACTGTACGGAAGGATGAAGGAAGATTTTTCCTGCCCCATCTCTTTACTTCATGGAGAATCGGAACCCTATTTTAGAACACCTTTGGTGATCGCTACAACCCATCAATTGCTAAAGTTTTATCAGGCCTTTGATCTCCTTATTATAGATGAAGTAGATGCGTTTCCCTATGTGGACAATCCAATCTTATATAAAGCAGCTCAGAATGCAATAAAAAAAGAGGGAAATACCCTATATTTAACAGCAACCTCTACAGATGAGTTAGATAAAAAGGTCAAGAAAAAAGAAATCATTCGTTATAGTCTTCCAAGAAGATTTCATGGGAACCCACTAGTGGTCCCTGAAATAAAATGGGTGCCGAAAATTAGAGAAAAAATAGAAAAAGGAAGAATCCCTTACGAACTATTGCAACTGATCAAGAAACAAAGACAGACTCACTACCCATTGTTAATCTTTGTATCTGAAATAGAATTAGGACAACAATTCACTGAGAACTTAAAAAAATACTTTCCCAAAGAAACAGTAGGTTTTGTATCCTCACAGACAACAGACCGCCTACGAATGGTAGAAGAGTTTAGAAACAAAGCCATAACCATGCTAGTCTCGACAACAATTTTAGAAAGAGGAGTGACTTTTCCATTTGTAGATGTCTTTGTTTTAGAAAGTAATCACAAATTATTTACTAAAAGTGCCCTCGTACAAATTTCAGGAAGGGTCGGTCGAAGTAAAGAAAGACCAACAGGTGAACTACTTTTTCTATCAGATGGTATAACACGAGAAATGAAAAAAGCGATTAAAGAAATAAAGGAAATGAATCAGGAGGCTGGATTTTGAAAGAATGTCTGCTTTGTACTAAAGAGTTGAAAACTGGTGAACATTTCATAGATCTTATAATTATGAATCAACAAGAAGAATGGATTTGTAAAGAATGCAAAGAAGACTTCGAACAAATTGGCGAAATCCATTGTCCTAGATGTTATAAAGATAAGGAGGAGAAAGTATGTAAAGATTGCGAATACTGGATACAAAAGGGGAATATGGTAGAACATGAAGCATTATATAGATATAATGCAGCAATGAAGGACTATTTCAAGCGATATAAATTTGAAGGAGATCGTTTATTAGGAATGATATTTGCATGTGACATCAAAAAAGCCTTGAAAAAGTATAAAAGCTATACGATAATACCGACTCCAATCAGCCATGAAAAAAAGCAGGAAAGAGGATTCAATCAAGTATCGACTATATTAGATTTTGCAGAAATAAAGTACAGCAGTCTCTTCCAAAAAGAAGACAGCTTAGCCCAATCAAAAAAAACAAGAGAAGAAAGATTAAAAACCTCTCAACACTTTCAATTAAAAGAAGAGGTTTCAAAAAAGCAGAAATATCTTATCTTTGATGATATCTACACAACGGGCAAAACAATCGAATTAATGAAGCGTCTACTAATTGAAAAAGGTGTGAAAGAAATAAAGACATTTTCAATCGCAAGGTAAAAAAAGATTTGCAAAAACTTTATGAAAGCGTTATAATATACATATAAATAAAAACATAATGTTTAGAAAGTAGGTACTAATATGATTAAATATAGTATCCGTGGTGAAAACCTAGAAGTAACAGAAGCCATTCGCGACTATGTCGTTTCTAAACTCGAAAAGATTGAAAAATATTTTCAGGCAGATCAAGAGCTAGACGCTCGAGTAAACTTAAAAGTTTACCGTGAAAAGACCGCAAAAGTAGAAGTAACCATTCCGCTTGGATCTATCACACTTCGTGCAGAAGATGTCTCTCAAGATATGTACGGTTCAATTGATCTAGTTGTAGATAAAATTGAACGTCAAATTCGTAAAAATAAAACAAAAATCGAAAAGAAAAATCGTGTTAAATCTGGTGCAGGTAAATTGTTTACCGATGCAGTTGTAGAAGAAGCAACAACCACAGAAAAAGTTGTTCGCTCAAAAACAATTGATCTAGAACCAATGGATTTAGATGAAGCGATCCTTCAAATGGATCTATTAGCACACGATTTCTTCATTTATCGTGATGCAGAGGATAACACAACAAATGTGATCTACCGTAGAGAAGATGGAGACATTGGTCTATTGGAAGTAAAAGAATAGAGATCAAAAAAAGAGATTGAAAACATCAAATAAATTATAGAAGAATCAGGAGCATCTGTGCTCCTGATTTTTTATATAACTAAAAAACA
>NZ_JBBKBR010000007.1:0-90069 GCF_037890265.1 Streptococcus sp. HCA-5024
CTTACGTTCAACTTTACGTGAGTCACGTGTAAGAAGTCCTGCGCGTTTCAATGAATCGCGGAAGTCTGGGTCTACTTGAAGAAGGGCACGAGCGATACCGTGACGGATAGCTCCTGCTTGACCAGCGTATCCACCACCTACAACGTTAACGAAAACGTCGTATGAACCTGCAGTTGAAGTAACTGCGAATGGTTGGTTGATTACAAGACGAAGGTCAGCGTGTGGGATGTACTCTTCAACATCTTTTTTGTTAACAGTGATTTTACCAGTTCCTGGAACAAGGCGAACGCGTGCAACAGCGTTTTTACGACGTCCAGTACCTGCATATTGTGCTTGTGACATACTTTATTGTTCCTTTCCTTAGATAAGTCCTGAAATATCAAGAACTTCTGGTTGTTGTGCAGCGTGAGTGTGCTCAGCTCCAACGAATACTTTCAATTTCATACCTTGAGCGCGGCCAAGAGTATTGTGTGGAAGCATACCTTTAACTGATTTCTCGATCAAACGAACTGCATTTTTAGAACGAAGTTCACCAGCAGAGATTGATTTCAATCCACCTGGGTGGTTTGAGTGAGTGTAGTAGATCTTATCAGTTGCTTTTTTACCAGTCAATTTAACTTTTTCAGCATTGATAACGATTACGAAGTCACCTGTATCAGTGTGAGGTGTGAATGTTGGTTTGTTTTTTCCGCGAAGCACGCTAGCAACAACTGCTGAAAGGCGTCCAAGAGGTACATCAGTTGCGTCAACAACGTACCATTTGCGTTCTACTTGGCCTGGTTTAGCCATGAATGTAGTTTTGTTCATGATTTCTCCTATATGAATGTCGTTTTTGTTTACAGGGCGGATGTTCCGGTCCGCGAGTTATTTGAAAGGTTCCGGGGCCTTACAAATGGGGTAAACAATACCGCCTACTATTGTATCAAAATTCTAAGATAAAAGTCAACCGATTTGGAAAATTATTTACGATTTTCTTTTCCAATGACAAATCCGATCAAGGAATTCGGGCCAACGTGGGCTGAAATAACTGGTCCAAGAGGCATCACGAGGACTTCATCAATGCCTTCAAGTGCAAGCATTTCTTGCTTCAGTGCTTCTGCTCCTTCTAGATCGTTGGTATAAGACACCAAGGCTGTGCTTCCACCGATATCGGCTTTGATCAACTCCAGTAATTCTCGGACAGCTTTTTTGCGCCCCCGAACCTTGCTGATAGGAACTAATTTTCCTTCCGCATCTATCCAGAGAATGGGTTTGATGCTGGCTAGACTTCCCATGATCGCGGCACTCTTTGAAAGGCGACCGCCACGCATGAGGTGGTAGAGGTCATCGACCAGGAAATAGGTCCGAAGTTTTGGCGCTAGATCCATGATTTCTTCCTTGGCTTCTGCTAATGAACGGCCCGCATCACGCGCAGCTACTGCTCGCATGACCAGATAACCCTCTCCAATCCCAGCAGCCTTCGGATCGACAATCTCGATCACGGCTTCCGGGTAGTCTTCTAAAACCAGGTCTCGTGCCATGACTGCACTCTGATAGGTCCCAGATAAGACAGATGAAAAGGCTACATAAAGTACAGCTTTTCCATCTTTTGCAAAGTGCTTAAAGGGCTCCTGAAATTGGCCCACATTGACCTGACTGGTTGTCGGTTTGGCCCCATTTTTCATGGCTTCTAAAAGCTCAGGGCTGGTCAATTGAGCTTGGCCTACTGTCTGGTAAACCGTCCCATCTAACTCAATGGTCAAGCCAAGAATGGTCACCTGATGTTCCTTGGCCCAGTTTTGGTCTAAATCTGCGGTCGAATCTGTCAAAATAGCAAATGTCATTACTTGTCTCCCATCATTTCTTGTAATTGTCGCAATACTTCGTGATCGAGTGGTCGCATGGGTGGTTTTTGATCGTTCACCACTCGCTGCGCTTGATTAAGGTTTCCTTTGACGACTGCGACCCGTTTTTCTAACTCTCTGGCAGATACCCGAAGGGCTCCTTGAGCAAAGACGGTCCATTGCTCATTTAAGTCACTGGTTGCTACCGATACTTGGTGGAGGGGCGTGTTAAGCTCTGCCGCCAAGCGCTCGATATAGTCATCTGCCGTCTCATCCTCACCGGTAAAGACCACCTGAACATTGAACTCCTCATAGGTCTGCCGCACTCCTGGCATATACTGGGCATCAAAGACACAGATGACTTCGATCCCTTCAAAGCTAGCATAGTGGCTCAGTTTTTGCAGGAGGATATTGCGGGCTGCATCGAGCTCACTTTTTTGAAAGAGCTGGCGGGTCTCCTGCCAAAAGGCAATCATATTATAGCCGTCAACCAATAAGATTTTTCGTTTCATATCATTGCCTTTCTAGGATTATAGTCGATTGCGAAAGACCTCATACATAAGGATGGCTGCTGCCACACTGGCATTGAGGCTTTGCACATGACCATTCATGGGAATGGTAATCATCTCATCGACTTGCTTTTTGATGTTGGCTGAGATTCCTTTTCCTTCATTGCCAATGATCAAGGCTAACTTGCCTGCCGTATTCCACTGGTGCGATGGCGTGCCGTTCATGTCGGTTCCAAAGACCCAGAAACCCTCTTCCTTTAGCTTGTCTAAGGTTTGGCTAAGATTGGTCACACGCGCAATGGGAATGTGTTCCACTGCTCCGGTAGAAGTTTTAGAAACCACTGGGGTTACCCCGACTGCCCGGTGCTTAGGAATGATGACTCCTGATACATTGGTCGCATCAGCTGTCCGCAAGATAGATCCAAGATTGTGCGGATCTGTTAAACCATCGAGAATCAACAAAAGTGGGTTCTCTTCTTGGGCTGTCTGTTTCAGAATCGCTGCCAAGTCTGTGTAAGCAAAGGCTGCCACTCGAAGAACGAAACCTTGGTGAACAGCTCCTTCCGTCATTTCCTGCAGGGTTTTCTTTGGCGTCCAAGAAATCGACACTTTTTTCTCAGCTGCTAAGGCCTTGATCTTGTCGACATTTTTTCCTCGGAGGTCTTCTTGAATATATAATTTATTGCCTGTATTGGCTTGTAAAGCCTCGGTGACTGCGTGAACACCGTATACGATATCGTTATTTTCCATAGAACTAGTATACCACAAGAAAGGAGGAAGAGGCCAATTCATGATATAATGAAATCAAATCTATCTCAATGAACAAACAGAACTAGAAAGGAAGCCATGCCTCTTTTTCAACGAACCATCAAGCTCACCTTGGCCACCTGTTTAGCAGCTGCCCTTGCTTATGCTCTGGGCTTGACCTATGCCATCTCAGCTGGCGTCATTGCCATCTTGAGTATCTCTGATACGCGTCGCAGTACCATCAAGCAGGCCTACCAGCGCTTTATGTCAACCTTGCTAGCCCTTGCTATCGGAAGTCTCGCTTTTTCCTTTTTTGGATTCAACCTCTGGGCACTGGGAGTTTTTATCGCTCTCTATGTTCCTGGTGCCTTTCTATTGGGTTGGCAGATCGGTATCACCCCTAGTACGGTGTTGGTTACCCACCTCTTGATTGAGCAGTCTACCTCCTGGGGGCTCTTGCTCAATGAACTTGCTCTCTTTTTAATCGGGACCAGCTTTGCCCTGCTGGCCAATCTCTATATGCCTTCTAATCAGGGAGCGATCGATCATTACCATGATGTTGTCGAAGACCAACTGAAAAAGATCCTTGGTCGTTTTGCGGAATTACTTGGTAAAGGGGATGGTCGCAATGATGCTCGCTTGATTAAGGAGTTGGATGGTATCCTAAAGGACGCTTTGAAGCTAGTTTATCTGGACCATTCCAACCACCTCTTTCACCAAACCAACTACCATATTCACTACTTCGAAATGCGCAAGCGCCAAAACGATATTCTGCGGGATATGGCAGAAAACGTCAACCGTTGTCAGTTAGCGGCGAGTGAAAGCATAATCCTAGCACAACTATTTAAGAAGACAGCCCAACAGTTAAGTCAGGAAAATCCTGCCCAAGATCTTCTTGATGATATTAGTCAGTATTTAGCGATCTTTCGCGAACGCCCTCTTCCTAAGACCCGTGAAGAATTCGAAACACGCGCCACCTTGCTCCAACTCTTAAGAGACTTAGAAACTTTTATCCAGGTTAAGGTTGATTTTTACCAACAATTCCATGAGGAAACAGAATAGACAAAGAAGCCCTTGCAAGATGCAAAGGCTTTTTTATTCAGGCAGTTGTTGTAAACGCTTTCCTAAAATGGTATACTAGAACTGGAAAATAACTTTTTAAGGAGGGTCTTCTATATGAAGTCTTCGTATAAGAAACATTTGTACACTACAACACTCAGCCTCTCCGCTGCTGTCTTGCTTTCCGTTATCGGTCATGGCCAAGCTTCAGCCGATAGCGTAGAAGCGCCTCAAACGGAACCAAGCACGGTCCTTGAAGCGACACCTACTACTGAGCCACCTGTGACAGCTGATACTGCCAGTCCGGCTACAGCCACAGAAGTAACTCCTGCTAGTCCTGCAGAAACAGCAGCGACTTCTGATGTGGCTTCTACTACAGAAGTTGCGCCAGCCGCTAGTCCAAGCACTAACCGTGCTACAACAACCGCTGACCAAGCGACTCGATTGGCGGATAGCACCATTTATCTCTCTGAAAAGAGTACGATTGATGACAAAGTCCAAGAAAAAGCTCAAGCTGCTGGCAAGATCAACTGGACCTTAGACAATAAGCCTCTCTCTGAGTGGAAAACTTGGGATATGGAGACAGGAACACTGAGCAAGGATCCATTCCTTACGATCACAGAGACCGCAAACGGCAATGATCTGGATCTCCACATTGACGTGAAGGATCTCTTTGGTGAAGATCTCAGTCTTCGTAGCCCAAATAATATTCGCCGGACTTATCGCAATTACATCGGCAACCATGAGCTAGTCGGAACCAATGCAGACTTAGGGATCACCATCAATAAGACCCTTGTTTTTCGACCTTACCAAGACTACCATACACATGAAGAGATGCTAGCTGCTATCGAAAAATCCAAGGAAGAAGCGAAACCCGATCGTTTGGTGCAGCTGGAAACCCTTGGTAAGAGTGCCCAAGGCCGGGATATGAAGATGGGGATCGTGAGCAAGGACCAAGCTAGCATTGATCACTACCTTTCTAGTACCAACCCTACAGCCTTGACCAAGCCAAGCGAAATGCTGGCAGCTCTGAAGGACAAGACCTTGGATTACAAATTACCTGTCTTAGTCCACAACACCCACGCGGATGAACAACCAGGCATTGATATCATCACAGGCCTCTTCAATACTTTTGCGACCAAGGAAAAGGTGACCTTTAACACCACCGATGAAGCTGGAAATGCTAAAACAGTCACGCTAGATATTCCAAGCTTGCTCAATAAATTCATCTTCTTATTTGACTTCACGGAAAACCCAGATGGGGATGCTCTCAACCTGCGGGCCCTAGCAAACGGGCTCGATCCAAACCGGGATGCCAGCTACCAAACCAACCCTGAAGTTCGCACGGTTATCCAAATGATCAACAAATGGAATCCAATCGCTCTCTACGACTTACACGGTTTTGTCAAAGAATTCTTGATCGAACCTGCAACTCCACCACATGATCCGAACTTCGAATACGATCTTCTGTCAGATCTGATGCTAGAAAATGCCCATCATATGGGACGGGCAGGAGTTGCCAATTCTAAATACGATAGTTACATCATTCCAAAACTGGATTGGGGCGATGGCTGGGATGACTCCTTCTCTGGCTATACAGGAGTTTATGCTGTCTACCATGGTATCTTAGGCCATACTATCGAAATTCCGGAAGGAAATGAAGAATCCTACAAAGCAGGTCGCAATGCTGTCCTAGGAGGGATTGACTTCCTCAACCAAGATCCGGACCGTCTCCTTGAGATGCGTCTCAACTTCTACCTGCGCGGTCTCAATAAAACCGAAGATCCAAAAGCCGAAAATGAACTGGTCGGCCCAAATGGAGAAATCGTTGGACGTGTGAAAAATGGTCGTCCGAAATTCTTCCCAGACTACTACGTCATCCCAATGAGCCTCGACAAAGACAACGATGCCCAAGAAGCCTTCAATATGATCGACTACTTCAAACGCAATGGTGTCCTCGTCAAGGAACTCAAAGAAGATATTGGCAACTATAAAAAAGGGGACTTAGTCATTGACATGGCCCAAGCCAAACGTGGCTATGCTAACCACATTCTCTACAAGGGTTCCAACGAATCTGCCTGGGCTGCTATGTACGCAGAGTTGCTGGTAAACTTCCCAGATATGAGAGGGTTCAAGTCCGAACCTGTCTTTGCGGATGGTCTTTTCAACGGAAAATTAGGAGAAGTCACCACCACCCGCGCCACTCGTACCTCTGAGATCGATCCAAAAGCTCCTTACTATGTGATCGCAAATACCTCAGCCAGTGCCGTTAAAGCTGTCAACCAGGCTATTGCACAAGGAAAATCTGTCTACCTAACAGATGATGGCTACATCGTTGACCGCGATACCTTTGCTTCGCTCCTACCAAACTATGCCATTTATGGTGATGCCCTCTACAAGGTGCCTAGTGGCCCAACCTTGAAACCGATGAAGGTCTACTCTCCAAACTACCACTATAATTGGGCTGGAGTAGATGCGCCTGCTCATACTAGTTTGGTCCTTGAAAAATTAGGCTTCCAAATCGTCAATACGCCAGAAGAAGCGGATGTTGTTATTTTGGAAAGCAATCGCTTTGACGCTTCCATTTTTGGCAAGAAACCAACCCTTGTCATTGGCGGGGAAGCCATGCAAAAATTGGAAAAATTGGGAGTTCTTACAGGATTTGACGCTGAAAAACTAAAAGGCGGTAGTGACTACGAAGGCTTGATGAAAGCGATCATTGATGATCAGGATCCATTGACCAGCGGATACAAGAAGAATACCCTCTTCTACTCCAACTCAGGAAACTGGATTGAAAAGGTTCCAGAGCATTTCAAGACCTTGATGAGCATCGCTCCAAGCGATTATTATATTGCAGGTTGGTGGCCACATAACGATGTTCTGGCTAACAAAGTCATGGCCATCTCTGGAGAACTGATGGGACAACCACTCTTTGTCTATGCAGGAAATCCAACCAACCGTCAACACCCTGTCCACTTCTTCCGCTGGGTAACCAATGCGATCTTTGGCAGCAAGTTGGCAAGCTTGATGGATTACGTTCCAGCTAAAGAACCAGATCAAGTGGTAGTTCCAATTCATAACCAAACAAGCAATCCACAGCCAATCTTGGCCAAGAAGGACACTCCTAAAGTGCTCCTTCCACAAAAAGAAACAACTGTGGAAAATGGAGAAAGCGTGCAAGCTTTGACTTACCAAGTAGGACAAAGCTTCCAAGAAAGTCCAGCTAAGGCACAATTGCCACAAACTGGAGAAGACACAACCGCACACTTCATTCTTTCAGGCTTCTTGTTAGCCGTTAGCGGAGGCTTCCTCCTCTTGAAAAAGAAAGAAGTTGAGTAAGTTCCAGGTTTAGACTTGGATGACACGAAAAGAACCTTCGCAGACGCGAAGGTTCTTTTTGGAGATAAAATATCTTTCAAAACTTTCCTTAGGTGAGTACGGACGTCAGCGAACTTCTTCGAAGTTCCATGACTTAGTTTTGAGCCTAAGGTCTCAAAACTCCCGAGTGCCTGAAACACAGTTGTTTCAGGCACTTTTCTCACGGCGGAAAGTTTCAGTTTATACTTGACTGATTCTAAAGTATAGATAACTTTTATAAATTTCTCCAGATTTTTTAATGAAAATACTATTCTACATCTTAAATCTAACAATAATACAAAGTTTCTTTCTATTCTGCTAATTCTAGCACAACAGTTTGGTAAGGGGTCAATTCGAGCACTTGGTCTCCTTCTTGGAATAATCCTGCTGTATTATTTAAAACTACCGTTTTAATCGGAGCTGGCAACTCCAAGCTAGCCTGGCGATTTTGGAAATTGCTGACAACCAAGAGAAGCTTGTCCCCACGGCGTTCAAAGGCAATGATATTCTCACGGTCCCGATACGCTGGGATCATATCTCCAAACCGGATGGTATTTCCATAGAGGGGATGGCGATACAAGGCCGTCAGCTGGCGGTAATAATTCAAAATAGAATCTGGATCCTTTTCCTGGTCTTCCACATTAATGGAATAATCTGGTTTGGGACTGATCAGCCAGGCTGGTCCATCGCTAAAGCCCAGACCTGGCTCTCTTGTCCACTGCATCGGTGTCCGCGCATTGTCTCGGCTGTAGTTGGCAATCACTGCTAAGGCTTCTTCCTCGCTCAAACCAGCTTCTTTAGCCACATGATAGCCATTGATGGTCGCGATATCATCAAAGTCCTCTACTGATTCAAAGACTTGGTTTTCCATTCCAATTTCTTGGCCTTGATAGATAAACGGAATTCCCTTGCGCAAAACCTGAATAGTTCCTAGGGCTTTTTTACTGGTGTCGTTGACTTGACCTTCTGCGATATAATGGGACACTCCACGAGGTTCGTCGTGGTTTTCAATGATGGTCGATAGAACCCCAATGCTATCCGCGCGCTCATGGGCTTGGAAAATACTTTCCTTGAGTTCATCTGCAGTTGGAAGAGCATGGTCGAACCAGCCTTTTCCTTCCTGACCCAGCATGGTTTGTTTGAAGTCAAAGATGGAAGAGAAGACACCATCTTTTCCAATGAAGAAATGCAATTCTTCGTCAGTTTCATTGAACACTTCCCCTACTGTGAAGGCATTGTACTTGGCGAAGGTCCGCTCCTTTAACTCTTGCAAGAAAGGTTCAATCGGTTGCGCATTGACCAGCGATTCCGGCACTGGGACTAGGCCATTGTCACGATCAGACGGAAGCGAACGCCATTCTAAATCTTTTTTAATATTGATAATAGCATCAATCCGGAAGCCCGCAATTCCCTTGTCCAACCACCAGTTGATCATCTTGTAAATTTCTTCGCGCAAGACAGGATTTTGCCAATTGAGGTCTGGCTGGTCCTTGTGGAAAGAATGGAGATAGTACTTATTGGTGCCAGGAACCGGCTCCCAAACACTGCCCCCAAAGTAACTTTCCCAGTTGTTGGGTTCTTTGTCACTTTCGATAAAATAAAAGTAATCCGCATAAGGACCATCTGGATCTGCTAAAGCCTTTTGGAACCACTCGTGATGACTGGAACAGTGGTTAACCACCAAGTCCATAATGATGGAAATGCCCCGCTTCTTACCTTCCGCAATCAACTCTTCCATATCTTCCATAGTCCCAAAGAGGGGATCAATGGCATAATAGTCTGAAATATCATAGCCCTGGTCAATAAACGGACTCTTGTAAATAGGGGAAAGCCAGAGAATATCAATCCCTAAGTCTTGAAGGTAATCGAGTTTCTCCGTGATTCCGTTTAAATCCCCAACACCATCGCCATTGCTATCCTTAAAGCTTTTTGGGTAGATCTGGTAAGCAACCTTCCCCTTCCACCAGTCTTTTTCCATATTTTGTCTCCTTAAAATGAAAGAGACCGAGACAAATTGTCTCAGTCTCTATAGTGTCAGTAGGTATTAGTATACTGTTTTTTCAGTTTCTTTGTCGAAGAAGTGAGCTTTGTTCAAGTCAAATCCAAGTTCGATGGTTGCACCAGTTCCAAGGTAGTCACGCGCATCCACTTTAGCGATGAATTCGTTGTCACCAACTTGGCAGTACAAGTGAGATTCTGAACCAAGCAATTCAGATACAGAGATGGTTGCTTTTACTACTGATTCTGGGAATGTTTCAAGGAAAGCAGCTTCTGTATTCACGTCTTCTGGACGGATACCAAAGATGATTTCTTTACCATCATAGCCTTTTTCACGAAGAACTTTCAAAGCACCTTCTGGAACTTTCAAATTCAAGCCATTGGCAACGATGTATCCACCTTCCAATTTCACGTTAATGAAGTTCATTGCAGGGCTTCCGATGAATCCAGCTACGAATTTGTTGACTGGGTTTTTGTACACTTCTTGTGGAGTTCCGATTTGTTCTACACGTCCAATTGTACCAGTACCTGCAGGGTTTTTAGTAGCAGACATGATAACGATACGGTCAGCCAATGTCATCGCTTCTGTTTGGTCGTGAGTTACGTAGATGGTTGTAGCACCGATACGACGGTGGATTTTCGCAATTTCAGCACGCATGGATACACGAAGTTTAGCATCCAAGTTTGACAAAGGTTCGTCCATCAAGAACACTTTTGCATCACGGACAATGGCACGACCCATGGCCACACGTTGACGTTGACCACCAGAAAGGTCAGCTGGTTTACGATCCAAGAATTCTTTCAAGCCAAGGATTTCAGCTGCTTCTTGTACACGTTTGTCGATATCTTCCTTGCTATATTTACGCAATTTCAAACCAAATGCCATGTTATCGTACACAGTCATGTGTGGGTAAAGAGCGTAGTTTTGGAATACCATGGCGATATCACGGTCTTTAGGTGCCACGTTGTTTACAACGACACCATCGATCGAACATTCACCTTCTGTGATGTCTTCAAGACCAGCGATCATACGAAGAGTTGTTGATTTACCACATCCTGAAGGACCTACGAAAACGATAAACTCTTTGTCTTTGATGTCCAAGTTGAAGTCTTCAACTGAATAGTGTTCGCTGTTTGGATATTTTTTGTAAATATTTTTAAGATTTAATTCTACCATGATGGTACTCCTTTGATTTTTATAATTCTATTGTAAATGAAAACGTTTTACAAAGCTATGGCAAGTCTTACAAAAAAGAAAAAGAGTTTTGTGCAAGTTGCACAAAACCCTCTATTTATTCCGTTACATCACATCCTGTAGAACCAAATGGTAACAAAGAGCTAGATCTGTCAGGTTTTTCAGTTGGAGACCCGTTAGCTCTTCCCATTTGTCAATCTTGTATTGAAGGGAATTCCGATGGAGATAAAGTTGCTGAGCCGCCTTGGTCACAACTGCTCCGTTATCCCAAAGTGCAACAATGATATCCTGCAACTGGTCTTGACTCCCGATCAACTGATGCAAAGCTTCTTTGATAGGATGGAGATCTAAATCTGCCTGCTCGATTCCCCAGAGATAGAGTTGAGAAAAGCGGTAGACGCCTTGGTGTCCTTCTCGGATCCAGGCTCTAAAGGCTGCCCATTCTGCTCGGATGACAGGAGACAATTTTCCATCTTTCGACTCTGTCCATACCTGCCCGACCATAATGGATAAGCGAATAGTAAAGTCATACTCCATGGCAGAGACAGTATCTTTTAAGATATCGGCCACAGGTAAAGACTGGTCTTGGTCCAGAATGAGCACATAGTCCTGCCCACTCAGTTGCAAGGTTGCTCGGAAATTGGGTAAGAGTGTCTGCATCATCTCTAGCCAAGAAACCGTCCCTTCCGCTGTTGAATGCGAGATGTGGCAATAGACGAGCTGCATTTTTTTGATGACTTGAGGGGCTTCTCCCTTTCCATCAATCAGGTACTGGTACCAAGGATTAGGGGCAACCTCTTCTTCACCGCCCAACCAGGAAATCAATTGTTTTTCTCGCTCGGTTAGCTCTTCTTCCTTCAGCAGCAGCCATTGATGAGCCTGAAGGGGAATGGCTACATAACCAGCTGGTGGATTGGCTTGATCCGTCACCTCTGCATGAGGAAACCACTCTCTGATATTTTTCACTGCTTTCTTCCTTCTTCTACTTGCTGGATACACCAGTCAATCAGCTCTTCCAAACGAGAGAGCTCCCCCGTCATATGGAGATAGCCCATGACAGCCTCAAAGCCCGTCGACATGCGATAGGTCACGACATCCGCATTTTTGGCCTTGGTATGGCTATTGGTATTGCGACCGCGCTTGTAGATCTCCAACTCTTTTTCCGTCAGAATTTCTTGCTCCAACATGCTTTCAATCAAGCTAGCCTGAGCTCTAGCAGAGACATAGCGGGTGGCAGCCTGGTGAAGCTTATTGGGCTTGGTCATCCCTTGAAAAATCAGGTGTCTGCGAATATACATGGAATAGACCGCATCTCCCTCAAAGGCAAGGGCAATCCCATTGATTAGATTGACATCAATCACGTGTCCACCTTACACCTTCTTTTGTATCCAAGAGCTTGATTCCTTGTGCAGCCAATTCATCGCGAATGGCATCTGCTCGCGCAAAATCTTTCTTAGCCCGCGCTTCCTGACGTTCAGCGATCAAAGCTTCAATATCTGCATCCAAGACTTCTTCGACAAAGACCACTCCAAAGACTTCTAACATCTTGGTCAAGGCATCCTTGACGTCTTGGTTGTAGTGACCTGAATTGATCCATTTAGCCAATTCAAAGACGACGGTGATGCCGTTTGCCGCATTGATATCTTCATCCATAGCCGCGATAAACTTGTCCACAAAGCTTTGCAATTCTGCTGTATCCACTTCTCCTGTGAACGGTTGCTCATAGGTATTTTTCAAATACTTGAGGTTGGTCTCCGCATCGCGCACCGCTTTTTCTGTGAAGTTAATGGGCTTGCGGTAATGCTGGGTCGCAAAGAAGAAGCGAAGCACTTGGCCGTCGATAGTCTTCAATGCATCATGCACGGTGATAAAGTTGCCTAAGGACTTGGACATCTTGACATTATCAATATTGACAAAGCCATTGTGCATCCAGTAATTGGCAAAAGTCTTGCCTGTTTTAGCTTCAGACTGGGCAATTTCATTAGTATGGTGCGGAAACTCAAGGTCGGCTCCACCACCGTGGATATCAATGGTATCGCCTAAAATCCCCGTCGACATGACCGAACACTCGATGTGCCAGCCTGGGCGACCTGGTCCCCATGGGCTATCCCAAGAAATCTCACCTGGTTTAGCAGCTTTCCAAAGGGCAAAGTCGACTGGATTTTCCTTGCGAGCTGTTTCCTCATCTGTCCGACCAGAAGCTCCTAGCTCCAAGTCTTCCAAGGTTTTATTCGCTAATTTTGCATAGTTGTGGGATTTTTCCACACGGAAATAGACATCGCCTTGGCTCTCATAGGCATAGCCTTTTTCGATCAAGTCGGCGACAAAACGAATGATGTCATCCATAAACTCAACCACACGAGGGTGGCGGGTTGCAGGCTTCACGCCAAGAGCCGTCACATCCTCACGGAAGGCCGCGATGTACTTGTCTGCTACTTCCTGTGGTGTGATGCCTTCTTCTTTGGCACGGTTGATAATCTTATCATCCACATCTGTAAAGTTGGAAATGTAGGCAACTTCGTAGCCACGATACTCAAAGTAGCGACGAATCGTGTCAAAGGCCACCGTTGAGCGGGCATTCCCTACGTGGATATAGTTGTAAACCGTTGGCCCACAAACATACATGCGGACCTTTCCTTCCTCGATGGGGATAAATTCTCGCAAATCACGAGACATGGTATCATAAATTTTTAACACGCTTCATTTCCTTTCTGTTTCTACTCTTTTGGCTTCAAGTAAACCACCTGGGTCTGTTTGACAAAGCCAATCTTTTCATACAAACGTTTGGCACCTACATTGCTATCTTCCACGGCAATCTGAAACTCCTTGTCATTTTGCTCAATCAGTTGGTTGACGAGGGATTTTGCTAGATAGCTTCCGTAACCTTGCCCACGATAGACTTCAGCAATCGCAAGTCCATAAAGGTAATTGCATTTTCCAGATACATCGACCGTACAAACGCCAATCACTTGACCTTCTTTGAGTAATATGTACAGCAGACTATCAGGATCCTTCAAGGCCTCTGAAATGTATCTGTGGCTCACTTCCGGTGCTTCCACTTCATCTGAGAAGGTTTGGTGGTGGAGCTGGGCAATGGCTTCAAGATAAGAAGGTTCCGCCAAGAGCACATCGACATCCGAACGGGAATCTAATGTATAAGCAGTTCGATCACGTCCTAACCAGGTTTCTGTCTCTTCATCCTCGACCAGTCCCCAATTGCTGGCAAAATCAGGATGATTCTCTAGAAAAACACGCTCTGTCTGAAAAGTCACAGACTCAATTGGATAAGATGCCGTTTCTTTTTCAAAACTTCTATACAAAGCACGCGCAATTCCCTGCCGACGGTGATTGGGGTGGACCAGGATCGCTACTTCCACATCTTGGTCATCCGCGTAGATAGTTAATAGGCCAACAAGTTCACCTTTTTCATAATAAAGGAAAAAGGCCGGCATATCGGGATCAAAATTGAGCATATTGGAGAGATAAGGATCCCGAAACGTTCCGTCATACTTCTGACAAATGGCAATAAGGGCCTTTGCTTCCAGTAGTTGGTGGTCATTCAATGTATTGGTTGATTGAATCACGTAGCGATCTCCTTACAAGCTCGAAGATCGATGGCTAGCTTCCTTAGCATGCTCCAGCTTGTTCATGTAGTATTCCCGTTTTTCTTCTTCTTGGTGAATGACTGGTTCGTCTTTTCGACCGTGTACCCGTACAATCTTGGCAGGAACACCGACAACGGTCACATCACTTGGTACATCTGAGACCACAACAGCCCCTGCTCCGACCTTGGCCTTGGCTCCGATTTCCACCGGGCCAATGACTTGGGCATGGGCGGAGACCAAAGCTCCTTCACGAACCGTTGGATGGCGTTTGCCGACATCCTTCCCTGTTCCCCCAAGGGTCACCCCGTGGTAGAGCATGACGCCTTTTTCAACAATGGCTGTTTCCCCGATAACGAGGCCGGCTCCATGGTCGATAAAGACACCAGAAGCAATGGTCGCACCTGGATGGATCTCGATCTGGGTCCAAAAACGCCAGAATTGGCTGTGCATCCGCGCCAAGAGCTTAAAACCATGGTTCCACAAAAAGTGGGAAACACGGTGAGCTGCCAGTGCTTTGACTCCCGGATAGGTCAAAAGGACCTCCAGCGAGGTACGCGCTGCTGGGTCATTTTCTTTTACAATATTGATGGTTTCACGCCACCATCCCATACCGTGCTCCTCCTTTTCTAATGCTTATTCTGAATCTTTTTGTGTAATGGTAAAGTCTTTTTTAGGTTTGTGGTCTTTATTGTGGTGACGAGGACGATCGCCATGACGAGGACCCTTTTCACCTTTTTCTTCTGAATGTTCAGGTTTTGGCGGACGTGGCAATAGTGCCTTCATAGAAGCATCGACACGACCTTTTTCGTCAATCTTGATAATCTTGACATCGACTTCATCGCCGATCGCTACCAAGTCTTCGACACGGTTGGTACGCGTCCAAGCCATTTCAGAGATGTGAACGAGGGCGTCCGTCTTGTCAAAGAGGTTGACAAAGGCACCAAATTTCTCGATCCGAACCACTTTGGCATGGTAGACTTCATCCACCTTCGCTTCACGAACCAAACCAGCAATGATTTCCTTAGCACGGTTGATGGCATCTTGGTCGCTAGAATAGATAGATACGTTTCCTTCTTCATCGATATCAATCTTAACGCCTGTTTCAGCGATGATCTTATCAATGGTTTCTCCACCCTTACCGATGACAATCTTAATCTTGTCGACATCAATCTTGATGGTATCAATTTTTGGAGCAGTTGGTGCCAATTCTGGACGCACTTCTGGAATGGTTGCTTCAATGACATCAAGGATTTCAAAACGAGCTTTCTTGGCTTGAGCAAGTGCTTCAGTCAAAATTTCTGCAGTGATCCCTTGGATCTTGATATCCATTTGAAGGGCGGTAATCCCGTCACGAGTCCCCGCAACCTTGAAGTCCATGTCTCCAAAGTGGTCTTCCAAACCTTGGATATCTGTCAATACGGTGTAGTTGTTTCCATCTGAGATCAGACCCATGGCAATACCAGCTACTGGGGCCTTGATTGGCACACCACCAGCCATAAGGGCAAGTGTTCCCGCACAGATAGATGCTTGAGATGAAGAACCATTTGATTCCAATACTTCTGCTACCAAACGGATGGCGTATGGGAATTCTTCCAAGCTTGGTAATACTTGGGCAAGGGCACGTTCACCGAGAGCACCGTGACCAATTTCACGACGACCAGGTGCACCGTAACGCCCTGTTTCCCCTACAGAGTATTGTGGGAAGTTATAGTGGTGCATAAAGCGTTTCTTGTACTCTGGATCCAAACCATCGATGATTTGCGTTTCACCCATTGGTGCCAATGTCAAGACAGAAAGGGCTTGCGTTTGTCCACGCGTAAAGAGACCTGAACCGTGCACACGAGGAAGATAGTCGACTTGTGCATCCAAAGGACGGATTTCATCGACCTTACGACCATCCGGACGAACCTTGTCTTCTGTGATCAAACGGCGCACTTCTGCGTGTTCCATTTGTTCCAAGATTTCAGCCACGTCCCGCATGATGCGATCAAACTCTTCGTGGTCTGCATATTTTTCTTCGTAAACAGCCGTTACTTGGTCTTTCACTGCTTGAGTCGCAGCTTCACGCGCCAATTTTTCTTCAACTTGAACTGCTTTTTGAAGGTCGCTGTTGTAGGCTGCGATGATTTCAGCCTGCAAGTCAGCATCTACATGAAGCAATTCCACTTCTGCTTTTTCTTTCCCAACTGCCGCAACGATTTCTTCTTGGAAGGCAATCAATTCTTTAACGGCTTCGTGCCCTTTCAGAAGAGCTTCCAACATGATTTCTTCTGACAATTCTTTGGCACCAGACTCTACCATGTTGATAGCATGCTTGGTACCAGCTACTGTCAATTCAAGAAGAGAGCGCTCTGCTTGTTCTTGCGTTGGGTTGATGATGATTTCCCCATCGACATAGCCTACTTGTACCCCAGCGATTGGTCCGTCAAACGGAATATCTGAGATAGACAAGGCCAAGGATGAACCAAACATGGCTGCCATTGGGGCAGATGCATTTTCATCGTAAGAAAGGACTGTGTTGATAACTTGCACTTCGTTACGGAAACCTTCCGCAAACATCGGACGGATTGGACGGTCAATCAAACGCGCTGTCAAGGTCGCATCTGTAGAAGGACGACCTTCCCGTTTCATAAAGCCACCAGGAAATTTCCCAGCCGCATACATTTTTTCTTCGTAGTTGACTTGAAGTGGGAAGAAATCCCCAGTTGCCATTTTCTTAGACATAACGGCAGCAGTCAAGACAGTTGACTCCCCATAACGTACGACAACAGAGCCATTTGCTTGCTTGGCAACCTGACCAGTCTCTACGATTAACTCACGACCCGCAAAAGTCGTTTGAAACACTTGTTTTGTCATTGTAATCCCCTTTGGATTGATAAAATTATACGACTTGCCTACAAAGATCAAGATATTTTGGACGGTTCGGCTTGCCGAACATTTCTGTAGAAAAATAGGAAGGTGACGCCGCACTCGATGAGTGCTAGGAAGCTTATCTTTTTTCCTAAGAAATGAGGCCAAAATTCAGTTCATCAGGATACAAAGGGCGTGAAGAATCCCGTATGAAAATAGGAGATTGACGCAGTGTGCCACGCACACCAGGAAATCTATCTTTTTCACTAGGGATTTAGCCCGTGTTCAACTATCAAGATACTAAGGCCACAAAAAGCAAAGTAAAAATAGGAAACTGGCGAAGTCTTCGATGAAGACAAGACAGTTTATCTTTTTTACACAGCTTTTCGGCCGGGTTCAATTACTCAAGATGTTTTGGACGGTTCGGCTTGCCGAACATTTCTGTAGAAAAATAGGAAGGTGACGCCGCACTCGATGAGTGCTAGGAAGCTGATCTTTTTTCCTAAGAAATGAGGCCAAAATTCAATTCTCAAGATACCAAGATCGCCCAACTCAACGAGATAGGAATTTCAAGAGCCCATCTATTTGTTATATCCTCATCTTTGTATCCAAGCACGTATACCTTTTATTTTAACATATTCAAGCCCAAAAGAAAAAGGCTTTGAGGGCCTTTTTCTGTGAATCTTCCGCAAGTTCTATATAAAAATTTTAGAGCTAGATATAGCTTTTGATTATTTTTACGATTTCACGAATTCAGTGCTGTCGACATAAAAGCGTGTTTTGTGGGTTCCACCCTTGTAGTTCTTGTTGTTGCGTTTCAAGACAAAACGTCTGTATGGGTCGGAAGTTCCTTGGATAGTCGTTGTCACTTCAACTGAATCTTCATTGACCACCCATTCATCCGGTGAAGGGATTTCCATCGGTGGCATCGCTCCGCCACGACCACCAGCTACAATTTCGTAGAAGGCCTTGTCTTTTGTCGAATAGATCCAGCCGTCCTTCTTTTCGTTTGTCAGTTGGATCAGCTGGTCTTGTGACAGACTACGGATAGAGTCCGATGTCTCTTCTGCATTCAATTTATCAATGACATCTTGCAAATTATAAGTTCCCGGCGTGTAGGTATTGTAGTAATCAATGAACATGTCTTGCGAGTAGCCTTCAACTGCACTGTGATTATTGTTCAACTCCAGCAAACGAGTCGGTTGCACCTGAAGTGAATAAGTCAAAGACGCACTGTTTTCAATAATCGAATAGATATCCGCTTGGTCTGCTTTTGATAAGGTCCCAATGGCTTCTTTGTCATGTTCATCTGACTTAGCTTCTTCTGTTTGCTCTTTTTCTTGGGCCTTGTCAGATGATTTTTTTACCGATGAAGCCCCTACCGGACTGTGCTTACGCTCATAGCGTTTTGGGGCGCAAGCTGCTAGGGAAAGCAAGAGGGCTGTAGCCAGCAAATATGTTCCAATTTTTTTCAAGTTTGTCTCCTTATTTTTTAGTTCACACGGTAGTACAAATCGTTCCCATTCGTAGCATCACTCTTACTCCAGTAAATGGATTCACTGCCACCTTCTCTTGAAGGAATGAAAAGAATAGGCGTTTCATTCGTTGCCCCAGGCATCCGACTAACTCCGTGTAGATTACCCTCCTTGAAGTAAAAACCAGAAAATTGAACACCATTAACAGCACTACCATTGACCTTCACAATTCCTTGCGCATCAAACTCAATGCTCGTACCGTACTTATTTTTCCAAACTCCCGCTACACTTGAGAAATTTCCAGCTTTGATTTCATCCAGATTCATCCCAGTGCTTGTTTTGGCAGGGGCAGGAGCTGATTCGGCATTTCCATCCACTCGCGTTGTATAGTCAAGGGCAATCCAGCCTTGTCCAGATTCCAATTTGCCCCAGGTATGGCCATCCGCATCTACGGTTTCCGTGATGGTGTGAATACCTTTTGCGATCATTCCTGCTGAGGGAGCTGAAGTAGACGGTTCTTTTCGAATACGAAGATCGGCTACGGTAACTTGTACTTGGAAGCTTTCTGATTTTTTCTCTTCTGCTTTAGCTGTTGATTTGGAATCCCCTGAACCATCAAATTTTTTCCAGTCTAGCTTACTGAGGTTCAACTTCTTAGCTGAAATCCCAAGAGCTTGTTCTGCTGTTTCCTTTCCACCAATTTGAATGGTTGCTTTCTTTTCTTCCTTGGCTTCCCCTTTTCCTAGCGAATAAAGGGTTAATTCCATTTCTGGATTAAGGGATTGCCAAGTAGCATAAACGATTTGCCCATTGTCAAAAACTTCTAAACTAGAGCGATAACCACCTGCAGAAGCCACATAGGCTACGTGGAGCAAGGTTGGCTGCTTATCTTTCAAATAATACACAGCAGCAATCGTTTTGCCATCCCCAATCAGTAACTCGTCATAACCATCACGATTAAGATCCTCAAAAGCATATTGCCACTCATTGGTACTCCCAAGTGTTTGAAGGTTAAAGACATAGGCATATTCTTCTGAAGTTGCTTCGATCTTCTTCAGTTCATTTTGTAAAGCCGTTTGATCTTTGGCATTAATTGCGGTTGCATAAGCCTTGTACCGCTCCAATACCTCTTGATAGTGCTTTTGACCTGTATCCGTCTTCTCTTTTTTGACCGACGAAGAGCTTGCCGTTTTCGGTTTACTTTGGCGTTCATAACGTTTGGGCGTGCAAGCCACTAGAGATAGCACGGATGCACCTGCTAATAGCGTAATCATCAATTTTCTCATAGTAGCACTCCTTTAGTCCACACGGTAGAAGAACGAGTCAGTATCCCAAATATATTGTTGCCCAACCCATATACGGTCTTTTGATGTATCTGATGGATCACTATTTTGATTGCTATCTGGCTTCATAGGTGTTCCAGCTGGCAAGAATGAGATCGCAGCTCCACCAGCTGTATTTGGTTTTGAACTATGGATCCCCCCACTAATATAGCCGTGATCGGGATTAATTCTATCAACAACTCCACTACCATCTGTTACAAATCCTTTTCCTGTCAAACCATCTTTATCAAATTCCAGAACCCAACCTAGACCATTTCTCCAAGTCCCTGCAATACTTGAAAAATCACCGTTCTGAATTTCTTGAATGTTCATTCCGCTGCTTTTCTTACTTGAACTTGCTGATTTAGAACCATCCACCCGCGTTGTGAAGTCAAGGGCGATCCAGCCTTGTCCAGATTCCAATTTGCCCCAGGTATGGCCGTCTGCCTCTACTGTTTCCGTAATGGTGTGAGTTCCTTTTGCGATCATTCCTGCAGAGGGAGCTGAAGTAGATGGTTCTTTTCGAATACGAAGATCCGACACACTGACTTGCACTTGGAAACTTTCCGATTTTTTCTCTTCTGTTTTTGCTGTTGATTTGGAATTCCCTGAACCGTCAAAGGTTTTCCAGTCTAGCTTACTAAGATCCAACTTCTTGGCTGAAATTCCAAGAGCTTGTTCTGCTGTTTGGTCCCCACCAATTTGAATGGTTGCTTTCTTTTCTTCCTTGGCTTCCCCTTTTCCTAGCGAATAAAGGGTCAATTCCCGGTCTGGGCTCACAGATTGCCAAGTCGCATAGACGATTTGCCCATTGTCAAAAACATCTAAACTGGAGCGATAACCGCCCACCGCAGCTGTATAAGCTGTATGGAGCAATTCAGCTTTTTGACCCTTGAGGTAATAGATAGCAGAAACATACTGTTTGTTTCCAGTGTATTGATTGGTCACCAAGAGCTCATCCACACCATCTTTGTTCAAGTCTGTAAAAGCGTATTGGAAAGTTACCGGAGTTCCTAAGCGTTCCAAGGCATCCAGATAGATGCTTTCTTCTGAGCCAGATTTTATCTTACCTAATTCCTCAAAGAGGCCTGTTTTATCGCCATTTTTAAGAGCAGTATCATACTTAGCATACCGCTCCAAAACCTCTTGATAATACTTTTGACCCGTATCCTTCTTTTCTTTTTTAACCGATGATGACGTTGCTGTCTTTGGTTTACTTTGGCGTTCATAGCGTTTGGGCGTACAAGCCACCAGAGCTAGAACGGACGCACCCGCCAGTAGTGAAATCATAACCTTTTTCATAAAAACCTCCTCATATCTATCCTAGTATATCAAAAATGGTCAATTTTTCCAGCTCTTTTCAAGATTTTTACACAAGCATTTTCCCCTCTCCCTCTATGTTTCTATCCTGTTTTCTGCTATACTTAAGGAAGAACACCGATCAAAAGGAGAAAATTATGGAATTAAAAAAACGTTCTGAATTTCCTGAGAACGAACTCTGGGATCTCACAGCCCTCTACCAAGACCAGGAAGACTTCTTGCGCGCCATTGAAAAAACACGTGAAGAAATCAATGAATTTGTCCGTAACTACAAAGGCAACCTCCACACCTTTGAAGACTTTGAAGCTGCCTTTGCGGTCTTTGAACAAATTCAGATCCAACTCAGCCACATTGGCAACTACAGCTTTATGCCCCAAACCACTGACTTTGGTGATGAAGCTTTCGCAGAGATTGCCCAAGCAGGGATGGATTTCGAAACTTGGGCAAGCGTCGAACTTTCCTTCTTTGATGATGCTTTGGTAGAAGCGGATGAAGAAGTCCTCGAACGCCTGGGGCAACTCCCTCACCTCACTTTTGCCATTCGTCAGGCTAAAATTAAAAAAGCTCACTACTTGGGAGCTGATGTGGAAAAGACCTTGACCAACCTGGGTGAAGTCTTCTACGGACCTCAAGACATCTATACCAAGATGCGGGCAGGTGACTTTGAAATGGCTGATTTTGAAGTGGATGGAAAAGTCTACAAGAATAGCTTTGTTACCTATGAAAACTTCTACCAAAACCATGAGAATGCGGAAGTTCGTGAAAAAGCCTTTCGTTCCTTCTCAGAAGGTCTCCGCAAGCACCAAAACACGGCTGCTGCTACCTATCTAGCTCAAGTCAAGTCTGAAAAACTGATTGCAGATATGAGAGGCTACGATTCTGTCTTTGACTATCTCCTAGCTGAGCAGGAAGTAGATCGTGCCATGTTTGATCGTCAGATTGACCTGATCATGAAGGACTTTGCTCCGGTCGCTCAAAAATTCCTCAAACACGTGGCCAAGGTCAACGGCCTTGAAAAAATGACCTTTGCTGATTGGAAGCTGGACTTGGACAGTGCACTCAACCCTGACGTTACCATTGATGACGCTTATGATTTGGTTATGAAATCTGTAGCACCTCTTGGAGAAGAATACTCACGCGAAATCGCCCGCTACCAAACTGAACGCTGGGTTGACTTTGCGGCCAATGAAGGCAAGGATTCTGGTGGTTATGCGGCCGATCCATACCGCGTCCATCCTTATGTCCTCATGAGCTGGACAGGACGGATGAGCGATGTCTACACTCTGATCCACGAGATCGGACACTCTGGTCAATTCATCTTCTCAGACAACAACCAAAGCTACTTCAACGCCCACATGTCGACCTACTATGTGGAAGCTCCTTCTACCTTTAACGAGCTCCTCCTCAGCGACTATTTGGAACACCAGTTTGACGATCCTCGTCAAAAACGTTTTGCCTTGGCTCACCGTTTGACAGACACCTACTTCCACAACTTCATCACCCACTTGTTGGAAGCAGCCTTCCAACGCAAGGTCTACACCCTGATCGAAGAAGGTGGTACCTTCGGTGCTAGCAAGCTCAATAGCATCATGAAGGAAGTCTTGACAGAATTCTGGGGTGACGCCGTTGAGATCGATGATGACGCGGCTTTGACCTGGATGCGCCAAAGCCACTACTATATGGGGCTTTACAGCTACACCTACTCAGCTGGCTTGGTTATCTCAACAGCGGGTTACCTGCATTTGAAGAACTCCGAAAACGGAGCCAAAGATTGGCTGGACCTCCTTAAATCAGGTGGTAGCAAGACGCCACTTGAGTCAGCCATGATCATCGGAGCAGACATCTCAACTGACAAACCACTTCGTGATACCATCCAATTCCTTTCAGACACTGTCGATCAAATTATTGCTTACAGTGCAGAATTGGGAGAATAAGATTCAAAAAAAGCTAAAGAAGGTTCATTCCTCTTTAGCTTTTTTGCTTTTTAACTCAACTCTGCCACAATGGCCTTAATTTGTGCTGCGGTATGCACTCCTGCTACTTGTTTAACAACCTGCCCATCTTTTTTAAAGAGCAAGGTTGGAATGGACATAATGCCGAAAGCACGCGCTGTTTCTGGATTTTCATCCACATCCATTTTTAGGATTTTTAACTCATCTTCCGAAAGTTCTTCCGATAATTTTTCTAAAATAGGAGCTTGCATGCGACATGGACCACACCAGGTTGCCCAAAAGTCTACCAAGACCAAGCCTTCTTTGGTTTCTGCTTCAAATGTTGCATCTGTAATTGCTTTTGTCATTTTCTTTCTCCTTTAGTTTTGGTACTGCGTCAAATCTTGCTTCATTAAATAGAAGAAGACATCTCCGTAAGTCCCTTGGTAATCCAATTCATGACCATTATAGGTTAGTTTCACAACAGGATAAAAATCTGCTACCCCAATCAAGCAGGCTTGTTGGGAGCGTTCAAACTCATCGTAGGAATCAAAATGCATGACTCTTTCTTGTTTTGCACCGTCTAGATATGTAATATCAATCATATCGATAACCTCTATTTCTTAAGATGCATCAATTGTAACTCTATATATTACATCTGTCAAACAAAACGACTTCCTCAGAATAATGGATCTCGTTTGATAAGGAAAAGACAAGAAAACAGCCCCCTGAATTCAGAGAGCTCCATTCTTGCTGGATAAAAACGTTTCTAGACAAGGCGATGAACCGAAGATTGTACTGTAATTCTAGTGAAAAAGAAAAGCCACCCTATAATAGAGTAACTTTTTTTGTATTCAATTGAACACGGCCTAAGCACTTGGCAAAAAAGAACAGCCCTCTGAATTCAGAGAGCTGTTTTGAGCTCGGGCTAAAATCCTAGTGAAAACAAAAAATCTCCCCGAAGGGAGATAGTTCTGGTCTATTTTACCTTACGATGCTAGGAACCGTAGCCGAAGATTATACTCGAGTATATCGAGGCAAGGTGACAACGCAGCGTAAGTGGAAAATAGAGCAGATTAACGACGAAGTCCAAGAGAGTTGATTAACTCACGGTAACGGTTAACGTCGTTTGTACGAAGGTAAGCCAACAAGTTACGACGGCGACCGATTTTCTTCATCAAACCACGGTAAGTAGCGTGGTCTTTTTTGTGTTGTTTGATGTGTTCGTTCAAGTGGTTGATTTCCCAAGTAAGGACAGCAACTTGTACTTCTACTGAACCAGTGTCACCTTCGTGACGTGCGTATTGTGCAATGATTTCATTTTTTTTCTCTTTTGAGATTGCCATGATAAGCTCCTTTTCTTTATGCTCTATCCGAGTGGCAGGTTTGGCATATCCTGCTACCAAGAAAGAGTTAGTTGTCTATTCGACCTTCTTATTCTACCAAGATTTCATCTTTCTGTCAAACACTTATGTTTCCTTCAAGATGAGTTTTCTCTTTTCTAAAAAGAACCTTGAGAATTTGGACGGTTTGATGGATCACTCTTCAATCAACGTATACAAAAAGGCAAATATCTCTAGGATATTTGCCTTTTATCGGTATGAAGCTTATTTCTCTTTCCGTTTACCACGCAAGAGCAAAGCCAAAGCAAAAATTGCTAAGAGGGCACCGAGTATGGTCAACCCGTAAGCAACAACTTCACCAGTTGTTGGAAGAATTTTTTTCTTTCCTTCTTTTGGTGTAGTTGGAGTTTCTGGTTTTTCCGGTGTGCTTGGCGGCGTTGTTGGTGGTGTCGTCGGTGGAGTTGTAGGAGGTGTTGTTGGCGGTGTTGTTGGCGGTGTCGTTGGTGGGGTTGTAGGAGGAGTCGTTGGCGGTGTGCTTGGTGGTGTGGTAGGAGGTGTTGTTGGTGGCGTATGACGGTTGGTTACCGTGAAACCATCAATGTTGCTTGTATAACCTGCTACTGGATCCTCTGTAATCGTGTAGGCAATCTTCTTACCTTCCTTGTATACAGGTAGATCCGTGAAGCTTGCCTGCCAATTATCAGTAGCTGTGATTTCTTTTACAGCTACTTCTTGACCATCCGCAAGGAGACGAACTGTGATTTTTTCAGGACGAAGACCATCTTTATTGTCTGCATCATCCCAGATCTTCTTGACCGCTACTTCTGTTACTTCTGGTGTGCGGCTATTGGTAATCACTACATTTCCCTTGTTACTGTCATCGACCGTACTAGTATAGCCTTTGACTGTTCCAACTTCTTTCACTTGGTACTGAATCTCTTTGCCTTTCGCTTTTAGAGGCAAATTGCTAAAGGTATGAGTCCAGTTATTTTTAGCAGAAAGTTCCACTTCTTTTCCTTGAGCTTTGCCATCTGCATAGAGCTGTACCTTAATGGCGCTTGGACGTTTGCCATCTTGGTCATTGTTGTCTTCCCAACGTTTTGTAACAGTGACGCTGGTTTTACCTGGCTTGTAGCTATTGGTAATGGTTGTTCCATCAATCGCAGCAGAGTAATTGGCTACTGTGTCTTCTGTGACTGTGTAGACAATTTGTTTACCGTGATTGTATTTTGGAAGATTGGTAAAGACTGTCTTCCAATCAGTTGCTTCACTGAGCTCTTGGCTAGCTACTTCTCGACCATCCGCAAGGAGACGAACAGTGACCTTGTCAGGACGAACGCCATCTTGGTTGTCATTGTCTTTCCAAACTTTCGTTACTGGAATCTCAACAACTTCTGGTGTCCGAGTGTTAGTAATATTACTTCCTTCAATAGTTGTTTCATAGCCTTCAACAGCTTCTTCTGAAACAGTGTAGGCAATGACATTACCAGCATCATCGACCACATCGAGATTATCAAACTGATAAGCCCAGGTTCCTGCAGCATCTGGTTTCACTTCTTTAGAAGCAACTTTAACTCCATTTGCTAGGAGATTGACGGTGATTTTTGATGGACGCTTGCCATCTTGGTTATCATTATCATTCCATGTCTTTTGACCAGCAACGCTTGTTTTTTCTTTTTGGTTTACGACATCACGAGAAATCGCGAGGTCATTTCCAAAATCATCCTTGCTGATCTTGATAGGTTCTTCAGAGAGCACATAGCCTGTTGGAGCCTTGATCTCTTGAACTGTATAAGCCTGCTTGATCAAGCCCGTAATGGTGCCAACACCATTCTCATCTGTCGTAATGGTTCCCACTTGCTCACCTGTATCATCTGCTGTCACAGCAAAGACAGCACCTGCAAGAGCTTGACCATTTTCACCTTTTTTGTGAATGGTGAAGGAATATTTCTCACCATTGAAGTCTCCATCAAGGAACTGATACAGAATGTCTGCAACCTTATTTTGTTCCTTGATTTCTGTAGCTGTCATGCTAGCATTGTTTTTAAAGGATGTATTGATAGCTGGAACCTTGTCCAGATAGACATCATAGCGAACAGTCATCCCTTGTTCAGGAGCTAGATCTCCAATATGAACCGTTAGAGAACGACCATCAGCGCTGACAACAGGGGAATAATTCTTGGTGACGTTTGTGGTATCTTTTAAATGATAAGCCCCATCTTCATCACTGACCTGCCAAGTTCCTGTATGGATGTTGACAGAATCTGCTTTGATTTTTCCATCTGTAAAGGCCAATTGGTCTTTAATGTCAATATTATGAAGGGCTGTATGGCCTTGATTGATATTCAAGGTATAGGTCAATTTTAATTTATCATCTGAGTTGGTCCACCCCCATTTGCTAAAGACTTCTGGAGTAGGAGGATTCTCACCTGGATTGACCCCTTTGTAATCGATATTCCCACCCGAAATCACTTTCTTATCGATCGTAAGAGTAAAATCAAGTGTCTTTTGTCCTTTGACGACTTGGTGGTCTACACGCGCAAAGAAACGCAGTTTCCCTGTCACATTGGCCATTCTTTCAGGATAGTCTGTATAGGTTACGGTGATGACCTTTCTTTGATCATCTACCGTTGCTGTCGCAACTTTTTGACCACTTGGATCCAGCAGGTCAATGGTGTCCGTTTCAAAGACCTTAAAGTCATCTCCAAGTTGGATAACGGTCTGATCTCCCTTTTTTACACGTCCATTCGGCAACACAAAGTTTGCTTCAACTTGAAAACTTTCCCAAACACCGAGTGGATCTGTAATCGCTCCACCAGTTGATTTCGAGATGTTTACAGATGTCACAACATCATTGATCGTATCTGCATGGACTTTAGCTGGACTATTGGGTTTGGCAAATCCTAAAGCTGCTAGTAAAAATAGGGCAACTGTTGTCACAACAGAATAGAGCCACTTTTTCATAAACGATTTTTCTCCTTTTTCTACGTTTACTAGATAAGGTATGTGAGTCGAAAAATTATCACTACATATTGTGAATTTATACACAACCTATCTTTTTTCATTATAAACAATTTGCTTTGATAGTACAAGCAATTAAATTCATTTTTTGTCTTTTCAGTACATTTTCTTGATACAAATAAAAAATAGCAACCTGTAAGAATCAGACTGCTTGTTTTTTGCTTATAAGGGAACTCCGAAGACCTCTAGGGACTTGAGTTCAGAAGGATGAAGTCTCCGCCATTCTCCCAATTTCAGGCTTGGATCTAGCGTTAGAGGACCCATAGAGATCCGCTCTAAATCTGCCACTTCCTTGCCACAGGCAGCGACCATGCGCTTGACCTGATGGAATTTTCCTTCAGCGATTTCGATTTCGACGTAGGAGCTGGCATTTGCCTCATTCACCTCTAAGATCTGCAATCTCGCGGGCAAGGTCGTGAAGTCTTTGAGGGCAATGCCTGCTTCAAAACGGGCTACATCTGCCTCATCCATGATCCCAGCCACCTGGGCACGGTAGATCTTCGACACATGCTTTTTCGGCGAAAGCATGGCATGGGCGAGCTTGCCATTATTGGTCAAAAGTAGCAAGCCATGGGTATCGATATCCAGACGTCCGACAGGAAAGACTTCCTTTTGACGGGCTGTCTCATCCAATAAATCCAGCACAGTTTGGTGGTGATCATCTTCAGTCGCTGAGATAACCCCAGCTGGTTTATTAAGCAGATAATACACGAAGGTTTCATGGACCAGGTCTTCCCCCATAAAGGTCACCTGATCCTTGTCTGGATCAATCTGCAGCTTTCCTGCTGTCTCTTTTTTTCCATTTACTGCGATTTTCTTTTGCTTGAGGAGTTGCTTGACCTCGGTCCTGCTCCCCACGCCACAATCCACTAAAAATTTATCTAGGCGCATGTTTACTTCCCGCTCTTTCGCACAATCCAAAGACCAAAAAAGGAAACCAGGATCAAGAGGATACCAGAAAATCCAAAAATGAAGATTGGAGCAGATGAGATCGTCCCTAATAGACTAAGGACAAAGGTCGTTGCGATCGAACCTGTACTACATCCCAAAACCGCCATGGACGTTGCCTGGCTCAAGACCCCTGCTGGCATCTTATCAGATAAGACATTGTAAACTGTTGTCAAAGCTACACTGTAGGCGAAGCCAGAAGCAATGGTTACAAGGGCAAGAATCAAGAGATTTGGAGAGACCCCGATCAACATTTGGGCCACACCAAAAGCTACTCCCGAAACTAATAATAAACGATCGCGGAATAGTTGGGTCAAGGGCGAGAAGGCCAAACCTGCTAAGATCCCAACAAATTGCATGGCTGCTAAAATAACCCCAGCAGTTTGGGCAGTGCCATGTCCAACTTGTTCTACCACACTTGGAATCCGAACGGTGATCATGACATTGGACAAGACGATAGCTGCCGCAACGACCGCTAAGCCGAGCGCAGTCCGCCATTGTCCCCCCGTCATCTTCACATCCCGGTGTTTTTCCTCCACTGCATCCGTCGTAGATCCATAGGGCACAAATAAGAGATACAAAAGTAAGATAGGAATACTGATACCGTATACGAGAAAGGCAGCCTGCCAGCCAAAACGAATCAAAAGGCTGACTCCAAAGGTTAAAACAGCCGTCCCAACAACCTCTGCAGAACCACGAATGCCAAGGGTTTGGACGCGTTCTTTTCCTTTATAGCGCTCACTGATAATGGCAATGGCAGAAACATTGAGCAAGCCAACCGCCATCCCGAAAATAATCCGAGACAAAAAGACAACCGGATAAGCTGGACTGATTAAGGGAATAAAGCCACATAGGGCGTAAGCAACTAGGCCCGTCACAATCATCTGACGCTCTGAAAATAGACGTCCAATCCATTTATTGAAGATGAGCGAAACCATGATCCCTGCTGAAGGAAGCGAGACCAAGAGCTCAATCATGCTGTGAGGAATTCCCTTGTAATAGGCAAACATGGCCGACTGCGCACTCGAAATCGAAAACGAGGTCGTCAAAATAAATGAAAGCGCGAGAATACTCACTTTCTCCATGATTTTTTTCATTATTCTATCCTTTAAACTAATCTTTTTTTCACACTCCTCCTATAATAACACGAGCTAGTAACAGGACGCAATAGATTGAATTAAAAAAACGAAATGATTTCTCCATCATTTCGTTCGTGCTAGTAATTGTGAGGCGAAGACTCCCGTTCCAACCATCAAAGCACCAATCCAGACAAAGAGCAGGTGATTGGTAGGAGCTAGTGGCGTCACCAACTGGATAAAGAAAGAAGAGAGGGCTGATCCGAGATTGCAGCCGATCAAGACCAGCGAGGTCGCAAGGTTCAGGAGATTGGTCGGTATTTTTTCAGATAGGTGATAGAAGATACTGGTGACTCCCGTACTGTAGGTAAATCCTGCTAAAAGGGTTCCTAAAACCAGGCTCCACAGCTGTCCGGACAAGCCAATCAAGGCCAGAGCTAGTCCAAAACCAAAGCACATGATCATGAGCAAGTTCTTTTTGAAAACATGTGTCAAACTAGCAAAGCCCACTCCTGCTACAATCCCTGTCAATTGCATCAGACTCAAGACGGTTCCAGCTGTTGTCGCCGTTCCCATACGAGCATCAACGATGATATCCGGCACGCGCAGGCTAATGATGGAATTGAAACAAATGATGATACCAGCAATCACGGCTAGCATTAGACTAAAACGCCATTGAGGGGAGCGAAGGCGTGCGGAACCTTTCTTTTTCTCCTTCAAGTTAGCCTGTTTTTTCTCCTTAGGATAAGGGACAAAAAGGAGATAGAGGAGTAAAATCAAGTAACCACCACCATATACGGCAAAGATCGCTGGCCAGCCTAGGGGTAAGAGTTGGCCCACGATAAAGGTCAAGATGGCAGAACCCACCACTTCAGCAGAGCCCCGATACCCCAGCATCCGAGTCTTATCATTGCCTGAGTAGCGCTCACTGATAATTGAAATAGCCTTGGCATTGATCATTCCTGTCCCCAAGCCAAAGAGCAAACGACTTAGAAAGATGAGAGGATAGTCCTGCACGACCAAAGGCAAGAGGCCACTAGTTGAAAAGAGCAAGAGCCCTACGACAATCATCTGGCGCTCACTCATCCACCGCTCGATCATGCTATTTAAAAAGAGCATGGCTACGACCGCAAAGGCTGGCAGGGAAACCAAGAGTTCTACCTGACTTGCTGTATAGCCAAATTGGCTAAAATAAGCCTTCATAGCCGGCAAACCGGCTGTAATTGAAAAAGATGAGATCAGCATGAGCGACAAGCTCAAGAGACTGATTCTTTCCATTGTTTTTTTCATTTTTTATTTCCTACACTTTACTGGTAACATTTTGATTTCACTAGTTTTTTCAGAAAAGATTCAAACTAGTATTTTCAATAGAATCCTAGTATAATCAATTTAGAAATAGAAAAACAGGACATTTGTCCTATTTTAGGAGATTAAGATGAAAAAAATTTCCCCATCTACAAGACTCAAGGAAATCATCACGGACTACCAATTGGACCAGATCTTTCCGGGCGACTGCCTCAGCCAGCTGGACCTCGTTCTCTACCAGACTGGAGATTATATCTGCCGCCAAGGTTCTGAACAAGATGTCATTCCTTATTTTCTCAAAGGTCGGCTCAAGATCGTCCACAGTCTTGAAAACGGCAGCGACACCATCCTTGAAATCCAAGAAAAACCTGGACTCTTAGGAGAGATTGAGCTCCTGCTCGATCGGGTCTGTATCACATCGGTCATTGCAGACCAAGACTCACTAGTCGTTCAGCTCCCAGCCCAGCACTTTAAGAAGCGCCTCCTGCTTGATCCAACCTTTTTGCGCTCTACGGCCAAGACCTTGGCTGAGAAATTGCACCAGATCAACTATTTAGCTCCTGCTAACTTTCATTATTCGGTCAAGGAACGCCTCGCTACACATTTTCTGGAGCATTGCGATGAAAATGGGACCCTCAAGCCCAAGATGAATCAGCTGGCTCTGCGTTTTGGAATCAGCTACCGCCACCTTAGCCGCGTCATCAAGCAGATGATCGAAGAGGGCTTAGTCCAAAGAGAAGGACGGATCTATACGATTTTAGATGCAAAAAGGATGAATGATTTGTCCATTAAACATGCGGAAACCGTCGACAGATAACTTTAATTTTAGGCTCTTTTGTGTTATCATGGAGGGTAGAAAGAAAGTGAGAGTAAAACGATGAAAGCAATTGAAAAAGTTACAAGAGCGTCCCATTTGATTGATATGGATGACATTATCCGCGAAGGAAATCCAACACTTCGAGCTGTTGCAGAAGACGTGACCTTCCCTTTGTCTGATCAGGAAATTATCCTGGGTGAAAAAATGATGCAATTCTTGCACCATTCTCAAGACCCTGTTATGGCTGAAAAACTTGGCCTCCGTGGAGGAGTGGGACTCGCAGCACCACAGTTGGATATCTCTAAACGAATCATCGCTGTTTTGGTTCCCAATCCAGAAGATGCCGATGGCAACCCACCAAAAGAAGCCTATAGCCTTCAAGAAGTCATGTACAATCCAAAGGTTGTCGCCCATT
Source organism: Streptococcus sp. HCA-5024 (assembly GCF_037890265.1). NCBI lineage: Bacteria > Bacillati > Bacillota > Bacilli > Lactobacillales > Streptococcaceae > Streptococcus > Streptococcus sp. HCA-5024. The sequence goes on from NZ_JBBKBR010000007.1 coordinate 32,117, forward strand.
CTGTGCAAGATGCAGCTCTTGGCGACGGGGAAGGCTGTCTCTCAGTAGACCGCAACGTCCCAGGATATGTGGTTCGCCATGCCCGCGTGACTGTTGAGTATTTCACAAAAGATGGGGAAAAGAAACGCATCAAACTCAAAGGCTACAACTCCATCGTCGTTCAACATGAAATCGACCACACCAACGGTATCATGTTCTATGACCGCATTAACCCAAACAACCCATTTGAAATCAAAGAAGGACTTTTGATATTAGAATAGGGTAAATGACAAAAAAGTAAGGTAGTAGTGAATCATCACTACTACCTTACTTTTTTTACGAGACTGCATCTACCGATTTCTGTCTCTCGGCACAGTGGTTGATTGCTCAAAACACTGTTTTGAGGTGGCAGATAGGGATTGCGAAGCAAGGCCCCTTCCTAATCAACTGGGCGGGGGTACTAAAAAGGTCCTGTGGAGCTTTTTTGCCCGAGCCTTAAAACCGAAAAGCGAGGTAGAAATCAAACTCTTCGAGTTACTGATTTCTGTCTCTCGGCGCAGTGGTTGATTGGAACTACTCCTACCTACGGTACTTGTACTTCCTAATCAACTGTGCGGGGGCAAAACTACGAAATCAAACTCTTCGAGTCACTGATTTCTGTTTTGCTCCCTATATTGCCCAATCTCCGTTGCGGAAGACTGGGACGCGGGTGCCGTCTTCTCGGATGCCGTCGATATTCATTTGGCTTGAGCCGATCATGAAGTCGACGTGGACATCTGAGCGATTGAGGCCGGCTGCTTCGAGTTCTTCTTCTGTGAACTCTGCGCCACCTTCTACGCTGGTTGCATAGGCTGCCCCGATGGCCAAGTGGTTAGAGGCATTTTCATCAAAGAGAGTATTAAAGAAGGTAATGCCTGATTGGGAAATTGGACTTGGATCTGGGACGAGGGCACATTCACCCAAGGCACGCGCTCCCTTGTTTTTGAAGACCAAATCTTTCATGACTTGATCGCCTTTTTCTGCTGTGATATCCACAATTTCTCCATTTTCAAAGGTCACTTTGATGCCTTCGATGATGTTCCCATTGTAGCTAAGCGGTTTTGTGGAAGTGACATAACCTTCTGCACGACGGAAGTCAGGAGCTGTGAAGACCTCTTCTGTCGGCATATTTGGCAAGAAGCTTTCACCTTGGGCATTGATGGCTCCGGCAGATTCCCAGACGTGGTTTTTCGGCAAGCCAAGAGTCAAATCAGTCCCAGGAGCTGTGTAATGAAGGGCTGAGAATTGTTCTTTATTAAGTGTATCTGCCTTGCTCTTCAAAATAGCAGCATGCTCTTCCCAAGCCTTGACTGGATCTTCTTCGTACACCCGGCAGGTCTTGAAGATTTGATCCCACAGGAGATCCACTGCTTCTTCATCGCTCGCCGCATTTGGGAAGACTTTTTTCGCCCATTCTAAACCAGCTGCTGCAGCAACGGTCCAGCTGACCTTGTTGGATTGAGTGGCGATGCGCATTGGTTTCATAGCCATGCCCAAAGCCTTGGCAGAAGCAGAAAGCTTCTCTGCATCAACGCCGTTCAAGGCACCTGGATCAGACGAGCGTACACCCAAGCGACTAGCTTTGTGGTCTAAGAGGTAGTTCATCTCCGCGATCTTGTAGTCTGGCACATTGTCCAAACGATCCATCGGTGCATGGAGGAATTTTTCCCGGGTAGTGAAATCATCTGCCCATTGGACAATCACTTCGTGGGCCCCCAAGGCATAGGCTTCCTTCACAATCAAGTGGGCCAATTCTCTTTGTTCCACATCAATGTTCAAGACCAAGGTATGGCCAGGTTGCACGTTGATGCCGTTCGCCACCAACAATTTTGCGTATTTTTCGAGGTTTTCTTTAAAATTTGGTAAAACCATTGTTTTCTCCTTCATAAGTGAATGATCTCCTTCTAGTATACCATAAGTCCATGCAAAAAGAGAGTGGGACAGAAATCGGTAATTCGTTAGAATTCGATTTCGTCGTCCCACCTCCGCACAGTTGAGTAGGGCTGTAAAAGCTGATGAAATCAGCGTAGTAGAGCCCACTCAACCACTGCGTCTTGCTCGACAATCCAAAAATAATTGAGAGGCTAGGACTTTTGTCCCAGCCTCTTTTTCTTGTTCCTTCTTGCTTAAGGAAGAACATAGCCTTGATCATCCACTGTATGGGGATGCCCAGAATTGCCATTCTCCCTCAAGACTTCCAAATCTTGATCCAAAATCGAATTGTAATCCGTACTACCTTCACGGGTTACTCGCGTCGATACTTGGCGCAAGAGTTTTTCATTGAGATTGCGGACCCAGCGACCATTACTATGGTCATTGGCACGCATATAATTTCCTCTGACGATCTCTCCATAAAGAGCTTCATTGACTTGGTAGCCTTGCTTGCGCAATCCCAACAGACCGATCTCGACGATCTCATCTGGGCTGTAGTCTTCAAAATCAAATGTAGTCGGGATCCGGCTTTGCAGACCTGAATTGACCTGCAAGAAGTCGTGCATCTCTTTTGTATAGCCTGCAAAGATAATAACGATATCGCGGCGGTGGTCCTCCATAAATTTGAGGACTTCGTCCAAGGCTTCTTTCCCAAAATCGTCATTTAAACCGGTATAGAGCGTATAGGCCTCATCGATAAAGAGGACTCCCCCCAGTGCACTTTCTAGGACTTCGCGCGTCTTCAAAGCTGTTTGACCTTGGTAGCCTCCAACCAGATTGCTCCGCGATACTTCGATGAATTTCTTCTGCTTGATAACCCCTTTTTGGAAGAGGATATTGCCCAAAATGCGGGCCACGGTGGTCTTCCCTGTACCAGGATTTCCAAGAAAGAGGGAGTGCAAGGTCATGTCTTCGACGATGCCACCTTGTTCAGCTCGTTTTTGATTGAACTCAGCCATGGCTACGAATTGTTCGACTTGCTCTTTCACCTTAGCAATTCCAACCAAACGGTTGAGGGCGGCCATTCCATCTTCTTCCTTGTCGGCTCCGGCTTGATACTTTCCTTGGTTAAGAACAGCATCGATATCGCTATTGAGGATGGTCTCAATATCGTCAGAACCTTGGGCCACCACCCGATCTGCCATGGTCTTGGTCAATTGTTCATCCAGGTTACGGATCCAGCGACCATTGCTCTTATCTAGCGAGCCATCATAAGCCCGCTTAACATGCCGCGCATAGTAATCCCGGTCTTCGAGTTTGTAGTCTCCTTTGCTTAGGATCATTTCACCTAGTTGGACAATCTCATCTCCTGTAAAATCTTCAAAGATGAAATTATTTGGTACCCGAGAACGAAGGCCTGGATTGGTCTTTAAGAACTCCTCCATTTCCTTGGTATAGCCGGCAAAGATAATCATGATGTCGTCACGATTGTCCTCCATAAATTTGAGGATGGTATTGATCGCCTCGATCCCAAAGTCCGCACCGCTGTCCTTTTTATCCAAGCTATAGGCTTCATCAATAAAGAGGATGCCTCCTCGCGCTTTTTCAAGCAGGGCTTGGGTCTGTTCAGCTGTTCCTCCAATATTTGAAGAGATCAGATCGGACTCCGTTGCTTCCACGAAACGGAATTCTTCTCCTGAGAGGACACCTGCATCAAAGAGCACTTGTCCCAACAGACGGGCCACAGTGGTTTTCCCTGTACCAGGATTTCCCATAAAGGCAGCATGCAAGGTTTGCTTTTCAGGAGCCTTGCCACTGGCGATTCGTTTCTTGTTAAATTCCACCATGTTGATCATTTTCTTGATCTCATGTTTGACTTTTTCAAGACCAATCAGGCTATTGAGTTCTTGAAGAGCATCTTGTTTCTTCTCTGGTTCAGAGTCTCTTGCGGTGGTTGGAGCCACCGTTGCATCCGTCGTCTGTCCCGTAGGAACGACTTGCGCATTGCCCTTCGCCACTTCTCTGCCAACAAGATAGTCACAGTCATCCTCGATTTCCTTGGTCAGATCACGCGCATCGCCCTGCCTATAGGTCACGGTGCCCACCTTCGCAAAAGCTCCACCTTGAAGCCGTATATTGGGATCCGCAATCTTATGACAAATCATATGCTCAGCCATCAGCACACCATCATCAAAAACTCCAAATGAAATGGTTTGAGCATTCTCATTCAAGAAGGTTGTTTCTCCAGTCAGGGAAGCAAAGGATTCTTCATAGACGCATAAAAATTCTGAAAATGTAGCTTGATGAGCTCGGATCATACTATTGTATGAATTGATGGAGGTCATATGATCCGAATCCGAATTGAATTGAACATTATTATCAAGACAGACCCCAGTACCAGTAGGCAACTCAATTTTACAGTTTTCAGACTCCCAGATGACATTCCTCAACCAAACTGGTGGAAAGTCCTTTTCCAGATCCCCGCCTGTAATCGTTGAATTTTTTGCGATCACTTCTGAGTCCTTGGCATGGATCGTATTATTCCCAAATTTTTCAATATGGACATTTTCTAAGGTCAATTTAGATCCTTCTGACAGATCAATCTTAGAAAAAATCGTTGAATTGCGAATAGTCAATTCCGAAGCGGACATACCGATGGCACTTTGGTGTTTTTCCGGAACCTTCATCCCGACTCCTTCCAGTGTCAACTTCGAATGCGTATCCATATAGATAAAAAATTCACTATTTGTCGGAGTGGTTGCTTCAAAATAGACCTGTTTACAGGTGATATCTGAGCTATTCCATAAGAGCAAGGCAGTATAATTCCCACCAACTTTAAACCACAGATCTTCAAATGTCACCTGAGCTCCCTCTACAAATCGGAAGGAAGCCTCAATCGTGTTGTTAAACATGCGCCCATTGCCATTTGGATTTGGGACCACATGCCCCACAAAATGAAGGTTCTTGTCGATCTCGATCACTTTATTTGTCGGCCATTGAAAGACATACCCATTTTCAAACTCGATGGTATCACCATCCTGCGCTTTTTCAAGCGCATCCATAAAATTCCAACTATTATTGTAAGGCCCTACTAAATATCTTGCCACACGCTTCTCCTCTGTTTCCTCTTTTTGGAAGAACATCCATTGTTTTTCTGTTTACTTGTTATAAACACTTGTCACTAAAAATTGTAACACAATCCAGTGCCAAAGAAAACACTTATCAGATCTGAAAGGACTGAAAAACCTCTATTTTCAAAAGGAAAATAGAGGCTGTCAGTTAATCTTTCAAGGCTGAAAATAAGCCGGCTAGAGCAATCGCTCCTGAGATCATCGCGGTGGAAAGGAGCAGCACATTGTCTGCCACTTCTAGCTTGTACTCAAAGACTTTTTCAGCTGGTTTGTCTTCTGCAAAAATTTCTACCTTCATGTTCTCCTCCTTTGTTTCTAGAACAAATCATCAAAGAGGCTCAACTGGTTATCCTCTGGCATATTGCCAAGAATGCCCATCTCATCCATCTTTTCAACCAGGGTGGACGAAACACCGCCGCGCTTCCGGAGCTCGGTCTTAGAGAGGAATTCTCCTTCTTCACGCGCCCGCACGATTTGCTTGGCAACGTTCTCTCCCAGACCATCCATAGCGACAAATGGCGGAATCAGGGTATCCCCATCAATCAAGAATTCTGTCGCCTGACTGCGATAGAGGTCTAGCTTGCCAAACTTGAAGCCCCGCTCCCACATTTCATTGACAATCTCAAGGGTGGTGTAGAGATCGATCTCTACATTAGAAGCTTCGTTGTTCTTGCGTTTTTCAGCGATTTCTTTCATCCGCGCTTTCACGGCCTCAAGGCCTGCACCCATGGTTTTGATGTCAAAAGCCTTGGCCCGAATCGAGAAGTAAGCACAGTAGTAATAAAGTGGATGATGTACCTTAAAGTAGGCTACACGAAGGGCCATCATAACATAGGCCGCCGCATGGGCTTTCGGGAACATGTACTTGATTTTTCCACAGGACTCGATGTACCATTCAGGGACATTGTTTTCCTTCATGGCTTGGATGTAGCCATTGCGCTCTTCTTCTGAGATCTTGAGCCACATCCCTTTCCTCACGCGCTCCATGATGGTAAAGGCCATCTTAGGCTTGAGACCTGCGTGCATGAGGTACACCATGATGTCGTCCCGACACCCGATAACGGTCGATAGATCGGCAATGCCCGCCTTGATCAAGTCTTGGGCATTTCCCAACCACACGTCGGTACCGTGAGAAAGACCAGAGAGCTGAAGTAACTCTGCGAAGGTCGTCGGATGAGTCTCTTCGACCATGCCCCGAACAAAGTTGGTCCCAAACTCTGGAATCCCCAACATCCCTGTCGGTGTTCCAATCTGCTCGGCTGTTACCCCTAGCACTTCTGTCCCAGAAAAGAGGGCCATGACCCCTGGATCATCCATAGGGATATCATTTGGATCAATACCTGACAAGTCCTGGAGCTTCCGAATCATGGTCGGATCATCATGTCCCAGGACATCGAGCTTGAGGACGTTCTCATCGATATCGTGGAAGTTAAAGTGGGTGGTCTGCCATTCAGCTGTCACATCATCTGCCGGATACTGGACTGGAGTAAAGTCATAGACATCCATATAGTTTGGAATAACAACGATTCCCCCCGGGTGCTGACCGGTCGTCCGTTTGACCCCAGCTGCACCAAGAGCTAAGCGCTCGACCTCGGCATCCCGGTAGTACTTGCCATAGTCCCGCTCATAACCCTTGACAAAGCCGTAGGCAGTCTTAGCTGCGACCGTACCTACCGTTCCTGCCCGGAAGGCATATTCTTCCCCAAAGATATCCCGGACATCCAAGTGGGCACTCGGCTGGTCTTCCCCAGAGAAGTTCAAATCGATATCGGGTACCTTGTCCCCATCGAAACCAAGGAAGGTTTCAAAAGGAATATCCTGGCCATTTTTGCTGAGCTTGTGGCCACAGTTTGGACAATCCTTGTCTGGCATATCAAAACCAGATCCATAAGAACCGTCTGTGATGAACTCACTGTACTGGCACTGGCTACAAACATAGTGAGGCGAAAGCGGATTAACCTCGGTGATCCCAATCATGGTCGCGACAAAGCTTGATCCAACGGATCCACGCGATCCAACCAGGTAGCCCCGCTCATTGGAACGGTGCACCAGCATTTGCGATGCCAGATAAATCACGGCAAAGCCATTCCCCAAGATGGAGGTTAATTCCTTTTCAATCCGCAAATCGACAATATCAGGGAGCGGATTACCATAGATCTCGAAGGCTCGCTTATAGGTCAATTCCGCAACCGTTTCTTCGGCTTTGTCGATAAATGGCGTATAGAGGTCACCCTTGACCACTTCGACCGGCTCAAAGGTCTCTGCGAGCGCATTGGTGTTTTCAATAACAATCTTGCGCGCCAAGTCTTCTCCCAAAAAGGCAAATTCATCCAACATTTCATTGGTAGTTCTGAAATGCGCTTTTGGCAGTGGCGCTGGCTGGGCATCTTCTCCGTGCCCGATGGTCCGGTTAATCATAGCCCCTTGACCGAGACTACGGACAATGATCTCCCGATAGATCTCATCTTCCGGCTCCAGATAGTGGACATTTCCTGTCGCAAGAACAGGCTTGCCGAGACGATCCCCCACTTCGATCAAGCTCTTGATAATGGTCTGGAGCTCCTCCATGTCCTTGACCTGCTCCTTGGCAATGAGGGGTGCATAGATAGCCGGTGGCATAACCTCGATAAAGTCGTAGTACTTAGCCACTTCGACTGCCGCATCCACACCTTGCGACATGACCGCATCAAAGACTTCCCCTTCCGAGCAGGCCGATCCGAGGATCAAGCCCTCGCGGTGGGCGTCCAGCACGGTCTTGGGAATCCGTGGAACTCCTTCGAAATATTTGGTCCCAGAAAGAGAGACCAGTTTAAACATGTTCTTAAGGCCAGTCTGGTTCTTAACATAGAGGGTCGCATGCTTGACCCGCGCCTTTTTGTAGGAATCTGGACTAATCAAATCCAAATTCAGCTTGGCTAGATTGGTCACGCCATGCTTTTCTGCTACATCCTTGATAAAGATGAAAAGCAAGCGCCCCGTCGCTTCCGCATCGTAGTTGGCCATGTGGTGGTGCTCCAAGCCTACCCCAAAGCGCTTGGTCAATGGCCCCAAGCCATGCCGTTTAAAATCTGGATAGAGGTTACGGGCAAATTCCAGGGTATCGATGACTGGTTGAGTGATCTTGGGAAGACCATGACGCTCATAGTTGGCATTCATGAAGCCCACGTCAAAGGTGGCATTGTGGGCGACAAGAACGGTTCCCTCACAGAAGGCCTGAAACTCCTTCAAAACCTGCACCAAGGGCTTGGCACCCCGGACATGCTCATTGGTGATCCCTGTCAATTGGGTCGTAAAGGCAGACAGAGGATGTCCCGGGTCGATAAACTCGTCAAACTCCTCAATGACATTGCCCTTGTACATCTTAGAAGCAGCGACCTGGATCAAGTCATTGTAGATGGCTGAAAGTCCCGTCGTTTCCACGTCAAAGACCACATAGGTCGCTTCATTGAGGTCCAGGTCCACCTCATTATAGGTGATGGGCACCTTGTCCTCTACGATATTGGCTTCCATCCCATAAATCAGCTGGATCCCAGCTTTCTTGGCTGCTTTAAAGCCATGCGGGAAACTCTGCACATTGCCATGGTCAGTGATAGCCACCGCCTTATGCCCCCACTCAGCTGCCTTGGCGATCAGCTCTTCGACTTCCGGCAGGGCATCCATAGTCGACATATTGGTATGGGCGTGGAATTCCACCCGGCGCTCACCCTCTGGCATCAGGTCCTTGCGGGCATAATGCACGACTTCCTGGATATCTTGGACATTCATGGTCAAGTCGCGCGTGAAATTGTTCATTTCGATATTTCCCCGCACCCGTAGCCAGCTGTTCTTCTTGATCATGTCAAACTTCTGGGCTTCTTCCTCATTTTTAACCCATTTCTGAAGGGAAAAACTCGAGGTATAGTCGGTCATCTTAAAGCTGATCAAGACCCGACCAGTCCGCGTCACCTTGTGCTCCACGTCAAAGACCACACCCTCAAAGACAATCCGGTTCTCTTCTGTTGTGATCTCGATCATCGGAGTGATCTCAGCCTTGTCTAGCTTAGGTTTAGCCGCAGCCTTCTTAGCCTTGAAGTCAAAAACTGGCTTTTCTTCAACTACTGGTGGCGGAGCCATCTGGGCCAAGGATTCCATAGCCCGCAAGGTCTCTTCATTGGCCGCTTGGAAGATCTTTTCATTTTCCTCCTCAAAGCGCGCCACTTCTTGCTCTGTCAGCGCATCATCAGACTCCACTCGACAGGTGAAATGTGGAAAACCAAAGGCTTCCAACTGCTTGGCAAGGTTGGGCAAATGGTTCTTACGAAAATGCTCCGTATCGACCGAAGAAGGCCCTGAGATGATCAATTCCTGCCCTTCCGCGCGCACCTGCAAGTCTTGATATAGTCCCTTAAAGCCTTGACTAGCACAAGGACCTTCCTCAAAGACCTCACGATAGTAGGCCTGCAATAAATCCGCAGAAAAATCCTGATTGGCCACTTGGATGGTAAAGGTCGCCTGGTTTCCTGTCTTTGAAAATTCATCCTTCAAGCGCTGGCGCAATTCCTTAAACAAAGCAATCGGCAAGACTTCCGCAAAAGCAAAGCGGAACTCCCAGACCCGACTAACCTTGTGCACCACGACTTCTTGAATCTCCGCATGCAAAAAGGCACTGGAAGATCGCATATCCAGCGGCATATCCAGCTGATCCATTAAAATTTCAAAGGTGTTGGACATTGTTTCTCCCTTGATCTTGATTCTTTTGCTCGCTTTTGAGTAGCCCACTTCTAAGCAAAAACAGACCATTCAAAAACATTCGTAACCCTTATTTTATCACAATTTAAGGATTAATTCGAGGGGGAAGTGAAGACGAAAAAATCACCGATAGGACGGTGATTTCTTTTCATCTTTTATTCAATTAGGGCTGATCCATCATTTATACTTCATCCCCATGATAATAGCCACAACTGCTAAAATAGGCAATAAAATCAACATCCAGATTCCAATCCACATTTCCCGCTTATAAGATTTGTCTAGTCCACTATAGCGTTCAACGTATGATTCTTTTGGACAGGCTGGATTATACCAGACCGTCATGGTCGATCCCAGTGGAAAAGCATCCTGAAAAAGATTCCCCTTTGAGACTGTAGAATTGGTGTAAATAGTTATCCTTTGCGCCATCAAATCAATGTCGCTAGCCGCTTGATTCGTTTTCCAAGGAAGGGTTGCCCGCATCACCCAATAATATTTCAGGCTATTATGATAGGTCTGACCATCCACTATGTATTCTACAATTTGTGCCCTCTTATAGCCAACTACCACTCCCTCAACGCTCTTTGACGAGAGGGTCTTAATCCTAACTTCTCTTCTATAGAAATGTCCAAAAAAGAGTACGACAAACAAAGGAAATCCAATAACAGCCACAGCAATGACTAGAAGTATTCTGATATCAGGCATCCCCAAACCTACTTCATCATAATGTCTGTGATACTCAGACTCATCTTCGTTTCATCCGATATCTTCTCTACGATCGAGCTTTGTTCGCTCGTCAAAGGAAGCAATAAGAGAGTCGCTGATTGGGTCGGTAACTTAGGGTTGTTCGATAGACTATACTGGACTACTTGATCTTGGTAAACAGATTTCCCATCATAACTCCAGCTAATTTTAAAGGTTGCATCATGGTCAATATTCGTTGTCGTTTTGTTGACCAACATAAATACTGCATATTCCTGTTGCTCTACAGTATAGGTGTTCCCTGTATAATACACAGTGATATCCCCTTGATCGCCAACTTCCGGATGCTCCTTAACCAACTTCTTACCCAATTCAATCAAATCAGATGTTTTTCCTTCATATTGAGGTGCAACTACAAATTTCAAGCCCTTTTCCTCTTTAGCAGACGGGGAAGCCTTTGTAGTTTGCTCCGTTTTGCTTGCAGTTGCCTCCTTGGCCTCTTTTTTAGGCTGAGCACAGGCTGTTAAAACAAGTACACTCGCCAGCAATACCATCATCTTTTTCATGGATCATTTCCCTTCTTTTGTGATTGAGTTGGATTTAAAAAGACAAACATCAAATTGACGTTTGTCTTCGTTCTAAAAGAGAGAACCGTGGTTTTCCCTTGTACGTAATTTTTCGCTCTACACATTTTACTTACTATTCTTTAAAACAAAACGAGAAAAAAGTAAGTTTAAATCAAAAAAATAAATTTCTTTTTAAAAAATCAATCTCCTAAAAAAGACAAAAATTTTACCAATAATGTGATTATTTTAGTAATCCATAAGGTTGATTACGATGGAAAATCATTATATTGACCATTATAAACATCTACTAATTTTCTACGATTATATCTATCTGATAAATTTTTCCCCTCTGAAATATAGCTTTCTTGCTTCTCTTGCCACGTCTGCTTTGGTGGTACACTATAAAGCCCTCCATCAATTGAAGCTGCTAAACTAGCATCCGTTTTGGCAAAAGCATCGGCAACACTATTTAAATATGCATCCAAAGAATCTACAGTTTTGACCAGGTTACCCATCGATTTTTTTGTTAACTTAACGCATTCTTCAAAATTTCCTGTTACAGGAGCTTCAATTAACGATTTAACACCGTCTGACATTTCATCTGTGGATGAATTCATGCTCACTTTGATACTCTTAATTCTTTCTGGATTAATCCGCTTCATCCTTACTCCTTTCCGATTCTTGTTTTTGAATCCAAGCTTGGTATTCCTCATAGGTAGTGATAGGAATATCTGATACCTGACCCTTTTTATCTACACCATAAATAGTTAGCTTTTCTTCACCCTGAGGTGCCATCCAATAAAGGACCTTATTAAACCACTCCTCTGGTGTCACATATTGTTCTTGTGGTTCAAAAATCCAATCATCTTTTATTTTCTCTTCAATTTCTGGATAGTCCTTAAATAGATTGATATTTGTATTCAAATTTTTACCTTCTTTTTGAAAGTCACTAATAGTGGTAATATTATGATCTACAAAATATCCCTTCCCTTTAACATACTCTCCTAATGTTGTGTAATAAAAATTTGGTACGGTATCATATTTATCTGAGCGTTCTTTGAACTCCCCTTCAACTTTCCCAGTATTAATATTCAAGACGAAAGTTTTAAAAATACCTTTCTTATTTTTCACATCTATATTAATAGTGTTTTTAGGATTATTATGATAGGTAAAAATTGAAAAACGAATAGGATAGAAATCTGCTCGATATTCTTCAACTGCTTTGTTCAAATCCACTTGTATAACAGCTAAATTCTCTGTGCTGTAATCATATAGACGAAGTCTCCAATAATCTGACTTTGGCATACGTTTTTCATCAGTTACATCGATACCATCCTTTTTTGTCATCACTTTTCGTTCTGTCGTATAAGCAAATCGCCCACCACCAAAATTAAAATCAGAGTTATTATTTAACAGTACATATTTCCGTTGATTTCCAAAAAAGTAAACTGCATCTTCGACCTTTGAAAATTTTTCAATTGAGTATTCAGCACTTTCAGGTTTTTTATAATTTTTTTTAAAGGCTAATGTGCTTATCACAATTAACAGTAGCAAAAACAAACTAATGACTATAAATTTAAATATTCGTTTATTTTCTATTATTCTATTCATATCAACTTCCTCCTTGACCCACTCCAGTCACATAATCTAAATAAGACCAATTTCGATAGGAATCTCGTGTGAAATATGAACTTCCATTTTCGTAATTATTTCCACCATTAATAGAGCTTTCTGCATCCTTTAATCCACTGAACAACTTATTAAATGGGATTGTCTCTATTTGATAATCACGATCTCCTTCACCACTTAAAAGTTCCTTCAGTTCTGCATCATACGCCCCACTCGCCTTACTCTTATTAACTGCTTTACTAAAATTCTGTAACGCAATATACGGATCCTCCCCATTTTTCATAGCCGTCTCAGCTATATAAGTTCGTAAGCCATTTTTCTCTAAATCTCGTTGTTTCAAATAGGCCTCCACATCAAAGCTTGGGCTGACGTATCTACTGTTACTCTTTGCCCCCTCCTCTTTGAATGATGTCCCACCATATTGCCAAAACTCAGCCTCACTGTCGTTCTTCAAATTTTTGATCTCTTTATCATATTTTTCTTTTTTATCAAAATAATCGTAAATATTTTTAGAGATATTTAAAGCGCCCTCCGCTTTACTAGTGTATTTATCTACAGGCGTATCATTCCAAATTTTTGAGGAAGAAACTGTTTCTCCACTGTCTATGAGCTTTTTGATATCTTTGTCTTCACTCATACCTGTCTCAACAATTCCTATTAAAACTCCAGCAGGTGCATATAACTTAGCTAAATCTTTCATTGTATTAGCCACTGTTTTTGGAAAAAGCATTGTTTTTTCAAGAGTTAAATCTTTAATTTTATCTATATTCCCTTGAATATTCAAATCTGTTTTTTCATCTATAATATCTGCTTTAACCTTTTTAATACCAGGAAGTGTTTGAGTTACAGAGAATGAGAATCCTTTACCATCTTTTCCTTTTGTTAATTTAAAACTATCCTTGTGAAAGAAAGCCTTTTGTAAGGAGGGATAAATTTTAGTTTCATAGCCACCATTGATTTTAGGTTCTTGAAGAGTTTGTGGTTTACCTTCCCCCATTTCATTAATAGCGGTATACATAAAAAGGCTATTTAGTTTTTCATACCATTCCACCTTGTTATTTAAAGACAATAATGCCTTACGGACCTCTTTGCTATTCTTCTTTTTAAAATATTCATCATAAGCTTCTCGTGGAGAACCTTGCGGAGGAAATTTTGGCATTATATCGTCAGCTTGAACCTTGTAAGCTCCTCCTGTAGCTTCTGATGCTGCAGACAATCTTAATGAATAATCCTTTACACTTTCTTGGTCTCGTTGAGTCAGAACCTCCATAAAAATCGATAAATTTGGTACACTTCCATCTTCTTTTGGATGATTAACCTCATACATTAAACGCTCTACAATAATCTGTGACACTTCTAAACTAGAATCCTTCGTCTTCACATTTGCTAATTTCGTGAAAAACTCTTTTTTATCATCACCTTCACTTAAAATCACGGTCATAATTTCAGCATCTGCTTTAGTTTGAACCGCATCAAGGTAGTAAGCTTTATCAGATGTAAGAGTTTTGTTGACAATGGAAGCCAACACAACATCCGGTGCAACAGCAAGTTTTGCTTCTGCTTCTTCAATATCTTTGCTCATCCCCATTAAATCTGACATAACTTCAAATAATGTTGCATTAAAAGTATCATGCGACGTTTGAATCTGATTGTGAGTCTTTTGTCGTGAATCTTTAGAACTTGCCAAACCTCCTTCAGCTGCTTGTTTTGTTGCCTCTAAACTTTCATTCTCAATCCCCAGAGCAGAAGTTGCTCTATCAAACAATTCTTGTAGATGCTTAATAGTATCCTTTATTGCGTATAACTGACTATCTGAACCCTCATCTGTCAATTTTTTTACTAAATCTTGCATACCCGATCCACTGGTCCAAGCTTCTTTATCGAATCCTGCTCCGCTTACACTACTTTCAAAGTGAGAAACACTACTTGCAAAATTTTCCATATACTTCGGATATCTATGAAATACTAGATTCTGCAAAATATTTAAACGCTCAAAAAAAGCTACTAACGCTAAAGCCTCATCATTTCCATTTCCTGTTTTAGAATTGAATTGCCTCTCTGTTTCACTGGCAGCCGCCTCAACTTCTTTCGAAAATTGTTGGATTGATTTTGCATAACGTCCTATTGCAGGTAAATCATGAACTTTAATAACATCATTCATATTTTATTTCTCCTTTGTCGTCAACAGTTGATTAAGTAACAAATTCATTTTATTTTCTAATCCAAACTTTTGACTCTCTAACTCATGAATCTTATTAGACACCTTCTCAGAAACATTATCTATCTTTGTATCAAAATCTCGTTTAATGTTCTTTAATAAATCTTGTTCAAAACTTGTGTCTTTTGAATACTTCGCACCTGCTATATTATAATTACTTTTAATATTTTCATCGTTAATTAACACATAGTTGACGGTTGTTGGAAACGATTCTAAAGATCCTTTTATTTCAGTTAATTTAGCAATTTTTGCATTTAGTGTTGAGATAGCTTGACTTGTTTCATTCATAGATGCAATTATGGCTGCTTTCCCCATATTTCATCTCCCTTCTATTTCATTAATACTTTCACTTTTCTTACAAATCCATCTTCTACATAGTAGTTCACCTGGCTATCAAGTGGTTCTTCACGAACTGGTCGATTGATAACATTTAGGACACTTTGGTCTGTAATCCGCATGGCCACGATCGCTTGTTTATAGAGTTTGATAGATTTTGACACTTCGTCAATTTTTCGATTCAACTGACTACCACTCATGGCTACTGTAGCATAGCCTGCACGCGCCCCTTTTTCAAGGACATAGTTCAGACTAGATTGAAGATCCATACTTAGATCATTCATAAGTTCTAGCTGATTGTATAGCACAATCGTTGCTTCATGTTGCGATTTCTGCTGTTCCAATCTCAATTGGATATTTTCTTCCATTTTCTTGATTCCAGCTACATAGGCTTCCTTCGTAGAGAGAATCGTCACACCTTCCATCTCTGGTAATTCATTATAGGCTGGCGCCAACACAATCACCTTCTGCTTGCTACGAGCAATTTGTTTGACGAATTGAGTCATCTGCTCTTCTTTGTCTGTCAGATAGAGAAGGTTGCCTTTCTTGAGATCCCATGTCACAGGCTCAACTGTTTCCAGATCCAATCCGAGTGGGACTTTGCCTTCATCCAACAAGGCTGCTACATCCTCACGGCCATAGAAGGCTACTTCTGTCAACTCATCTGGCACCATTGGGATACCTGCTGGTGTTTGGCCTGTCCACATCTCTTTGAGGTTTTGGACTTGGTCGCGGAGGTTGTTGATGATTTGGATATCATTGTCTCCTGCGACTGGTAGGGCGAACTGGATGACATCGACTTCGTCACGCTTCATGAGCGCGCGTCCCTTGATGTCTTCCATCGTAGACGCTAGTGGGGTTGCTCCCACGATACCGCGGACTTCAGAGATATCATTCTGTGGCAAGGTCAGCTGGTGCTTGAAGTTTGAATAGAGCTGAGCCCGTAGGTTGTTCTGACGGCTAGCTGTGATGATCAAGTGCACACCAATGCTGAGACCTTCACGGGAGATCCGCATGAAGAGCTTGAAGAGGTCTGTCTCATAAGGCTCGTCCTTCATAGACTCATAGCTATCCATAAGGATGACCATGGTTGGCTCTTGCTTGCCGGTCACTTCACGGTAAAGGGCGATGGTGCCGACACCATGCTCAGAGAGGAGCTTCTTGCGGCGATCCAACTCGCGGTTGATGATCCGGATGAATTTCTGGATTTTCTCTGTCTGATCCAGCAAGAGGCTATCGGCCACATGTGGCAATTGAGTCAAGGGCGCTAAACCATTGGTTCCAAAATCAAGCAGATACATGGTCAGATTTTCTGGACTCTGCTTGCGAGCCAGATCCATTGCGGCAGTCTGGAGGAAAGTGGTCTTTCCTGTACCTGGACTTCCGTAAAGGAGGATATTCCCATCTTTTGACAGATCGATAGCAACAGCTTCTTGCTTTTGCGCTTGCGGAATATCGGCGACCCCGATTAGGACGCTTGGAGCTGTCCGTTTTTGCCAAGCCTCGATCGGTACGACCTTGTCCAACTCATCCAGCGTGATCCGCTCTTTGAGTGGTGGCAACCATGGTTGGGCCACAGCTGCGATGCCTTCTTGTTGGTGCAAGTGGTTGATTTCCTGCACGATGACATCCAGCTCTGTTGGCACTTCCTTGATTTCTTCTGCCATATCCAGACCAGAGAGGTCTTGGTTGAGGACTTCGTATTGGCCCAGTTCATTGATCAAGTAGATGGTATGGTCTTCGATCCCTAGCTGGTCCTTCTCAGGCTGGTAGTCTGCTCCTGACCAGGCTGTTTGGAAGAGTTCATAGACTTCGTTATTTCCGACTTGGAGGTAGGCACGACCGGTCTGGGTGATCTCAGCCGCATCTGCCGTCCGCAGCATCTCCATAGAGTCGCCACGGTCTGCCACCTTGAGGGCTAGCTTGAAGCGGGAGTTGGACCAGATCTGGTCATCCACGACCCCAGAAGGTTTTTGCGTCGCAAGGATCAAATGCACCCCGAGGGAACGCCCGACACGCGCGATAGAGACCAATTCCTTGATGAAGTCTGGTTGGTTGACCTTGAGTTCGGCGAACTCGTCACTGATCAAGAAGAGGTGAGGAAGCGGTTCAGTCGCTTCACCCAGTTTATATTTCTTTTGGTATTGGTTGATATGGTTGACTCCATATTGGCCAAAGAGCCGCTCACGACGATGGATCTCCGCATTGATAGAGGCTAGGGCCCGCATAGACTGGGCACCATCCAAGTTGGTGATGGTCCCCAGCAAGTGAGGCAGATCCTTGAAGAGATTGGCCATTCCCCCACCCTTGTAGTCGATGAGGAGGAAAGCCACATCGTGTGGGTGGAAGTTGACGGCAAGGCTCAGGATATAAGACTGAATAGTCTCAGACTTACCAGAACCGGTTGTCCCTGCGATCAAACCGTGGGGGCCATGAGCTTTTTCATGGAGATTGAGGTAGACCAAATCATCCTTCCCGCGCAGACCGATCGGCACTGCCAAACTTTGGTAAGGGGCATGGCTCTCCCAACGACTCAAGACCTTAAGATCATTGAATGTTTCCGCCTGGTACATTTCAAGGAAGGTCACCGATTCTGGAATCGAGCTCTTAAGCTGTTGAATATGCTTCAGAGGGGCAAGGCCACGCGAGATGGCTTCCTTATCATAGCCTTCTGGGAAGTGATCCAATTGGAAGTCAAGTTCTCGAAGAACCCCTTCTTGCAAGAGCAATT
The DNA here is from genome assembly GCF_037890265.1 of Streptococcus sp. HCA-5024. Taxonomy (NCBI): domain Bacteria; kingdom Bacillati; phylum Bacillota; class Bacilli; order Lactobacillales; family Streptococcaceae; genus Streptococcus; species Streptococcus sp. HCA-5024. Next base: position 50,045 of record NZ_JBBKBR010000007.1, read on the forward strand.
GCCCTTGGTTGCGGTCCTTGATAGAGATAACCGTTTGGATATTTTCAGAAAGAGATGAGAGCACGTCTGCCACATAGATGATGGAACAGCCTAGCTCTGTCGGATCCTCACGGAAGAACTCCATGATGACATGGTCTAAAATCAAGGTTTCATCAGTGATGAGGACCACATAGTGAGGGTGGAAGATCTTGGTATCATTGGCTTTTTCTTCCTCTTTTTGCGCCTTGCGGAGCTTGAGGATTTGGTTGAGACTGTTCAAGACCTGATCGCGTGTCCGCTGATTGTAGACAAAGCTACGGACATTCATGTCTTGTAGGGTCGCATGAGGCAACCAGCGCATCCAATCCCAGCTTTCTTTTTCTTCTTCTGGAATGATCGGAATAATGGTCAGATCATGGTAGGAGTGAAAGACAGCCAATTGGGAAACCAGGAGTTGCAACTGCTCTAGCACGATAGGACGAGGACCGACGTACCCTACAGGTCCCCGATTAAGACTGGCTACAATCGGAAGATTGTCGATCTTTTGATGAGCTTGGAAAAGAGCATAGCCTTCTTCTTCCAAGGCATCTTTCTTCCCACTGCGCTCTTCCTGACCATATTTGAGCTCATAGCTGGTTGGAACCTTGCCCAAGCCCAAACGATAAGCCAAAAAGTCAAAATGAAGCGGTGTTTTTTCGTAGATTCGCGAGTCATAGCGTTTGACCATCTTGGTCAAATCTTCGATCGCTGGGAAATGGTAAAACATGCCTTCTCGCTGCTTACGAGATAGCTGTTCCAAGTCCTTGGCCTTGTCCTTGAGATAGAGATGGTAGAGCTCCACGCGCTCTTTCTTGTCTTCTTTGTATTTCTTACGATTCTTGAAGAATCCTTGGACCGAAAAGATCACACTAACCACAGACATGGATACTGTCGCGATGATGTAGAGCCCCCGCGGTTGGAAAATGGTGATCAAGAGGGTCACCCCAACCATGATGAGGGGTGGCATGATTAACTTCAAGAGTTCATCTGATGGCTTTTGAGGCTCCGCTCCCGGAGGATTGATCAAGATCTTGTCTTCCGAACTCCGGTAGATGATCCGCGGAGACCGGTGGTACTCTGGATAGTCCTTGTAAAAGTCATAGCGTGAATGCAAACGCGGCACCAGATAAGGACTCACTTCGACAGCCCCTTCCACGCCAAATTCTTCCGGATAGAGCTTAAAGGTCACATCTCCAATGGCAAGCTCATCCCCAAAGGCTAGTGGAAACGTTGCTTCACTGACTAGTTTGTGGTTATGGTAGAGTTTTCCGGATAAGAGCTGGCAAGTCCAAGTCTGCTCTTTTCTCACAAGGAGAAAGCGTACTGGATAGTGCAAGCGCACATCCGCACCCTTTTCATCTGCTACGAGAATTTCTTCCTTGTCTAGCAGTTCATAGGTATGGACTTCTCCTGTCGCCAAGTAGCAGACCACATCTCCAAGGATCTTGCTATTTCCAAGCACACCCTTGTCTTCACCATACTGGTAGAAGATTTCTCCTTGACTCCATTGGAAATGAAGGGGATTTTCTTGCGAAGCAAGGGTCAACTGAGCTATTTCTTGATTCGATACGGTGGCTGTCTTTCCCTCTTCTAGCGCTAACTCATAGCGAAAACCTTTTTTATAGAGTATGATACGTTTTTTCATAGACTACTCCTTGTGTTCGCTAGACTCAGTCGAGCTTGCAGTTGTAGAAGACGAGCTTTCTGTTGAGGAACCTTCCGTAGATGAAGCCGTTGTTGAGCTGCTAGTAGAAGATTTGGTTTCATCTGTCTCTGCTTCCAAGAGTTTAGAACGGGCATCCCAGTATTTCTTGTATTCGCCCTCTAGCTCAGAGAGTTTCTTCTCGCGCTGTTCACCAGAGAGTTTTTCGCTATCACGTGTCGCCTTGATTTCTTTACGAAGGGCATAGATGATCAAGTCTGAATCGTCGATCCGCTTGGCTGTATCCAGCGCTTGGGTAAAGTCATGACGGCCGATATAGATCCAGTAGTGGAGATAGAGACTGTCTGATTTGAGCGTGACGTTGTTGAGGATGACCTTCTTTTGGTCCTCTGAGAAATTCAAGCCTTGCAAGTAAGACGTCGCCAACTCGTATTTCTGTGTCGTTGGAAGACTGCTTGGAGCCACTCCCTCCAACTCATCGATCACACCGGTGTAGTCTACTTTAAGAAAAGCAGTATCCGCTTGAAGCAACTTTTCTTTAAAGGGGGCTTGGAAAAAGACCAAATAAATCAAGGGCAAGAGTAAGAGGGCCACTACAGCTGAAAGCCATACTGTTGCCAACTTAAAGATTCGGTGTTGACGACTTGAAACCAAGGTCAAGGTCTTTTCTTCCTCTTCCTTGCGTTCTTGGTAGGCTTTCTCTAAGAGAGCTTTCATCTCTTCTAAGCTAGCAGCATCACGGATTTCTACCAAGAAATCAGGCAGATCTTCTAATTCAAGTGTGCCTTGATAGAGCTCCATGAAATCCCAGTCCCCAAAAAGAGTGACCGCATAGCACTTGGCCTGCCGCAAGAATTCAACCTGATCCCACTTGCGTGGCACCATCATTCCCGGCACCCCGCGATAAGCGATCTTGACTTGCGCATCCTTGGTCACAAACAAATTGATAGGATGCAACATAAAGGTCACCGGAAGCTCCAAGGCTGGCGCCAAATCCAAGACATTGATAGCTAGACGCAGACGGTCTGAAACCGGTAATGCCTTGATTTCTTCAGCACTCAAGCCTAGCGCATCTGTCTGATAGGTCAGATGAATCTGGTCTTGATCCGCTGTCATGCTTTGCTCTAAAAACAAGGGATGATGGAGATCCAAAATCCATAAATTGCGTAAATCTTGGCTATCCACTTCTGAACGCTTAAGGTCCAGCCGCCAGCTCGTTTCTTCTTTTTCAAAACGGAAGACTTGTTCTTCCAGTGTAAATTGTTCTTCTTTCACCTTACCACTCCTCAATCTCGATCAGATCACCACTCGTGATCGGATACTCTTGTACCACCTTGCCTTCATCCAGCAAGATGCCCTTATTTACCACGCGCAACTGATACTTGCTTCTAGGTTCCATGGCAGACCCAAAGATCTGATCCAATTCCCGAATCAAGCGTCGCACCTCCATCCGTGTTGGGATTCGGAGGTCATGGCTTGCACCATTCATACGGAAGGTGACATTGATATGTTGGTCCATTTAGGCCTCTTTTCTATAGATTCGATAGGAAATGTAGCCAGCAATCCCAAAGAGAAGGACACTCCAAGCCAGCATTTGCAAGGCTGGAATAAAATCCGACAAACTAGCCGAATTGTCCTCCACATTGGACTCAAATTTAGATAATTTTTGATTTTCAGGCTGGAACAGGTCCGCTTCAGGCCCTGTTTTTTTCTTTCCCTTTATAGCAGAAAACAACTGGCCGTCTGAATCGGTCAATTGTTTCTCTTGCTTGCGTTTTTCATCTGCTATTTTTTTCTGATCCTTCTCATTGAAAAGAGACTCAGTCGCATCCAATTGGCCCCCAAGTGTCTTTTCCTTCTCTGTCTCAAGACGTGAGTTGTTGACCTGCAGACGATTATCAATAAAATCATCTGCAGAAACAGCAACTACTGGAATGAGACTAAAGACAAAGAGAAGATACATCATTTTTTTCATAAGCTTGATTCAATTTCCTTTGTTTGAGTAAACTTCTTTGGAATGAAGATATTGGCAACCGCCAAAAGTCCGAAGAAGACCAACAATCCGAAGAAGACGCCGATACCGGCTGTTTGTCCATCAAAGTAACCCGCAAACTGTCCTTCTAAAATAGAAAGGAGGTTAACATTTTTCACCAGTGCTGGAAGGCCTGACAAGGTCGCGGTCGTTCCGATCGCACTTGATAGGTAGACATAGCTGATCAACATGAAGAAGGCCAGTCCCATTCCAATCACACGGAAGTGTTTCAAGAGAAGGTATTGCAGTTGTACCAAGACAAAGCTTGCTAGAACCGCTAAGAATACCCATGAAGGTACATATTCACGACCAACAGAGAGTTGAATACTTGAAATCATTCCGATCACCAGTCCAAGGATGAGAGAAAGTCCCACAAGGACACCGACAGACAAGAGATCTGATTCTTGCAAGCGATCCAATTTGAAACGATCCTTAACCTTACGGATGATTGGCTGAGTCGCAAAGAGATAAGCTGTAAAGAGGCTCAAGACTTCCAACATAAAGATCCAGATAAATGGACGGTAGACGTTGATGGTCGCTTTCACAGAAGACGATTTCTCTGCAACTGGATTTGACAAGAAGTCAAGCAAGACTTCATTCGGCACTCCGTTTTCATAGGCATTGTTGAAGACCTTACGGAAGGCTTCGACGAAGTTCCCGTTTTCAGACAATTCCTTGTCGAATTCACCCATCAAGCTCTCTGCATTGCTAGACAATTTCTCTGTATTGCCTTGGGCTTTTTCCAATTCTTTGTTCAATTGACTAAAGATTTCATTGGTAGAGTTAGCAGCTTCTACATTGCTACGAGATGAGCTCTTAACGCCTTCTGTCGAGCTCAATAATGACGTGTATTCAGAACCAAGGGCTGACAAATCTGCATCGGTCTTGGTTTGAGCCTGTGTCACTGTTTCTTGTGATTTTGAGATCTCTTCTAAACGTTTTTGAAGCTCTGCATATTGCGTCAATTGATCGTTGATATTTTGGGTTAGATCCTTGTTGGTGTTTTCGATCGCTTGAAGATTGGCCTGCAATTGTGGTCCCAAGTCTTGCAACTGTTGGAGTGTACCATCTAACTGGGCTTTCACACTCTTCGTTGCATCCCCAGATTCATCCGTTTCAATACTCTTACGGTAGTCCTTCATGTTACTTGAAACAGCAGCCTTCACGATGTCGACCAAAGCGTTTGTCAAATCCATATCTTCGATTGGATCATAGAGCGAATGACGATCTCCCTTTTCATCTTCTGGATAGTAGGCATCGATCAATGCTCCTGCGCGTTGATAATCCAAGGCGATTTCACTAGCTTTCGATGCATAGTTAGCGACAGCTGTTTTCAAATCTTCTGCAGATACGGTCACACTGGTTGAAGAAACTCCATTCACAAGGACTTCAACATCAATCGCGCTTGGCATAGCTCCTCCATCTTCAACAAGGTGAATTTGAATTTGTTTGCCATCTTTCAGTTCGACTTCCTGCTCGCCGCTACCTGCATAAGTATGTCCATCATAGGTCCAAGTATCAACCTTGACTCCTGCTGGCACTTGGATGCTAACCTTCTGTTTTCCAGATTTAGCATTGAGGACATCCGCAACTGCCGTTGATTTGGCATCCACTTCTGCAGCCAATCGTTTTAATTCATCGGCATTCCCTTTTGCTTGCGCCTTCGTTCCAGCAAAAGCACTATCAAAATTAATCGCTGCGTTGAGATTCCCATACTTATTCAGATTAAGACTAGCAGGGTCTAAAGACGGAAGTTTTTCAATCGCTTGACGAATGTCATCATCCGCTTTATCTCGAGCCTTGCTGATAGTTTCGATTTTTGGTTTTCCAAGCAAGGTACGAAGAGTGACTTTGTCTCCTTCTTTTAGACCATAATAGTCAAGGATCTTCGTTTTTACAGAAGACTCGATGTTCTTTTCGTGCTCATCTAATTTGTCGCGTTCTGCCTTGATCCCTTTTTCGAGGTCTGCCACACGATCATTCACATCTTTTGTCAAGCCTGCATAGGTCTTGGTCCCTGAAGCATCTCCTTCTGTTTCAGTTGGTTGACTCAATTGTTTGGTAATTGCTTCTTGGTTTTGTTGTAGATTCTTATACAACTCTTGGGTCTTTTCACTGACAACAGACTGGTTCATAGACATCAGCTGGTTCATGAACTCTTCATGGCTGATCTTATCCTCAGAGCGTTGCTTGATCAATGTGTCGAAGTTTTGACCGTACTGATCCTGAGATTGGGTCAATTGATCAAAAGCCTGTGTATAAGACTCAAGGACTGTCTTCAAGGCATTATTCGACTCGACAGAAGACGTAGACAAGCTATAGAGACTTGGAAAGATATTCTTGGAATCCAAGGCCGAATCCAGCAAGTTGCTTCGGTATGAACCAATGTTGGTCGATTGGATTTTGTTACTTGTTTCCACGTTCTTCTGAGCTGTATAAAGGTTGCTCAAAATGCTAACCATATACATATCAACCAACTGGCTATTCAAGTCTGAAACAATATCTTTAGCGACTTTATTGGCCTCGTTTTCAACCTGAGAATTTCCAGCCGCATTGACCTTATACGTCACAGTTGTCTTCTCTGCATTAACCGCGTTCACTTCCAAGACCTTCTCTGAGAAGTCACTTGGAATGACAATCATCAATTGGTACTTGCCATCTGCAAGCCCTGACTCAGCGGCTCCACGAGGGAGTACAGACCAGTTTTGTGAATTATCCCGTTCGATATTCTTTACATAGCTAGCCCCAAGGTTGTATTCTTTATCATTCAGTTTGACCGCCTTGTCTTCATTGACAACCGCAATGTTGAGCTTGGTGTTTTCTGTCGTTTGCACGGTCTTGGCTTCGTTTTGCTTTTGGTCCTTTTGAACCGTCGTATAAAGACCCACTACAGATCCCATCAAAAGGAGCACAACCGCACTCTGACCGATGTATTTTAACCATTTTTTATTTTTAACTTCCATACCTTTTCCTTTTTCTAATTCATAGATACAAAATAGGGGTTAGGAATTAAAAATCTAACCCCTATTTTCTATATATCAAAAGACAAAAGGGTGATCTACCTACAAGAAGTAAGATCACCTCCAAGACTATCTTAGTGGATTTGTGCAGCGATATCTTGGTCAGTTTGTTCAACGATATCAGCAACTTTGATCAATTGAGCGTTGATGTCTTCCAACAATTGAGCGAATTGTTTGATTTTTGGAGACAATTCGTTGAATTGTGCTTCAAAGCTATCAAATGCAGATCCATCCCAGTTTGCGTCGATGACTTGTTGTTCATGAGTCAAAGTGTTAAGGATTTGATCGATTTCTTGAGAACCTTGTGCATAGCGTTGTGCTGATTGACGTAGTTCTTCTGGAGTTAATTTAATTTGAGCCATATGTTTCTCCTTTTGGGCTGATACCCTTATATTTTTTTCATAAACAATACATTTTAGTACGAATTAGTAAAATGCCAGATAACTGTATATTTTACCTTTTGCTCCCTGTTTGTATTATTTACTTAAAAATATCTTAATGAAATATTGCCAGAATGTCAAGTTTAGAGGGCTAACTGATAAAACATTGTAACTTTGTTACAATTGTGTAACATTTTGTCATAAATCTGTAATATATTTTCTGAATTCCTTGCCCCAGTAGTCTCCAACTAGTATTATTTCTGAGAAGAAAAGAAGACACTCTGTCCTTTTATATTAACTCAACACATAGATAAAAATTGTTGATTTTAGGTGTTTTTAAAAGCAAATTTTGAAGATTTTTGTATATTTTTTCATTTTTAAAACTTTTATCGTATAATGAAACCTGTTCAAAACTTGTTTCATACAAGATCGAACACCATTAACCTATAAGGAGTATATATGAAAAAATTTCTACTTGCCTCTGTCTGTCTACTAGCTCTTACCGCTTGTAGCCAAGGCCAACAAGGCAAAGGAACTACTGCCGCTTCTTCCAAACAAGAGGCCACTCAAAACAAAAAGGAGCAAGTCCAAACCAAGACCTTTGTTAGTGACCTCGGTGATCACCACCAAAACAAAATTCAAATTGGCTACAAGAATGAGGAAATTGTCTCTTTTACTTTCCTTAGTTTTGAACCCATTTCCTCAGATTTGCAAGACATGGATCTTCCTGAATTAAAGGAAATCTACCAAGAAGAATTAGAACATAGCGATATCTATAAAACCTTAAATGGTAAGCCTGGACTTAGCTTCCGCATTCAAATTTCAAAAGATAAACAATCCTATGCTAAAGTCTTACAGGCTGACTTCTCAAAAATCAAGAAAGATGAGTTTGCTACCATCTACGGAGATCAAGGGGAGGAAGAAAGAGCCGAGTTCAAGAAATACCTCAATGGCAAACCTCAAGATCTCTTTACCTATTTCAAAGATCAAGGTCTCAAAGAAGAAAAATAAAAAGAGCTTCCTGAGTTTCATCACCACACTGGTGAGGGCTCAGAAAGCTTTTTCTTATTTGTTCAAGATTGAAAGAGTTTCAAGGAGATTGTCCGCATGAACTTCAATGGTATCTCCTGTCGCTTTGATTTTCACTTCTACGATACCTTCAGCTGCTTTTTTACCAACTGTTACGCGGATTGGAAGTCCAATCAAATCACTATCGCTGAATTTGACACCAGCGCGTTCATTTCGGTCATCCACCAAGACTTCATAGCCTTTATTCACCAAGGCTTCTTCGATCCGATCGGTCAAAGCAAGACTCGCTTCATCTTTAACATTGACTGGAATCAAATGCACATCAAATGGCGCCAATTCTTTAGGGAAGTTAATTCCCCAAGCGTAACGGTATTCCCCTTTTGGAGTCTTATTGACAAAGAGGCGTGCATGTTGCTCCATAACGGCTGAAAGAAGACGGCTGACACCGATCCCGTAGCAGCCCATGATGATTGGAACCGCACGACCGTTTTCGTCCAAGACATCTGCTCCCATGCTAGCGGAGTAGCGTGTGCCGAGTTTGAAAATGTGACCGATTTCGATCCCACGTGCAAAGTTCAAGACCCCTTTCCCATCTGGTGAGATCTCGCCTTCACGAACTTCACGGATATCGACGTATTCTGCAGTAAAGTCACGTCCTGGGTTGACACCAGTCAAGTGGTAGCCTGTTTCATTGGCACCGACTACTGCATTACGGCTGTCTTGGACCTTGCGGTCTGCGATAATCTTAACATTTTCAGGAAGATCAACTGGACCGAGAGAGCCAAAATCAGCTCCCAATAATTCTTTTACTTCCACTTCGGTTGCAGGTTCAAAGAAGTCTGCGCCGAGGTGGTTTTTCAACTTCACTTCATTGAGCTGATCATTACCTACGAGAAGGGCAACAACAGGCTCACCATCTGCGATGTAAACCAAAGTCTTGATAGTAGCTTCTTCTGGAACATTCAAGAATGCAGCTACTTCATCAATCGATTTGACACCTGGTGTTTCCACGCGCTTCACTTCTTCTTCCGCTACGACACGGTTACTTGGCTTGTATTCGTTAGTAGCCATTTCCAAGTTCGCAGCATAGGTTGATTCACTTGAATAGGCAATGGTATCTTCACCAGAGACCATCCATTTGAGCAATTCTGCTTTGATTTCTTCTTGGACTTCTGCTGGGATCTCATCAAAGGAAGCCACTGATTTGTCTAAAACAATCCAACGATCCAAGTCTGTACGAGCAGGTGTAACAGCCATAAACTCTTGGCTATCTTTTCCGCCCATGGCACCACCATCACCGATGATGGCTTTGTAGTCGATGCCACTGCGGGTGAAGATCCGCTCATAAGCTGCTTTGTATTCATCGTAAGTGACATCCAAGCTATCGTAGTTAGCATGGAAGCTATAACCATCTTTCATGATGAATTCACGGGTCCGAAGAAGACCGTTCCGTGGGCGTTTTTCATCGCGGTATTTTGGTTGAATTTGGTAGAGATTCAACGGCAATTGTTTGTAAGATTTTACGGAGTCGCGCACAATAGCGGTAAAAGTTTCTTCGTGAGTTGGACCTAAGATAAAGTCAGAGCCTTCACGGTTTTTCAACTTATAAAGGTCTTCCCCGTAAGTTTCGTAACGACCAGATTCACGCCAGAGATCCGCACTCAAAAGTGCTGGAGCAAGCATTTCTACTGCTCCAATTTTTTCAAATTCTTGGCGCATGATGCCTTTTGCTTTTTCAATCACTCGATTTGCTAATGGCAGATAAGAATAGACACCAGCTGAGACTTGGCGAACATAACCTGCACGCAACATCAAAGCATGGCTAATGACTTGAGCATCGCTTGGCATTTCGCGAAGCGTTGGAATCAACATTTTACTTTGTTTCATGGACAATATCCTTTTCTATTTCAAAAATAATTTCATAATATCATTCCAGGTGACAGCAATCATCAAAATAACCATTACAGCTACACCTGCAAGCGTCATATAGGTTTCTACTTCTTGTTTCAGTGGCTTTCTCCGGACGACCTCGATCAAATTGATCAAGATTTTTCCTCCATCCAAAGCTGGAATCGGGATTAGATTGAAGATCCCAATATTAATAGAGAGCATGGCCATAAGAGACAAGACTGCTGGAATCCCTAATTGAGCAGCTTGTGAGCTGGCATTGTAGATGGCGACCGGACCTCCCAGTTTATTGAGACTAAAGTGGAAAATGATATCTTTCAAAGCTCCCAAAATCCGTGTCGCTGTATTCCAGGTATCTGTAAAACCAGACAAGAGTTTATCCACAAATCCTGTCTTGAGGCCATTTGTCACACCCAAATAGTAACGATTCCCTGACTTGGTTGGCTTTACTTTGACTTCTTTTTCTTGGCCGTCTGTCTTGACCTTCAGGGTCAATTCAGGAGCCGTCTTGCTATCCTTGGTTGCTTTCTCAACAGCGTCTGTCAGCTCATCCCAGTTGCTAACGGTATCGTTGTTGACTTGAAGGATCTGAACGTTGCTTTTGACACCGACCTTAGCCAGCGCCCCATCGGGTGCCACCTGAACATTGTTGCTGTAGTAGTCAATCGCACCACCGCGCATAAAGGCTAAGAGTGAATAGACGACAATACTGAGGATAAAGTTGTTCATAGGACCCGCAAAGTTGGTGATCAACCGTCCCCAAATGCTGGCATTCTGATACTGAACATCTCTCGGTGCAATCCGCACTTCCGTCCCATCTTCCTCAACGATGGTCGCATCATGATCAACACTATAGGTCTTGGTCTCATCGAGAACCAAGCCCGTAATTTCCAGTTTGTCTTCAAAGTCAAACTGGGTGACATTCATAGGAAGGGCTGTCTGATCCAGATTCTTTCCTGAAAGATTGATCCGGACGACCTTACCAGCCTCATTTAGCGTCAAGCTGACAGGCGTTCCGGTTTTAATCTCAGTTGTATCCTCACCCCAGCCAGCCATACGAACATAGCCACCTAAAGGTAGAATGCGAATGGTATAAGCTGTTCCATCTTGACCAATATGGGCAAAGATCTTTGGACCCATCCCGATCGAGAATTCTCGCACCAGGATGCCCGATTTTTTTGCAAAATAGAAATGACCAAACTCGTGAACGAGAACGATCACTCCAAAAATAACAATAAAGGCAATAAACTGCATCGTTCTATATGTGGTTTCCTTTCTATCACTTCTGTCTTAGAATAAGCCCAAGAAATGCATCAAGGGAAAGACAAAAATCAAACTATCAAAGCGGTCTAGAACACCACCATGTCCTGGAATAAATTTCCCAGAATCTTTCACACCGAAGTGGCGTTTAATCGCACTCTCTACCAGATCTCCAAACTGACCTGAAATACTAAAGAGGATGGTAAAGAAGATCATAGCAAGAAAACCATGTCCACCTGCCACAGAGCGATCCACGATCATATAGATCACAGTTACCGCAACTGCAGACAAGATTCCCCCAAGACTGCCCTCAATCGTTTTATTAGGAGAAACCGCAGGCATGAGCTTGCGTTTCCCAAACCGGCTTCCTACCAGATAAGCACCTGAATCTGTAGCCCAGACAATAAAGAGGGCCAATAAGACCTTATCAATACCAGCGATTCGCGCATCTACTAAGGAATGGAAACCAAGTCCAACATAAAAGCTGGAGGCAATGGGGTAGACCACATCTTCATAATTGTAATTCTGAGCAAGAACAGTTGTTCCCATGAGAATCAAGACAACCAGACCATAGGCAATCATATTGCCATCTGCTGGAAGGTAAGGGAGGTAGTCCTCGATCGGCAAGGTCAAAACGAAGGCCGCTAACATGGCTAGCGCTCCTTCAAAGGTCGCTGTCTCAAGCCCCTTCATCTTGAGCAATTCATGAACCCCTAGCATGGCGATCAAGCCAATCACAATCTGGAAGAATACCCCTCCAACCATTACTGTTGGAATGAAAAAGAGCAGGGCAATTCCTCCAAAAATCACACGTTTTTGTAAATCTTTCGTCATCATCTTCTCCTAAACACCACCAAATCTCCGATGGCGATGGCTATATTCTACTATGGCACTTCTTAGTGCTTCCTCTCCAAAATCTGGCCACATCACATCTGTGAAATACAACTCACTATAAGCGGCCTGCCAAGGAAGGAAATTACTCAAACGGATCTCTCCGCTGGTACGGATAATCAAATCCGGATCCCTTAGGACGCGTGGCAAACTCTCGGTATAGAGAGAATCAGCGATCATCTCTTCTGTGATATCTTCTGGGCTAAACTTCGCATCCAAGACCTCTTGGGCGATCTGCTTCACGGCCTGAGTGATCTCTGCACGCCCACCATAATTGAGTGCGAAATTCAGGATCAAGCCTGTATTGAGATGGGTCATCGCTTCTGCTCTTTCCAAAGCCTCTAGCGTTTCTTTTGGTAATTTCTTGGTATCACCGATCATTTGAATCTTGACATTGTTGCGATGCAATTCGGGGACAAAACGATCATAAAATTCGACCGGCAAGTGCATGATGAACTTGACTTCATCTTCAGGGCGTGTCCAGTTTTCCGTAGAAAAGGCATAGACCGTCAAGACCTGTACCCCCATATTTTTTGCTGCAATGGTCACTTCTTGGAGAGCTTCCATCCCCGCCTTATGACCAAAGACACGCGGTTGCATCCGCTTTTTCGCCCAGCGACCATTGCCATCCATAATGATCCCAATGTGTTTCGGGACTTCTAAAGGTATCTCGATTTTTTCTTTTTTCTTAAAACGAAACATGTTTTTCTACCTATTTCAATATTTATCGCTTCATTATACCATAAATCCCCATAAAATAGGGACTCTGGCCTCTTTTTTGAACCAGCAGGACTTTCCTTCATCACATCGTCCTATTTGCCCACCAAAAAAGAGGCCCTTGCCTCTTCTTTAATGATTATTCTTCGATGGCTGAATCGGCATCTGAGCTAGCACCTTCTGTAGCAGTAGCTGAAATCCCTTCTGATACAGGAAGAACTGTTTTGATCGCTCCCAATTCAAAGGTCAGGTAGACACCATCAACATCCAAGACAACGGTCTTGCGGTCTGTGTCGACTTCATCGATGGTTCCGTACAAGCCACCAATCGTGATGACTTCATTTCCTTTTTGAAGTTTATTCAAACTTTCCATCCGTTTTTGGTACTGTTTCTTTTGGCTACGGCTCATGAAGTACATCAAACCGACCATAAGAACGAGCATAATTAGCAAACTTCCGCCTTGCATATGTTTCTCCTTTAATTTTCATATATGCTATACTATATCAAATTTCGCCCGTCTTTTCAAGTTTTCCCATCCTCTTCAAGCAAAATCAGGCTCCAGTCTCAGAGAGGAGGCAAGTTTTGATGAAAAAGAAAAAAACCACGAAAAGTGGGCTACTGACTAGTCAATCGTAATGCCATACTTTTCATGATTCTCATCATACCAATCAATCAAGGCCAAAGCCGTTTGATAGGTAATATTTTTGATTTTACTCGTTCCCTTCGTCAAAGTCGCCAAGCTCATTTTGCTGATGTTTGTTTCAGTTGCGACACGATAGCTCGTCAAGCGACCATCAACCATCAGTTGAACAACGGCTTCCACTTTTCTGTATTCGGGAGTTGAGTAGATATCAATTGTATTGCTCATCTTACTTCCATTCCTCAAATTTTATTCTTGTATAGATTATATACTTATTTTCTTTATTTATTAATAATTTTGCTCAAATTGGATTAATTTCACTAATTATTGATGTTTTTTTAGCCCAAATAGGAGGATTTTGGCCTTATACGGCGAATAATTTCCCCCAGGTGGGAAGAAAAAATAAAGACTGCTATATGATAGCAGCCTCTATTTTTCACAAACTAATTCGCCTTAGTCTGCTTGTTTATCAGTGTTTTCTTCCTTCTTTGTGTCTTTTTCTCTGATCACAAGGACACCATCTTCCATGTCAGCTTCAAGATGTTTGGCATCCAAGTTATCCAAGTGGAAGTCTGTGACTTTGTCACGGATTTGTTGTTCAACTACCCGACGGAGTGGACGAACACCCATCACTTCATCATAACCTTCTTCAGTCATGTATTCTTTAGCTGCATCGCTCACTGCCAAGTCGATTTCTTTCTTAGAAAGGGTCTTATTGACATCTACCAACATCAAATCAACAATCTTAGAAAGGTCTTCCTTGCTCAAGTGTGAGAATTCAATAACAGCGTTGAAACGGTTCAAGAATTCTGGACGGAAGTAAGGTTTCAAACGATCCATGAGTTCTGGTTTATCCGCATCTTCTGTCAAGTTAGCTTCATAGCCAAAACCTGCGTTTGAAGTGGCGATAATAACAGTGTTCTTGAAGTTTACAGTGTTCCCTTGACCATCAGTCAAACGACCATCATCCAAAACTTGAAGGAGAAGGGTGATCACTTGAGGGTCCGCCTTTTCAATTTCGTCGAGAAGAACGATTGAGTATGGGTTACGGCGAACACGTTCTGTCAAGGTATTGCTGTTGTCATCGTAACCAACATAACCAGCTGTTGTACCAATCAATTTAGAAACGGCTGTACGGTCGCTGTATTCTGACATATCCAAACGGATGATGGCATCTTTGGTTCCGAACATATCAAGAGCCAATTGTTTAGCCAACTCAGTTTTACCAACACCAGTCGGACCTACAAAGAGGAAGCTACCGATTGGGCGGTTCCCTTCGTCAAATCCTGCACGGTTCCGACGGATGGCACGTGCCACTGCTTCAACGGCTTTATCTTGACCGATAACCTTAGTTTGCAAACGGTGACCCATATCTTTCAAACGTTCGATATCAGTTGCACCCATTTGTGACACTGGAATACCCGTCATCCGTTCTACAGATTCAGCCACATCGTTGATTGTTGCCGTTACTTTATGGTCTTCCGTATGGTTTTCAATTTTCTTTTCAAGTTCTTCGATACGAACTTTTGCATTAAGAGCTGCTTCGTAATCTTCTTTAGCAGCTGCAGCTTCTTGTTTAGCTTTTTCTTCTTCAATTTCATGTTCCACAGCATGGACATCTGTTACTGGATGTTGGGCTGCCAAGTGAGCAGCTGTCACATCGACCAAGTCAATGGCCTTATCAGGCAAGCTACGTTGTGGAATGTATTGGATCGAATAATCAACCGCTGCTTTCAAAACTTCATCTGGCAAGATGACATTGTGGTGTTTTTCATAAAGATCACGGATCCCTTGGAGAATCTTGAAAGTATCTTCAGCTGATGGAGCATTGACTTTCACTTCGTTGAAACGACGAGCAAGAGCTGCATTCTTCAAGATGGTGTTACGGTATTCATCTTGAGTAGTTGCCCCAATGACTGTCAATTCCCCACGTGAAAGAGCAGGTTTGATGATATCCGCAAGACCTTTAGAGCCTTGACCATCACCTGTGCTACCTGCACCAAGGATTTGATGGATTTCATCAAAGAAGAGAATAACATTTCCCATAGCTTTGACTTCTTGGATAAGATTTTGAATATTTTCTTCAAAGCTACCACGGTATTGCGTACCAGCTTCTAGACCAGAAATATCAATCGAGATGATTTCTTTATTCTTGATAGCAGCTGGAACATCCCCGTTCACAATAGCTTGTGCCAAACCTTCTACAACTGCTGTTTTACCAACACCGGCATCCCCTACAAGGACAGGGTTGTTCTTGGTACGACGAGACAAGATTTCAGCCGTTTCTTGAATTTCTTTATTGCGTCCGATAACCGGATCCAATTTTCCTTCACGTGCTTCTTCGGTCAAGTTGCGGCCAAGTTTTGCAAGGATCCCATCTTGTTTCATTCCTTTACCTTGATGGTGTTGCACTTGCTCACTTCCTTCATTTGGAAGTTGACCAGTTTGACGGTAGATAGCGAATTCTTCTGGTGTCACTTCACGACCATTAATCATGTAGCGACGGCTTTCAGAACGGAAACCACCCATGTTTCCCATTAGTTGATTGAAAAGATCATCCATATTGTTAAAGTTGTTATTCATATTGTATACCTCTAATTTACATAATTTTAATTCATTCTTGAAAATTAGCAGACCAATTGGCTGCTATTCGATTGTTTACATAATTTTAATTCATTTATTTAATAATAGCCCTACAGGCTAACAGTTTCTATTTTCCTTTTATCAATTAGTTGTCTTAATTCTGGAAATAGCATATTACCATCTCCTTTCCACTATTGATCTTGTAAACCAGTAGGTTTTTCAACCTCTTTTTGTTTACATAAATTATTATAACGTAGACTGATTTCTTTGTCAACACTTTTTTACATAATTTTTAAAAATTTTTTAAAAAAATCTGGAGTCACTCCAGATTCCATATTTAAATAGAAGTTCTTGGCTAGATAGATTTAAATTTACCAGCTTTTTCTTGAATAGACGTCTGTACATCTTTAGCAAATTGACCCACCATGGACTGATCCAGTTGCTTTCCAACGACCTGGACGTCTTCTTCGGCTACTGTTGTAATCGCAGTCAATCCATCATTGTAACGTTTCTCAACTCCTGCCTTGCAGGTCAATAAAACGGGCGCATAGACAACACGGATTAAATCTTTTTCAAGTTTCTTTCGGCTTTCGATGATCCTCATCTTATCTTTCATATCTAAATCAAAGAAATCTTTGACTGGACTATCACCCATACTTCCTCCTCTTCTATACTATGAAAACTATGAAACTTTATCTTGTGCAAACTCCTCTTCCAGTTGGCGTCTATCTTTCCGGTAGGATTGCCATAAATTCTCTTCCTCGATTTCGATCTGTTTTAAAGCTACTTGTGCAGTTTCTCTAGCTTCGAGATCATACTCTTCGATACAGCGATGGAGGGACTCCCATCCACAACTGACATCTGCATCCTGCTCTTGTAAAAAAGAAGCCGCCATCGTATACTCTTCTTCCAGCATCTGGGTGAAGAGCTGCTGTTTTCTTTCTACTAAGCAACGCTTTTCATCTAACTCCAAGCGCGCTTTTTGAAACTCTCTTTCCAAGTGAGCTAGTTTCTTTTCCTTTTTCGAAAGAGTAGATGAAATTAATAAGTTAGTTGTTCCCACTGGTTCATTTCTCCTGCTATTTCTTGATCTTTTTCTTTTAATAGCTCAATTCCTGCATTCACTTGCTCGTTTAATGCATGGAATTCATTCGATAAGGACTGATATGCAGCCAAACGATTGTCAAACCTTTCTCTTACTTCAGTGACAACTGTTTGCCTTGTTGCACCAGCCTGTGCATAAGCCTCTTCTACTTCCGCAAGATTGAGAATGAAGCCTTTCGGAACGGTCTGTAATACTTTCTCCAAAGCTTCTAAATCCGTATCCAGCTGTACCTTAGATTTTTGAGCTTGCTCCAGCCCCTCATCCACTACTCGAATCAATTCATCAGAAGCCAAGCGCGCCTGCAAAGCATCCAGATAGATCCGTTCACTTGAGCTCAGTCCACCACCTGTTTTTTGTAATTTATCTTTTAGGCGATAGTAAACCTTCATCCGCTCTTCAATGATTTCCTTGCGAGTGATGGCTTCCGTTCCCTTTTCAAGAACCAAATTTCCATTCTTATCATAGATATAACCATGCATCATATGTTGCAGGCCAGTATTTTTTAAATCATTAGTTTTGAGGTGCTTGACAATCCCACTGGATTCCTTGCTTCCAGAATCCTGATAGCCCAAGCTAACCAAATCTTTATGGTCAATGTGGTTGTAGATTTTGTACTTCAGCGCATCTATACGCGCTTTTTGCTCGGGTGTTAGGATAGGATAGGCATTAGGGCCATTATATAGGTGTACGGTCCCAATATGAGAAGCTTCCTCTTCCGTCAAACAGGCAAGCGCATACTGAATATTCATAGAACCCAGAGAGTGACCGTATAGATCAATCTTGGCATTGGGATATTTTCGGATCACCTCTTTCAAATGAGCTGCAGCATCTTTAAACTGCGGAGGCGGGAAAGTCCCGTTTTCATCATTGTATTTTTTTAAAAAAGCAGCTCCCACTAAAGCAGGAAATTTAACTTGTTCTTCGGCTGTTCTTTCTGCAAAAAAGCCGACCGCATCTGATGCTTTTTCCTGTATGAAATTGCTGACAGGATTGTCCAGCGCTTTTTTCATAAACCTGCCAAAGGGCGTGGCATCCGGCGGAAGCCTAACAGAATTAGGAACAACCGCATCTTCAAAAGCTTCTACAAAATTGTTAAAATCATCTTTAGCCTTATCACGCGCATACTTCTTCGCATATTCAGTTGCATACTCGCTCGCACCACCAGGGTTCAAAATATTGGAAGCTGCTGGCAGGTCTGTCCCTACCCAATCTGTAAATGTATCATGGAGTAATTTTTGGGTACTTATTTCAGTTTCAGATCCCTTCATCAAAACTGTTACATCATGGATTTGAGCACGATTTTCATCAGAAGCAGAATAAGGAACTGCTTTTTGTTGCGCGCCTTGGCCATTGTTAGTAAGAACGAATACCTGCTCCTCATTGCCATTGGTACTATCATAAATATGGGCGACATTACCAATGTATTCTCCCGTTTTCAATCGTACATCTTGATTATAGCTTTCTACCTCATACTCTTTATACGCAATTTCTTTCTTTATTTTATCTGAAAATGATTTATCAAAAGCCATTATTTACCTCTTAATTTATCTGATAATTCTCCTGAGATGACATAACCATTTTGTTCAAATTTGCCATCTGATTCCTCTGTCAAAGTTGTTGTAATTGTTAGGTTATTATCATCATTGATTATAACTTTTATTATTAGTCCTCCCATTGGATTATACTTCAATGAATTTTCATTTATCTTGTAACTTTTTATAATTCCTTTATCTGTTAATGCGTTTGGATCTTCTTGCCTTAATAAATTTTCAATTACATCTTTTGCTTTCTTACTCTCTGCGATTTGAATCATTTCTTGTTTCTTGGCAGATTGTCCATTAAAAAAGCTACAACCTCCCAAACTTAAACCAAATAGTATCATAACTAATACAATAAATTTACTTTTTTTCATCTTCTTCCCATTCTTTCTTCAGGTTTCTTAGAATTTATTATACAAAATTCTATTCATACCTGAAATGTTACTTTTGTTAAAAAATGTTGCCAAATCGTTACAAGCACTAGCTATTAATGTAACATATTGGTTTTGATACAGAAATGTTTCTATTTACCTATATTAGGGGTATTTACCTAATTGAGTCTATTTCCCAGTCTCTTCTGCTTTACTTAACAGATCATCTAATTTTGCTGAAATACCGTAACTACCTGCTTCGAACTGTCCTGAATCTTCCATTTGAATAGTCGTATCGATCGTTAACTTTTTATCGCCATTGATCACGAGATAAACATTCATGCCTCCCATTGGGTTGTATTCCAATTTACCTTTTATCAGGGTATAGGAGTGAATGACTCCTTCTGAAGTGAAAGCTTTAGGATCGATACTGATTAACAAGTGTTTTATCGCTCGCTCCATTTTCGTGCTTTCTGCAATCTGAATCATTTCTCTTCTCTCAGCGGCTTTATCCGTAAAAAGACTGCAACCTCCTAGAAACAAAGTCAGTAAGAATAATAGTACAAATCGTTGTTTTTTATCAGTCATATTTCCCTCTCACTTATATTATTCGTAATGATTTTTAAAAATTGAGCCAATTTTTAAAAATTTTTTCCAGAATCCAAAAAACACACCCTTACTGGGTGTGTCTCCTGTTAAATCATGTATTCGACGCTATAAGTAGCATCAGATAAAATCCGTGAAAGAAATTGTTTGGTTCGCTCTTCCTTTGGACTGTTGAAGAATTCATGGGGTTCGTTTTCTTCGATGATGTGTCCGCCATCCATAAAGATGACGTGGTTGGCCACATCACGCGCAAAGCCCATCTCATGGGTTACGACAACCATGGTCACTCCTTCTTGGGCCAATTGCTTCATGACATCTAAGACGTCACCGACCAACTCTGGGTCTAGCGCTGAAGTCGGCTCGTCCAGCAAGATCACGTCTGGTTTCACTGCGATGGCACGCGCGATTCCGATCCGTTGCTGCTGACCACCTGACAATTGAGAAGGATAGTAATCCTTGTAAGCGAGGAGACCAACTTTTTCAAGGGCGGATTCCGCCCGTTGGATGGCTTCTTCTTTTGGAATCTTCCGAGCTACAATCAAGCCTTCCAAGATATTTTCAAGTGCTGTTTTGTTGGCAAATAGATTGTAATGCTGGAAGACAAAGGCTGTCTTTTGGCGGATTTCTAGAATCTCTTTTTTGCTGAGTTTTGAGAGGTCATACTCTTTTCCACCTAGGGTTAGGTGGCCTGTATCTGCCTTTTCTAAGTGATTGAGGCAGCGAAGGAAGGTTGTTTTTCCTGATCCAGATGGACCCAAAATAACGACGACATCCCCTTGGTTGACCTTGAGATTAACATCTACCAGGACTTGGTGGTCCTTAAATTTTTTCGATACGTGTTCTACTTCTAACATCTTCTTATTTCTCCTTCTTCTATGCGAGTGTCAGGCGTTTTTCCAAGAGGTTGAATCCCCACTGAATCACCCCACAAATGACAATATAAAGAATAAAAATCACGAGATAGGATTCAAAATATTGATAACCATAAGAGGCTTCGACCTTGGCGATGGCGGTGATATCCTTGATGGTCATGACAAAGACAAGGGAAGTTCCTTTGACCAAGTTGATGACCAGGTTACACAAATTTGGAAGGGCTGAACGCAGGGCTTGTGGAAAAACAATGCGGATATAGGCTTGACGATTGGTCAAACCAATGGCTTGCGCTGCTTCTAGCTGGCCCTTATCTACCGTCAGGATGGCTGAGCGTAGAATTTCAGCCAGACTCCCTGTTGTCATCAAGCTAAAGATGATAAAGGCATAGTAAATGGGATTGATCTCAAAGACATTAAAGTGACTGCCAATACTCTTAAAAAAGCTATTTAAGAGACTGGGAAAGAGACTATAAAAGAAGAGAATTAAGAGAATCGGAGGAGTCGCGCGAATAAAGGCTAAGTAAACCACTGAGAAACTGCGAACCCCTTTGACCTTGTATATCTGACCGAGCGCCAAAAAGAGGGCTGGAAAAAAACTCAAGAGGATCGATACGACCATGATCAGAAGGGTCACTGGAACACCACCCAAGGTGGCTAGAAATGTTTTACTAATAAAATTGAAATCCATAAGCTACCTTTCTGTTACGCTGAGTCGTTTCTCAAGGAGTTGAGCTGAGAGGGAGATTACAAGGGCAATTCCCCAGTAAATCACTGCTACGGCTGTATAGGTCTCGAGGGAATAATTCCCAAGATTGCGACTGATCAAGTTGTTTCCTGCTCCCATGATATCGATAAAGCCAATGGTATAAGCCAAAGCGGCGTCGCGCATGAGGTTCAAGATGGCCGTCGTCATATTTGGAAGAGCCACGCGAAAGGCTTGGGGAAGGACAATCCGCCAAATGGTTTGAGCTGGCGTCAAGCCAATACTCAAGCCTGCCTCCATCTGACCTTTGGGAATGGCCAAATAGGCTGCCTTAAAGACCTCAGAAATCATAGCCGCAAAGAGAAGAAACATGGCCACAAGAACAAAGACAAACTTGGACCAGTGATCAATGTCAATACCCAACCACCAGTTCAAAAATTGGGGGAGCCCATAAAAGACCAAGAAGAGCAAGACAATCGGAGGGGTACAACGCAAAGTAAAGACATAGCCTTTTGCCAGACCTGCTCCTACCTTCTCTTCTGATACTTGTGCCCAAGTCAAAACCAAGCCAAATGCAGAACCAAGAAGCGTCGTTAACACCATCAAAGCTAAGGTCGCTGGTAGAGCTTGGACCAAGGTTGGAAGAAATGACCAGACCTTGGAAATGTCGTATGAGACCATGTTTCTTTTCCTTTCTATATCCGGATAGAAATAAGGAAGCTGGGGCTATGCGCACCCAGTTCCATCTTATTTCTCTTTATCTACATAACTGAAGACATCTTCACCGAAATATTTTTTCGACAATTTCGCAAGCGTTCCATCTTTTTCCAATTCTTTGATGGCCTTGCTGTATTCTTCCGCAAATTTTTCGTTTTTCTTATCCTTATGGATCAATGGATAAGTTGGAATTCCTTTGTAGGCAAACCAGCTGAGTTTGTCTGCGTATTGGTGGTAAGAACCATCTTTATCTGTGACAGCTTTTTCAAAGGAAAGTTTGATGTCAAAGAAGGCATCGTAACGACCTTCAAGTACCCAAGCATAAGCATCTGCGACTTTGAACGATTCGGCAGCTGTTAATTCGATTTGTTGGTCCTTATGCTTTTCATTGTATTCTTTAATAACATTCCATTGCGCATTTTGTGGTGAAATTGGAACCAATTTCCCTTTTTCTTTCGCAAAGTCATCAATGTTCTTGTATTTATCCGCATCTTCTTTTCGTACGGTAAACCCGATGATACTTGCTCCGATTGGTTCTTTTGGAATGATAAATTTCTTGGCGCGTTCTTCTGTATACCAAGCTCCTTTAGTTCCGATATCATACTTACCAGATTCTAGACCGATCAAAAGGTCGTCATCACTTGTTCCAGTGTACTCAAACTTGTAGTCTGGTAATTTTTCGTCAATAGCTTTGAGAACGGCTACTTCATAACCATCTGATTCTCCTTTTTCATCGACGAAATCATAAGGCACGTAGTTTTGCGTGTGGGCTACTTTCAAGGTTGTTACTTTATTAGATCCTGTTGAGCCTTTGCTATCGTTTGCATGGTTCAAGCTCCGTCCAAGAATGGTTGCACCTGCAAGGGCAAGAACGGCCACCCCACCGATAATCCATGTTTTTTTACTCATACTCTGTTCTCCCTGATTCTATTTTTTCTTATTCTGCTGCAGCTTCACGAATCCATTCGATTCGCTCTTCATCAATGTCACTTGGAATCGTACAATCGGCACCGATGACCAAGCCTGTGGTTCCAGTTTCTGCGATGATGCGTTTGGTTTCTGCTTGAATCGCAGCCTTGTCTCCTGTATAGAGAAGACCATTTTTGCCATTTTCAAAGCCACCAAGAACCGTACGTCCACCGAAGATTTCGCGTCCTTCTGCTAGGCTGATTCCTTCTGGTCCAACTGCCCAGTTAATGACTTGAGCTGGGTAGTCTGTGAAGAGATGGATATCATTGCGAGCCCCTTCGTAGCCACAGATATGAAGGATATTTACCCCACCTGCTTCCTTAGCTGTCTCTAAGACATGGAGTTCACTCGGTGCAATACTATTTTTATAAACTTCTTGGCTCACGCGCGCATCTTGGATACTTTGAACACTGAGGTAGATCCCGTCTGCTCCTGCTTCTTTAATGATGCGTTGGCTCAAACTTGCAATATCTTGACCAATCGTATCCAATACTTTTTTAAGGGTTGCAGCATCTTGATCGATGAAGTTTGCGATCAAGTCATCTCCTCCTGAAACTTCTCCGACCAACCATTTAAAGTAAGTTACTGGAGCAAAGATATTGTAGATAGCCACAATGTCTTCTTCAAAACCGGCACGGATTTTTTTAACCAGCTCTACTTGCTCTGTGATCCATGGATGATCTGCTCCGAGTGGTTCAATCCCTGCTAAGTCAGAGATATTTTCAAGGCCTTTGTGGATGGCTGGGTTTGGATAAGCAAAGTAACCATCGCTCATGAGTTTGACAAAGTCTGGTTTGACCTTGTGAAGGAAGCTTTGATGACCCTTCAGGTTTTTTTCAATGATTTCCGGATTAGAAAATCCTTTCAACCATTCTTCTTCTGTTGTAAAATGATGCCAAAATCCAACTGGCACACGATCAACCGCTTCTCCCTTAAAAGCTTTTAACACTAATTCTCTTTTGGCTGACATGTTCTTACCTCGTTCTATTCTTTTCTTGTTTGTTATCTTAACACTTCAATTATTCTTTGACTAATATATATTTTTTATCAAGCTCTTCATCTTTTTTTATCACTGATCTTCGAGAAGAAGGATTCCTGCTAGATCAGACGGGCGAAGGAGGGAGAGACTATGGGCTGGAATTTTCTCCAGTCTTGCCATATCTGGATCTTTTTTGGCTTTCCCCTGACTACTTGCAAGAGCAGCTTTACTAAGCCCTAAAAGCAAAAACAAAACGGTTACCAGGATACACCATACATTGATCTTTTTCATCTCCCTCTCCTTTCTTCTTACAATACAGCTGCTTGACGTACCCAATCTAAGCGTTCCAATTGGAAATCATCTGGCACGGTACAGTCTGCCCCAAGGATCAAACCACGACTTCCCGCTTCTGCGACCAAGCGACGGGTTTCTTGCTCGATAGCTGCTCGTTCCCCTTGGTAGAGCAAGCCTTTCTTGCCATTGACAAAGCCACCTAGGACAGCACGATCCCCAAAGAGCTTGCGACCTGCTGCTAGGCTAAGGCCTTCATGATGGGTCGCCCAGTTAATGACTTGGGCTGGATAATCCTTGAAGAGTTCCACTTCATTGCTGGCCCCTTCAAAACCACAGATATGAAGGATATTGATGCCTCCAACTTCATTGGCTGCTTCTAGGACAGCGATGCTGCTAGGCTCAATGAACTTGCGGTACTCTTCATCTGTCACACGCTCATCTTGGACCTGCTGGGTTGAGAAGTAAATTCCTTCAACACCTGCTTCTTGGATCAAGCGGCGACTAAGAATGGCAATATCTCCTGCGATGACATCAAGGACATGGGCCAAGGTTTCTGGATCTTCCTTGATAAAGTCTGCAATCAATTGGTCTCCACGGGATTGATCCGTACGGAACCAGCGTTTCAAATAAGAAATGGGCGAGAAGATATTGTAGAAAGAAGCAATCTCTTCATGGAAATGAGAACGAATCTCCTTGACCACTTCAATTTGTTTTTCAATCCAAGGATGATGCTCTCCAATCGGTTGAATATCCTTCAATTCTCGGATCGATTGGATCTCTCTAGAATAAAGAGCACTCGGATAGCGGAAGAAGCCATCACTCATGATCTTGACAAAATCAGGTGAAATTTCTTCAACATAGTGTTGGTGTCCTTTAATACTTTTTGCTACTACAGCCGAATTGTCTAGACCCAATTCTTTTTCTTCTTGGGTCACATAATGGAGCCAAAATCCTACAGGGATTCGTTCTACTGTTTCGCCTCGAATGGCACGAAGAACCAATTCTTTTTTACTCATACTGTGAATCCTCCTCAATATTTCTCCAATAGAAAGGCTAACTGCTTTCCTTCTGGAATTTGTAACCATGATATCACCTCGAAAAGTAGCTGACTAATATATTTTCCCTATCAAGGCCTTAAAATTTCTTTATTGAGAAAGGCATCAAAAAAACGCAAGCCCTTGAAAATAGGGACTTGCGAGTATCTTTCTTTATTCTTTCATTTTAGAAGAAAAAGGCTGCTTTGATCTTTTCTTGATCCGGTTATAGCAGAAAACTATATCCCTTCTTTTAAGCTAAAAAATGGCATATATTGATGTGAAAAAGCCCTTCATATCAGCATTTCTTTCTTCCTATTCATTTTACCATTCCCTGGATCCCCTTCTCCTCTTTCTTGTCAGGCAAGATTGAAAGGAGTATAATTTTTATAGAATAATTTTAAGGAGTGTACGGTTTATGAAAACAACAAAAACCACCTTTACCATCGTTTCTGCTCTTGCTTCTGTCATTTTACTGACGAGTTGTGGAAGCAACACCAACAAAACGCAAGAGACAAAAGCAAGCAGCACTAAAAATCAGGTGACGATGACCTATGATCAACAGCGCTCACAAGAAAATACCATGTCTGTCCTTTGGTACCAAAAGGCAGCTGAAACTAAGGCTCTGTACTTACAAGGCTACAATGTCGCTACTGACCGTTTGAAAGAGATCCTTCAAACTCCTTCTGATAAGCCTTATTCCATCGTCTTGGATTTGGACGAAACTGTTTTAGACAACAGCCCTTACCAAGTTCAAAACGTCAAAGATGGTACGGCCTTCAATCCTAAAGATTGGGATGTTTGGGTGAAAAAAGCAGCCGCAAAAGCGGTGCCTGGTGCCAAAGATTTCCTTCAATATGCGGATCAAAACGGGGTTCAAATCTACTACATTTCTGACCGTACAACCTCTCAAGTAGATGATACCATCAAGAATCTTGAAAAAGAAGGCATTCCTGTTCAAGGACGTGACCACCTCATGTTCTTAGAAGATGGTGTCAAATCAAAAGAAGGTCGTCGCCAAGCTGTGCAAGAAAAGACCAATCTTGTCTTGCTCTTCGGGGACAACCTGGTTGACTTTGCAGACTTCTCTAAGACCTCTGAAGCTGATCGTGACAAGAAATTGGACGAATTGCAAAAAGAATTTGGTGAAAAATTCATCATCTTCCCAAATCCAATGTATGGATCATGGGAATCTGCTGTTTACCAAGGTAAAAAACTAGATGCCAAGGGACAAACAGAAGAACGCCTCAAAGCCTTGCAAGGTTTTGACAAATAAAGCAAACATCCTCGCTAGGAAAAACCTAACGAGGATGTTTTTTTCTATATTGATAAATTTATTCAACGGTTACAGACTTAGCAAGGTTCCGTGGTTTATCAACATCGAGCCCACGATGAAGGGTTGCAAAGTAAGCAATCAATTGGGTTGGCACCACCATTGAGATTGGAGAGAGGTAAGGGTGAACCGCTGTCAAGACCAAATCATCTGTCTCTTTAGCGACATTTTCTTCTGCAATGGTTAAAACATGAGCCCCACGTGCTGCTACTTCTTGGATATTTCCACGTGTGTGGCTGGCTAGGACTGGATCAGACAAGAGAGCGATGACCGGTGTACCCTCTTCGATCAGAGCGATAGTACCGTGTTTCAACTCACCCGCAGCGAAGCCTTCACATTGGATGTAAGAAATTTCTTTTAATTTCAGACTGGCTTCCATAGCAACATAGTAATCTTGGCCACGTCCGATATAGAAAGCATTGCGGGTTATTTCCAACAAGCCACGGACTTTTTCGTCGATGACTTCTTTTTCTGAAAGGGTTGATTCGATCGATTGAGCAACGATGGACAATTCGTGCACCAAATCAAAGGCTTTGGCCTTCTCATTGCCATTGGCTTCCCCAACAGCTTTCGCAAGAAAGGCAAGGGCTGCGATTTGAGCCGTATAAGCCTTAGTAGAAGCTACCGCAATTTCGGGACCAGCATGGAGCAACATGGTCATGTCTGCTTCACGTGAAAGAGTTGATCCTGGAACATTGGTTACTGTCAAGCTTGGAATGCCCATTTCATTGGCCTTGACCAACACTTGGCGGCTATCGGCCGTTTCACCAGATTGGCTGATAAAGATGAAGAGTGGCTTCTTGCTAAGAAGTGGCATACCGTAGCCCCACTCAGATGAAATACCGAGTTCTACTGGGGTATCCGTCAACTCTTCCAACATTTTTTTAGATGCAAATCCAGCATGGTAAGAGGTACCAGCCGCAAGGATATAGATGCGGTCTGCTTCTTGAACAGCCTTGATAATAGCTGGATCTACCACTACTTGACCAGATTCATCTGTATAGGCTTGGATCAGCTTACGCATGACAGTTGGTTGCTCATCGATTTCCTTGAGCATGTAGTATGGGTAAGTCCCTTTTCCAATATCAGAAAGGTCAAGTTCAGCCGTATAGCTAGCCCGTTCTTTGACGTTTCCATCATAGTCTTGCACTTCAACGCTGTCAGCCTTGACAATGACCAACTCTTGGTCATGGATTTCCATGTATTGGTTGGTTTCACGAATCATGGCCATGGCATCAGAGCAGACCATATTGTAACCATCTCCAAGACCGATCAAGAGTGGTGATTTATTTTTCGCTACATAGATGGTGCTTGGATCTTCCGCATCCATCAAAGCAAAAGCATAGGCCCCACGGATGATGTGGAGGGCTTTTTTGAAGGCTTCGAGCGTAGACAAGCCATCTTCTTCAGCAAATTTTCCGATCAAGTGGGCGGCGATTTCTGTATCTGTTTGCCCCTTGAAATGGTGACCTGCTAGGTATTCTTCCTTGATTTCAAGGTAGTTTTCAATGACCCCATTGTGGACCAAAACAAAGCGACCTGTTTCAGAGCGGTGTGGGTGGGCATTGTCCTCAGTTGGTTTTCCGTGAGTGGCCCAGCGGGTATGTCCGATCCCAGCTGTCCCTTCAACACCTTCTGCCTTAGTTGACAATTCTGCAATGCGGCCAACTGCCTTTACCAATTGGCTCTTGCCTTCACTAGCCAGGAAAACACCCGCAGAGTCATAGCCTCGGTATTCGAGTTTTTCAAGTCCTTGAATCAAAATATCAGTAGCATTTGTATTTCCTACAACACCAACGATTCCGCACATAGTTTTTACGATATAGCCTTGCTATACTTTCCCCTTTACTTAGTCAAACGACCTATGGTCGATTTCTCAGTTACTTTAAATTGGTCTAGTCTAATTTGACCGAAAAGCAACCAGCGGAGTCAGTATACAATGTTTCTTCTAGTTTGTCAACTAGGAAATTCAAGAAAATTGGTCTAGTTAAGTTAGGGTTAAGATTAGATACAAAGTCATCTAAGAAAATTTCCACTGTAAGAAAAATGCCTGAAACAGAATGGTTTCAGACATTCGGAATAATTGAGAGTCAAACCGTTTGGGGAACTGTTTGACTCCAAACTTTAAAACGACAATGCGAGGAGCTCATTACGAATTGAAGGTGGGCTACAGATCTAGATTTAGTCTTCAAATCCATTCTGCTGGCTCAACTCACGGAACCAATGACCGGATTTTTTGAGGGTGCGTTTTTGGCTTTCGAGGTCCAACTCAACTAAGCCATAGCGGTTCTTGTAGCCATTGAGCCATGACCAACAGTCAATAAAGGTCCAGATCAAATAACCTTTACAGTTGGCACCATCTTGAATAGCCCGGTGGAGCTCACGAAGATGGTCTTTGACAAAGTCAATCCGGTAGTCGTCTTGGATCACTCCATCCTTGCGGAATTTTTCCTCTCCTTCAACCCCCATCCCATTTTCGGTCAGAATCCACTCGATATTGCCATAGTTTTCCTTGATATTTTGGGCAATGTCATACAAGCCTTGCTCATAGATTTCCCAACCACGGTGGGGATTGATCTTGCGCCCTGGCATAACGTAAGGTTCATAAAATTGTTCAAAGAGTAGGGGAGATGCTGGATTTGGAGCATAACGAGGAGCCGCCACACGGAGTGGTTGGTAATAGTTAACTCCTAGGTAATCCACCGTATTTTCCTCGATCAAGCGCAATTCAAAGGGATCATAATCCGGTAAGAGATCACGCTCCCGTAGGATCTCCACTAATTCTTCAGGATAATGACCAAGAACAGATGGATCTAAAAAAGATTTGGCTTGAAAGAGCTCGGCAATACGCGCAGCTTTCACATCTTCTGGATGCTGGCTCCGAGGATAGGCTGGTGTCAAATTGAGCACAATCCCGATACGGTAATTAGGATTCACCTCATGACAGGCCTTGACCGCTAGTGAGCTTGCTAACTGGGTGTGGTAGGCTACTTTTACAGCTGCTGCTGCGTCTACCTTATGAGGAAAATGGGCATCATAAAAATAACCAAATTCTACAGGGACAATAGGTTCATTAAAGGTGATCCACTGATCGACCAGATCTCCATAGGTCTTGAAACAAAAACGCGCATATTCCTGGTAAGCATAGGCGGTTTCTTTATTTTCCCAACCATCCCCTTGCTCTTGAAGAGCCATCGGTAAATCAAAATGATAGAGGTTGACCAAGAGGTGAATCCCTTTTTCTTTAATCTTTTCAAAGACACGGCGGTAGAACTCAACACCTGCTTGATTGATTTCCCCTCGTCCTTCTGGGAAAATACGTGACCACTGGATAGAGGTTCGAAAGGCAGTGTGGCCGGTTTCTAACAAGAGGTCCAGATCTTCTTCCCAGTGTTCATAAAAAGTCGATGTTTTCTCTGGTCCTTGCCCTTGATAAAAGCGGTTGGGCTCGATCCTATACCAGTAATCCCAGAGATTGTCTCCCTTTCCATCCTGGGCTAGACGCCCTTCTGTTTGAGGGCCCGAGGTCGAACTCCCCCATAAAAAATCCTTTGGAAATTGATACATGTCCTAATCCTCCTCATTCTACTAGCTCTATTGTAGCGCATCCTCCTCCAAAACCTAGTCACAATTTACAGTCTTTCTTACGCAGATTAAAGAAAAAGCCCCTTAGGAAAAATTCCTAAGGAAGCTGGTCCTCTTTACAATTGAGTCACGACATATTCAAAGAGCTTGCGATCTGCTGGGCTCTTGTCAAAACGCAATTCCGGATGCCACTGAACGCCGAGGAAACGACTCTCATCTGTGGATTGAACGGCTTCTATGATGTCATCTTTAGGATCCCGCGCGATCACTTCTAAACCATCTGCCAAGTCTTTAATACTTTGATGATGGAAAGAATTGATGCGACTGGTCTTACCATAGATCTCTTGCAGGATCGTCTGATCCTTGGTCACCAACTCTTGGCTGGTGTACTGACCTGGATTGTCCTGCCAGTGGTGTTCAATGTCTTGATACAGAGTTCCCCCTAGAGCGACATTATAGAGCTGGGTCCCACGGCAGACGGTAAAGATCGCTTTTTTAGCCGCACGCGCTTCTTCAATCAAAGCCAACTCAAAGAGATCGCGTTTCAAGAGGTAGTCATCACTGTCGATGGTGATTTCTTCTCCGTAAAACTTGGGCAAGACATTTTGTCCACCGGTAATGATGAGCTTATCAATCATCGATAGGTAGTCTTTGGCCAAGGCTGCATCTCCAATCGGCAAGATCAAGGGAATCCCTCCTGCCTCTTTGACCGCTTCGACAAAACCAGTCGCCGCATAGCTCATGTTCGCGTCTGGATCATCTGGGAAGGGTCTTTCATTTCCTGTAATTCCAATCACTGGTCTTATTTTCATGCTTATTTCCATATTCTTTCATTCATCTTCAAGGCTTATTGTAACACAATTTCAAGCCAGACTCAATGGAGATTTTTTTGAAGAGAAGGTCTTTCCCTCTACCCCAAAAGCTTGCTGAAAGGATATAAAATTGCTTTCTATTAAAAAATTCTCAAGTGCAAAGACTTGAGAATGGTTTGTTAATTTTTTATCAACCCTTCTTTTACCAAAAAGTCACGCGCTACTTTAGCAGCAGGCTTGCCTTCTACTCCGACTTGGTAGTTCATCTGGCTCATCTGGCTCTCAGTGATTTTACCAGCTAGCTTATTAAGCACACCTTCCAATTCGGGATGTTTCTTAAGAAGAGCTTCTTTCATGAGGGGCGCCCCTTGATAAGGTGGGAAGAGTTGTTTGTCATCTTCAAGGACCACCAGGTCATAGCGAGCCAGCTCGGCATCTGTTGAGTAGGCATCTGTTATCTGGATATCGCCAGACTGGATAGCTTGGTAGCGAAGGGCTGGTTCCATGGTGGAGACTTGTAGATGAAGACCATAGACCTTCTGCAGGCCCTTGTTTCCGTCTTCTCGGTCGTTAAACTCCAAGGTAAAGCCTGCCTTGAGTTGCCCTTCCACCTTTTTCAAATCTGAAATGGTCTTAAGGCCATACTCCTGGGCAATCTTCCTAGGCACTGCGACAGCGTAGGTGTTTTGATAAGCCATGGGTTTGAGCAAGGCTAGGTCGTCTTGTTGCTTGATCCCATCTCGGGCAGCTTGATAGACCGTTTCTGGATCATGACCAACTTGTGGTGCTGGCTTGAGGAGACTTTCGGTCACCGTACCTGTAAATTCTGGATAGATAGCGATGTCCCCTTTTTTCAGGGCTTCATAGAGGAAAGTAGTCTTTCCAAAATTCGGCTTGACGGTCACTGTCATATCTGTATTTTCTTCGATCAAGATCTTATACATATTAGCTAGAATTTCGGGTTCTGGTCCTAACTTCCCAGCAATGACCAGGTTTTCTTTTTCTGGTTTTGAAAGAAGACTTGGTGTATAAGAAGATCCTAATCCCAGGACCATGACAGCAAAGGCAGCAAAGATGGTCCGCAATTTGGCCTTTTCCATCCATTTAAGAAGAAGGTTAAAGGCGATGGCTAAGAAGGCAGAAGATAGGGCACCGATCAAAATCAGACTCGCATTATTGCGGTCAATCCCCAGAAGGATAAAGGAACCGAGTCCCCCTGCTCCAATCAAGGCAGCTAGAGTAGCTGTCCCGATAATCATCACTGCTGCCGTGCGAATCCCAGACATGATGACAGGCATAGCCAAGGGAATCTCAAACTTCTTGAGTCGCTCCCACTTGGTCATCCCAAAGGCGATTCCAGCTTCTTCCAAGCTTGGATCAATCCCTTGTAAACCAGTGATGGTATTTTGAAGGATGGGGAAAATGGCATAGATGACAAGAGCTGTTAAGGCCGGGAGCGTCCCGATTCCCATAATAGGAATGAAGAGGCCCAAAAGAGCCATGGAAGGAATGGTCTGGAAGATCCCAGCTAGCTGTAAGACCCAGTTGCTTGTTCTTTTGTGGATACTCAAATAAATAGCTAGAGGAACAGCTAGAAAAATCGCAAGGAGCAAGGTCAGTAATGACAGTTGCAAATGTTGCCCCAGTGCAGCGAGCCAGTCCCCAAAGCGTTCTTGAAAGGTTGCAAGTAGTTTAGACATGGTGAGCACCTCCAAACAAATCTGCGACAAAGTCGTTGGCTGGCTGGGCAAGAATGGTCTCAGAATCCGCTACCTGTACAATCTCTCCTTCTTGCAGTACTGCAATCCGGTCGCCTAATTTCAAAGCCTCGTCTGTGTCATGGGTCACAAAAATAGTGGTCATACCGAATTCTTTGTGCAATTCTTTGGTAAGAGTCTGCAACTGCTTACGGGAGATGGCATCCAAGGCCGAAAAAGGTTCGTCCATCAATAGAATCTTTGGTTCCCCAATGATAGCTCGCACAATGCCAATCCGTTGTTGCTCTCCACCAGATAACTCGCTTGGTAACCGATGAGCATAGTCTGCAGCAGGAAGCCCCACCTTGGCCAAGAGTTCTTCTGTTTTCGAAGCGATTTGCTCCTTGCTCCAGCCCTTCATCTCAGGAATGAGAGCAATATTTTCCGCAACGGTCAAGTTTGGAAATAGGGCAATGGCTTGAAGGACATAGCCGGTACTGAGACGTAACTCCCGTTCGTCATAGTCTTTGATGCGTTTCCCATCCATATAGATATTGCCATCAGTCGGCTCCAAGAGACGGTTGACCAGCTTGATCATGGTGGTTTTTCCAGATCCTGAAGGACCCACTAGCACCATAAATTCTCCATTTTCAATGCGGAGGTTGACATCTTTTAAAATGTTTTTATCCGTGTAGCGTAGGACTACATGTTTGTATTCAATCATATTTTTCCTCAATAAGTTTTCTGTCTCTTAGAATATCCAATAAGCTACTTGCTGGATGCCCTAGGACTTTTTCGACATCTGTAGAAACCCCAGCTTGTTCCCCAGCTTTAATCGCTGTATAGGTGCTGACCCAGGCATCGTACTCCCAAGTTTGTGCTGGCCATTTTTTCCGTGACTCATAGGCTTCTTCTACTGATTCATCCACATACGCGATGGTTTTACCGCTCTCTTTTGAGAGAAGCGCTACGATTTCTTCCATGGAAAGATCCTCTGGCCCTGTCAAATTCAAGGTTTGATTTTCCCATTTCTTAGCATGTAAAAGAATCTCTGCTGCAACACTAGATGTGTCCTTACGGGCAACTGCTGAAACCTTCCCACTGCCAGCTGGACCACGAATTTCCCCATTTTCAAGAGCAATATCTATCAAGAAGTCCAAGTAAAAATTATCTCTCAATAATGTATAGGTGAATCCTAACTCCTTGATATAGGCTTCCGTCTTGGCATGATCTCGAGACAAGGTAAAGGTTGCTTTTTCATCTGCTCCGTAAAAGGAGGTATAGACGATATGCTGCACCCCAGCAAGCTTTGCGGCATCTAAAAAACTCTTGTGTTCCTCAACACGCTCTGGATTTTCCCGAGCAGAGACCATCAATAAGACATCGATACCCTTTAAGACCTCAACCACCTCTGGAGTATTGGCATACACCATCTTACGAAGTTCCGCTGACGCGTAGACTGTTGCACGCTCTGGGCTTCTTGCCAGATGGATAGAAGCAATTCCTTGCTGATCGACAAGATCAGCCACATAGGAACCTAATTTTCCTGTTACACCTGTTATTCCAATCATAACTGTTACTTCCTTTCCCTACATATCATTTTCTTTAGCTTTTAGATTTGAGATTATACGCTCTTGATAGGCTTCAAATTCTCGGATTTCTTGATCTGAAAAACCTTGGTAAAAAATCTCTCCCAGTTCTTTGCTGACACGGTCACCGATTTCTTTTTGCGCCCAACCGAGGTCTGTCAAAGAAATATATTTTTTCCTTTTATCCTGCGTGCAAGGTTGAATCGTGACCAAGCCTTGTTCTTCTAATTTCTTAACCATACTGGTCAATGTATTATTAGCTAGACCCGTCGCAAGAGCGATATCGGTCGCAGTAGCGCACCCCAACTCTTGCTTCCACAAAATCGTTAAAATTTTCCCTTGTTCACTTCTGTATTGAGCATCTGGTTCCTTGCTTAAGAGTTTTTGAAAAAGTCGCCCGTTCAATAAGCGTATCTGTAAAGCTTGGTAGCCCCCTTGCATCTTGTCCATTTTGTCTCCTTTTTATTTCTATATCGAAATATTAAAGTCATTGTACCACTGCCTGTTACATCTGTCAACTATTTCGATATAGAAATAGTATTTTTTTGACAAGAGGCTATTCTAAAGATTCATGCACAGCTCCAAATGACCAAACTTTTTATCCCTTTTACACAAACTTCTTTGGAATACGGTCAAAAATTCGCTATAATAGTAACAAATGTTAAACTCCTTTTGTAACGACACTTGGTTTTACGATGTGGTAATCTGTTAACTGTATGATAGAAAGATCGGAGTATTTGTGATGCATATCCCAGATAATTATTTGAGTCCTGCAAGTTGTGCCCTCTTAGCTGTAGCGGCTGCCCCTGCGATTGGCGTATCCATTGCCAAAGTCAAAGTTCAATTAAAGGAAAATAAAGAGTTGGCCCCTATGCTTGGTGTCGCAGCCTCTTTATCCTTCTTGTTAATGATGTTTAATGTCCCAGTTCCAGGGGGGACAACGGCACACGCTGTCGGTGGTGCCCTTCTGGCTATCCTGATTGGTCCCTATGCAGCTTCCCTAGCCTTATCTGTCGCCTTGATCCTCCAGGCCTTCTTATTTGGAGATGGAGGAATCCTAGCTCTTGGAGCCAATATCTTCAATATGGCCGTTGCCATGCCTTTTATCGGCTATGGGATTTACAGTTGGTTCCGCAAACACCATCACGAATCTCTTGGAGTGATCGTGGGTTCCTATGTCGCCATCAACGCCGCAGCTCTCTTAACAGGGATTGAACTTGGCTTGCAACCCTTGATTGCATCTGAAGCTGGACAACCCCTCTACAACCCTTATGGATTAGAAGTCACTATTCCCGCCATGATGGCTGCCCACCTTGTGGTCGCCGGCTGGGTCGAAGCCTTCTTCACCTATGTGATTTACCGCTTTGTCAAACAAGTGGCCCCATCTGAATTGTATACACCAAGTAGCAAAAATACGACTTCATTTGTCAAAAAAATCCGCTGGGTTCTCTTGGGTCTGATCGTTTTGAGCCCTCTCGGTCTCCTAGCAGAAGGAACGGCTTTTGGAGAATGGTCTTCTGAAGAATTAGGATCCTTGCTCAAAGGGAAGGTCCCAGCTGGTATCAAAAATGGATTTTCTTTTGAAGCCTTGTTCAGTGATTACACCATTCCTGGAACAAAAATTGCGATTGGCTATATTCTATCAGCCATTACAGCTGTTCTTATTTTCTATATCATTAGCAAAATGATTCGATCAATAAACGGAGCAAAAACTTCTCATGCGTAAACTTCCTGACTGGCTCCTTCAAGAGCAAGCGACTCTAGAAGCTTCAAAAAGCCATCACTATTTACAAATGAACCTTCACACATTGCGCCATTTTCTTGGCAAAATGAAACAAACGACACCCGCATTCAAGGCCAAAACTTCCTCTTGGATGCGGCTTGTTTACTTTTTAACCCTAGCCATTCTCATTACAACAGCCCATCATACGATCCAGCTCTGGATCCTCGGTATCCTCTTACTACTTCACATTGCCATGCTGCCAGGAGAAGCTCTTCTTCACCTGTTTAAGGTCCTCGTCAAGGTCCTTCTCTTCTCTGCCATTGTGATTTTACCGAGTATCTTATTTCAAGGATTTCAAAATGGTGGACTCTTTTTGTTGCGTGCAGGGATCATTGTCCTCAATATTTCTCTCTTTTTAGCCACTACCACAAGCATCCAACTGGTGGAGGCCCTAAGGCAGTTGCATGTCCCCAATACCTTTATCCAGACCATTGATATTACCCTAAAATATAGTTATATTTTAGGGAAACACCTTCACCAACAAATTGAGTGTGTGCAACTTAGGACCGTGGGTCAAAAAGTGAGCCTCCATCTTTTTGGCTCTCTGCTGGGTCTCTTGTATCTATCAACGAAGAACCATACCAAAGAGGTCTACGAGGCCATGTTGCTGAGAGGATATGGCATGGACAGAAAACAAAAAGAGCCCTTCTGTTGGAAAAAAGAAGATGGCCTTTTACTACTGGAATTAGTCTTCCTTATTGCCGTCACCACTCTACTCCGTTAGAAAGGATAGCCTATGATTACCATTCAAGATGGAAATTACCACTACACCGATGAGATTGGAATCCACGATATCCAACTACAGATCAAGCAAGGAGAAACGATCGCTTTGATGGGACCGAATGGAGCAGGAAAATCCACACTTTTTAAAATTCTAGTTGGACTTTTACCCCTGTCTTCTGGTCACTACCACTTTAAGGATTGGACGATAGATGACACTTTCTTAAAAGATCCCCATCGTGCTGGTCAGTTATTTCAACAAGTCGGGCTTATTTTTCAAAATAGCGATACGCAACTCTTCAACACAAGCGTCTATGATGAACTTGCTTTTGGCCCACGTCAACTCGGCTTAGCTGCAGTTGAAATTGACCAACGCGTCAATGATACACTCGCTCTTTTAGAGATTGAACACCTGAGAGATCGCATTCCCTACCATCTCTCCGGAGGGGAAAAGAAGCTAGTCGCTATTGCCAGTGTCCTCACCATGAATCCTAGTCTCTTGCTATTTGATGAGCCTTTTAACGGCCTCTCCCCCAAATACCAAAAGCTGATCGTCGCCCTGCTCCAAGATCTCAAAACAGCAGGAAAAACAATTGTGATTTCCTCCCACCATTTCGACCAAATCGCTCCGATTGTGGAACGGGTTCTGCTCTTTTCAGAGGAACACACCATTACAGGCAGCTACGATCGAGCTGATTGGGAACATCATCCAGATATTCAACAATCGTTTTCGACATGTTAAAAAGCCTCGGTAGGGTTCTTCCTACCGAAGCTTTTTTTATGAAAGAGATAAAGGTTAATGTCCTTTATGCTTGTCTCTTCGTTTTTGCTGTTTGCGTTCGAATTTCTCTTGTTTGAGCAATTGCTTTTGGACACTAGATTGATGTTTTGAAATCTTTTTCCTTTCCTCATACTGCAACTGCAATAGTTCTTTCGACTTGGAAGAAATTTTCTTCTTTACTTGTTTCTTCACAGCTCGCTGTAATCGTTTAGGATTCTTGATTTTTACATGTTGCTTAACTGTAGCTTCTGGACTAAAAGATAAATGAGTAAACTGAGTCTGTAACATCTCTAGAATTTCATCATCTTTTGGCCCCTGACCAAATGTCACACGACAAACTTGATAAGTTTCTCGATACACTTGTTCGAACAAACCATGCCAAAATCCATCTTCAAAATAAACTGTCAATCCAATTGAAATTGTTTCCACGACAGCACCTCCTTAAATCTATCCCTAAGAATGGACAACCAAGGAGGAAGGTTACTGATAGGCTTGCCTACGTCTGGACTACCAACCAGAACTGTGTTTTTATCTTAGTTGGGACTATTATAGCATATTTATAATCTTATGTTATTGCTTCTTCAAATGCCTATCAAAAAAATGAATCGTAGCCAACCAAGAATCCTTACTCTCTTTCATCAATAAACGCCAATCTTTTCGATAGCGATGATTGGGTTGATAAGCCACTGTCAACATGTGACCTATTTCATGATATTTTTTAAATGTAATGTGGTGGCCTTTATAATGTGAGACAATATTGGCTATTGCTGACGAGGCATCCCATATTTCATCAACAGTACTTCCGAGCAATAAGATTGGCGAAGAGAATCTACTAATGTCTATCCTAGCAGAGCGATCTTTAGGGATAGGTTTTCTAAAAAGTTTGCTAAACAGATAATCTCTCAGTCGAAACTTTTGATAGGTAAGTTCCTTTTGCAAATACGTCCAAGAAGAAGTATGGGAGTTCCATTTCCCTTTTATCCCTTCATACACCACATCAGAGGGTGAATTTAGTACCAAACATTGAACGTCATTAAAAATGCTCTCCTCAGCTAAAACTAACTCTGCTCCCTTAGAACGTCCATAGATTCCAATTCTTTCACTATCTACTTGATGATGCTGACGTAGATAATCCTTTGCTTCCACAAGGCACTCTAAAGGAATACGTTCCAAATTTTTTGGCAACCCCTCTAAACCAAAGTAGGCAACTGCTAAGCAAATATAACCTCTAGAAGATAGAAGCTGAGCTATATTCTGTGCCTTTTCAATCCTTCCTTCACTACCGCTCACAATAATCAATGCTGGTGCTTTTATTGCCTTTTTATCATAAAATAGTCTCCCTTGAAAATGTTTCATGTAAATATCTTGATGACTAATTTGCGAACTCATGTAATGTCTTGTGAAAGTTCTCTCTGCGACGACAGTATTACCTTGTATAATTTTGATTTCCACAAAAAAGTGATCTAATAAGGGAATTTTAGAAAGAGAGTTTGGAAGTTTCTTTTTCCTATTGGTCAAGGGCTTGGCATTAAAGAATAACCCCATTGTTGCAATATCTTCATAAGAGCCAGAACAAGATGGAGTTTGTGAAATATCAATAATACCATTCTTATCTGATACAAAAGTCGCTGTTGATTTCCATAAAACATCATGAGCTAAAAGCATAGGAGCATTGATACAATAATAATCAGATAAATACATTTCGACTCGATAGGTTTCTCTTGGTTTTAAGCCATCGATGACAATATTAAAAGATTCGTCTGCTAAATCAGACTCTGAGATCAGTTCAATTTGTATATTCATATCTTCCTCTTTTTGTTAATATAATTAACAATATAGTTTTAAAATTACCGTGATTTTTACCACGGCAATTCTTGCCATACCTGTTCAACATCATCCATCAGTTTCATAACCATTTGAAGATCCTCCTCACTATAATTTCTTAAAACTGAAAAAATGGCCTTTTCAATATGTTCTTGCTGCTCTTTATGGATATTAAAAACTTCAACACCTTTTTTGGATAATATCAGATATTTATTTTTTTCATTATCCGGTGCAAATTCAAAAGTAACGAGGTCTTTCTTGGTTAAACGTCTAACACTCTGAGTAATGGCACTCCTAGATACTTCAAGTAACTCAGATAATTTCACTAGATTCACAGGCTGATTGCGACCTATCAGGTCGATCAAATGGACTTCATTAATAGTGATTGATTTATCAATACTGTTCCTATGCTGAGCTTTTTTCAACTGTTCAAAAGCTAAAGCAAAGCTGTTAAAACGATTATTAAACTTATACAGTTCTTTCTTATTCATAGCGCCTCTCTTTTGTTAATGATATTAACAAAAATACTATTTATTGTCAAGCTGAGCCTAAAAAATCCTCCAGAGTTGAAC
>NZ_JBBKBR010000008.1:0-72751 GCF_037890265.1 Streptococcus sp. HCA-5024
GGAAAGTATGGGTTTCAGTTGGACTAAAAATAGCGTAATATTAGGGCTTTTCAGAAAAATATCTACAGATTAATTTCATAAAATATGAATAAGTTTAAGCGAAATAGGGGAATTACTTTTAATATTTTATTTACAATTATAATTTATCAATGGTTTTCCTTCAATAATAGTATATAATGGAAGAAAACTGAGTCAACTATCCAGAAAGATACTATTCTGTCTGAAAATAGAATATAGTAGCCAAGTGTAAAGAATATACTATAAGCTTTCCGAAAAATTCGTATTTTCCTGAACGTTTTGAATTTGAAACGATGAACAAACAAAAACAACCGGAAAAGAAACCGTTCCCGACTGGCTTCTTCTCTGGTTGTTTTTCATACTAACGATTTTTCCGACTTAATTGATAAGAGTACACCATAGGGATAACCACAATGGCGAGGATGACCAGCACCAAAACATAAGAAAGTGCGAATTGAAGTCCTGCTTCAAGTAGAAGGATCAAACCTCCGAGGACCCACAACTTCCCTGCCAAGCGATGGGTTTTGTGCCAGTTATCTTCACTCTGCAAAGTCCAAGGCAGACGTATTCCAACCGTGTGATTCACTTTTAGCTTCGGCATGTAATTGCCCATGATCACAAAGATGAGACCCAGCAACACCGAAACAAAAACTGATGGATTGGTAGTAGATCCTAGCGCCTTGCTATAGATGAGATAGGAGGTACTTAAGGAAACGATTGGGGTCAACCAGTAAATCGCTCTGATCATTTTCTCATTCATCGTGCGATTCTTAGGATCACGTCCGATCACGAAAATCATAAACAGATGCACCATGAGATCGAAAATAGGAAGACCAAACACAACCAGGGGTTTCGATTGGAAGTTATTGGCCTGGCCAGCAAAATTGAAGTGAATCGGGATTTGGTTAGGCAATTGCGACCAAATCATCAGCCCCCAAAGCATGGGGAAAAGGATCACCATAGAAGTTAATAGCAATAGTTTTTTATTCGTTTTCATCAGTAGAGTCTCCTTTCAAATCAACGAGCCAGACCATTAAATCCTCCAAGACAGAAGTATTGAGTTCATAGTAGATAAAATTCTTCTCTTTTTCCTCTCGAATTAAATCTGCCTGCTTGAGGAGGCTTAAATGATGGGAAATCGTCGCTCCTGCTACATCAAAGTGGCCAGCGATATCACCAGCAGATAATTTCCCCGCCTTTAGCAGTTCTAAGATACTTCTTCTTATCGGATTCGATAAAGCTTTAAATGTTTGCGCAAAATTCATTCTCTATCTCCTCTATTCTATTTAGAAATGTTTCTAAATAGATTCTAGTGCTTTCGGATGGGTTTGTCAACTCTATTTAGAAAAAAATCTAAATAGTTTCTGTTGTAAAAAATTATCAGACCTAAGACCGATTCTTATAAACAGCGTCTTTTCTTAAGTTTTCTTTAAGAAATCAGCCTTATAATAAAACCATCAAATGAAGACCTCCTAACTTTGTTTGATAGAAAATCCTAAACTTTTTCATAATAATCTCCCTATAAGAGCCACCAAAACCGGTGGCTTTTTCTCTACGTACCTTTACGAGCATCAGCGAGTTTAGGTACGTTGACGCAGTTCGAACGACAGTGAGAACTACGATCTTTATTTCCTTAGCGAACGTTAGTGAGCTTAAGTACATTGACGCAGTTTAAGCAGAGCGGAAACTACATACTTTAAAAAGAAAAAGTTATTATAAATAAAAACACAGCTTATTTGTGATGCTAGCTAATGTATTTTCTCAGACTTCAGACCGATTCTTTCGATCAGCGCCTTTTCTTAAGTTTTCTTTAAGCAAACCGCCTTATAATAAAACCATCAAATAAAGACCTCCTAACTTTGTTTGATAGAAAATCCTAAACTTTTTCATAATAATCTCCCTATAAGAGCCACCAAAACCGGTGGCTTTTTCTATGGGAGTGAGACAGAACAATTTTATAAAATTGTTCGTTGTCTCACCCCCGCACAGTTGATTAGGTATTCTTTGGAGCTATAAGAGCGAACAAAGATACCAATCAACCACTGCGTTATGCAATTGTTACTAATCTATTTTTGTGAACCAGACCTAGTAAGGGCGTAGACGAACTTAGGTACGTTGACGCAGTTCGAACGCTAGTGAGAACTACGTTCCTTCTCCTTCATTTGTACTAATACTCCAATTTATGCTCGATCTATGTTATAATGAAGAGAATTTTTGTCTGAGGAGGATTTATGAAAAAAACACATTCTATGCTATTCATCCCGGGCATCATTATGCTTGGGATTGTTTTACGAACACCATTTACTACGCTTCCGACGGTCTTGTCTGACATCGCTGCTGGTTTGGGGGTAGATGTGAGCTCTCTGGGACTATTGATTAGCCTACCACTTCTCACCTTTGCCATTTTCTCACCTTTTGCGATTCAATTTGCTAAAAAGTTGGGGATTGAGCGCCTCTTCTTTCTTGTCTTGATCGCAATGACGATCGGATCTGCCATTCGGATTATCAACCTCCCCTTCCTCTATCTGGGAACCATCTTGATTGGAGCTGGCATCGCCTTTCTCAATGTGCTACTTCCAAGCCTGATTCAGGCGAACAGACCCCGCCAACTAGGCATTCTGACCACTTTGTACATCACTTCTATGGGGATGTCCACAGCGATCGCCTCTTCTGTTGCCGTTCCGATCACCAAAGCCACTTCTTGGCAAGGTTTGGTCAACATCTTGACAGCCTTATGTGCTCTTGCTTTGGTCATCTGGATTCCTAACCTTCGCTACAACCACCATCTAAAAAAGACGGCTACTACAGAATCTAGTAGCAAGTGGTATACCAATAAGTATGTCTGGGCTATCATGATTTTTGGAGGCTTGCAGTCACTGCTTTTCTACACAAGTATGACCTGGCTTCCGACCATGGCTGTTCAAGCTGGCCTTTCAAAGGTTGAATCTGGACTACTGGCTTCAGTATTTACCTTGATCAGTCTCCCATTCTCCTTGACGATCCCAAGTTTAACGACACGATTATCCGATCGCAATCGACGCTTGATGCTGACGATTGTTGTCGGAGCAGGGATTCTGGGGGTAGCCATGCTCTTAATCCCGACCAGCAACTTCTTCTACTGGTTGGTATTAAATGCCCTGATTGGAAGTTCCGTTAGTTCGCTCTTCCCTTACCTCATGGTCGCTTTCTCCATGAAATCCAGCACACCTGAAAAAACAGCTCAACTTTCTGGACTTGCCCAAACCGGAGGCTACGTTTTTGCAGCCTTTGGTCCCATCCTCTTCGGCTACAGCAAATCTCTCTTCCACTCTTGGACACCAGCTATCATCATGCTACTGGTCTTAACCATTATCATGGCCATTGCTCTTTATCAGGTGGAAAAAGTCGATCATATTTTATAACCATTGTCCGGCTAGAAGATTCGTCTTCTGGCCTTTTTTGTGCACTTTTATTGTGAATTCAAGCACACAAAAAAAGAACTAAGCTCTAGGCCTAGTTCAATAGTTTTATTATCCGTTAAATGAGATATGTACGTGGTCGTTGTGGTTTGCTGTATCTCCACCACGGTCTGGCATTTGGTTCCATGTATTAGCTGGTCCGTAAATGTTGTTTACTGGCATGTAGAATTGTTGTTTCCAAATAATATATGAGATACCTGCACGGTCCATGTTGTCAATCGCATACTGTGCAACTTGATCTCCAAGCTCTGAATTTGTTGGAACCATCACGTCTACTGCAAGTCCTTTACCATGGTCTTCTGGATCCCCTTCACGGTAACCACCGATGTTTGTGATACCGAATTTCGCTGCAATTTCTTGACGGAAAGCTTCCGCTTGAGGTTGAAGATTTGGATCAGTTGGAATAGTATTTCCGCTTGTTGGAGTTGATGCTACTGGTTGCACTTCAGGTGCTGCAGCAGTTTCTACTGCTGGTTGTGCTGCTGGAGCTTCAGGAGCAGAAGCTGGTGTTTCAGCAGGAGCTTCGGTTGCTGGAGCAGATTGAGGAGCAGCTGGCGCTACTTCTTGATTTTGAACTTCAACATTGACAGCTGGAGCACCGTAGTTTGGTGTTTCTGGAACAGCTGGTTGTGCTGGTGTTTCTGCTGCTGGTACTTCAACTACTGGAGCTTCTGCTGGGGCTTCTTGAGTTTCCGTTGCTGGAGCAACTGGAACAGCTTTGTTATCTTCGTTTACTGGTTTTGACAAATCGTTGACAGCGACTGTTTGGTCATCAACTGTCACTTGGTTTGTTGTCAAGTCAGCACTTGCAACGGTTGCATCTGTCGAACCTGCTTGAGGAGTTTGGATTTCAACTGAAGTTACTTCTTTTTGATCATTTACTGTTGTTTTCAAAACAGTACCTGGGTAGATCAAATCCATGTTGCTGATGTTGTTCAAGTTTGCCAACACATGAACATCGATTCCAAGCGCTTCTGCGATCGAACTCAATGTATCACCATATTTGATGGTATAAGTTTGTTGGTTTTCACCGCTTTGTTGGATATCATGTTTGATTTCATCTACTGAGCGAGCTACCCAATCTTCAAGTGTTTCTGCAGTGGCTTTTGTAAATGGAATCACTGCA
Organism: Streptococcus sp. HCA-5024; assembly: GCF_037890265.1. Classification (NCBI taxonomy): domain Bacteria; kingdom Bacillati; phylum Bacillota; class Bacilli; order Lactobacillales; family Streptococcaceae; genus Streptococcus; species Streptococcus sp. HCA-5024. The sequence goes on from NZ_JBBKBR010000008.1 coordinate 4,603, forward strand.
AGAGCTACTGTTGAAGCGATCAAGGCTTTCGTATTAACTTTTAATTTCATCTTTTATCCTCTTTTTTCTTTGTTTTTTTGCTCAAGATTTTCTTGGACAAATTAACTACCATACTATCTTATCACAATTTAAAAATAATAAAAGGCCTTTTTGGCTATTTAACAAAACTGTATTTTTCTTGTAACATTTCGTCTTTCTTGTCACATTGTTACAAACTAGTAACATAAAAAGAGGGTGGTGGAAGAAGAGTTCGAGGGCGCAAAAAAAGCCTCATCAAGGAGCGGCTCCTCGATGAGGTTCTTGTCTTTTTCAAGTAATTGAACACGCCTACAACTCTTTGTATCTTACTTCACCTTCATGATTCTGACAAGGTTGGCGCGTTCGGCTTCTTCGAGTTTCATTTCGATATAATAGATAGTTTCTTTGAGATCTGGGATAGTCGCATACTCGAGTCCGTTCACTCGACGGCGGGTTTTCTCGATTTCGTCTGCCATGAGTTGGCAACTTTTTTCGATTTCCGCTAATTTGAGCAAATCTGGGAGGAGTGCTCCCATTTCTTGAATGGTACTATCCATTTGACTGTTGGATGCTAGGTAGCTATAGACCACATCTCCTTCATCATCTCCGTACGGATTATCGATACGAGCATGAAGCTTGGGCACGCGCACACTCATGACATTTTCTTCTTCGATATGAAGAGAGACTTCACGGGTTGGCACAGCAAAGATTTCTTCCACCATGAGGTCGCTCTCTAAGGACTTGGCCATCACGAAATCTTGCATGTTGCCCACCAGCGCTGCCTCCACCTTTTGGCGCAAGCGATTATTCTCACGTACAGCTTCAATAAAGCGACGCATGAGTTCATCCCGCTTATCCTTGAGCAACTTATGCCCCCGGGTTGCTGTCTTGAGGCGCTCTTTGAGAATATTGAGCTCCATCCGAGTCGGTTTTACATTTAATCGTGCCATAGGCTAATCCTCTTTGTTTGGCAGATACTTGTCAATCATCTCATCCTTGATCCGTTTAAGCTCTGTTCGTGGAAGGATGTATAAGAGTTCCCAACCGAGATCCAAACTTTCCTCAATCGTCCGATTGGTAGTGAAACCTTGATTGATGTATTCTTGCTCAAAGCGATCGGTAAATTTGACATAGAGCTTGTCGGTATCTGACAAGGCAGACTCCCCAAGCACTACAGCCAGTTCTTTGGCTTGTTTTCCTTGGGCGTAAGCCGCAAAGAGCTGGTTCATGGTCGCCGCATGGTCTTCCCGAGTCTTGCCTTCACCAGAACCCTTGTCCTTCAAACGAGAAAGGGATGGAAGAACATTGATCGGTGGACGGTAACCACTATTGTAGAGATCGCGGGACAAGATAATCTGACCTTCTGTGATGTAGCCTGTCAAGTCAGGGATGGGGTGGGTGATGTCATCCTCTGGCATGGAAAGGATTGGAATTTGAGTCACAGATCCTTTCTTTCCAACCAAGCGTCCTGCACGTTCGTAGAGGGTTGAGAGGTTAGTATAAAGGTAACCTGGATAGCCCCGACGTCCTGGAACCTCCCGGCGGGCAGCGGATACTTCCCGAAGGGCTTCACAGTAGTTGGTCATATCGGTCATAATGACCAAAACATGCATGTCTTTTTCATAGGCCAAATATTCGGCTGCGGTCAAGGCGATCCGAGGAGTCGCAATCCGTTCGATAGCTGGGTCATTGGCTAAGTTGATGAAGAGGACAGAGCGGTCAATCGCTCCTGTCTCCCGAAGGTCGTTCATAAAGAACTCGGCTTCTTCAAAGGTAATCCCCATGGCCGCAAAGACCACGGCAAAGTTTTCTTCGGAATTAAGAACTGTCGCTTGACGAGCAATCTGAGCCGCCAACTCCTTGTGAGGAAGACCAGAACCTGAGAAGACTGGGAGTTTTTGGCCCCGAACCAAGGTATTCAAATGGTCAATGGCTGAGATCCCTGTCTGGATAAATTCATCCGGATAGTCCCGTGAAACAGGGTTGATAGCTTGCCCATCAATGTCCAAGTACTTCTCTGGGATAATCTCTGGACCGCCATCGATGGGTTTGCCCATCCCGTTAAAGATGCGTCCGACCATGTCTTCAGACACAGGAAGTTCTAGGGGACGTCCGGTAAAGCGGACTTTGGCTTTTTCTAAGTTGATCCCGCTAGATCCTTCAAAGAGCTGGACCATTGCCTTATCTTCTTGGACTTCGAGGACTTGTCCCTGACGGGTCGTTCCGTCATGGAGCTTGATTTCTACCAATTCATTGTAGTGAACTCCTTCGACCTGATCGACAATCATCAAGGGGCCAACAACTTCGCTGACAGTACGGTATTCTTTAATCACGCTCATTGTCTACTCCTCCTTTTGCGACGATTTGGTGTAGGGTTTCTACGATTTCTTCTTTCAGGGCTTGAATGGTTGCCAACTGGTCCTCATGGATGAACTTGCTACGGGCAATGCGGTCTCGAAGGGCCACGGTTCCTTCCATGATTTCTGTGAAGTAGGCCCCTAATTCCAACGCTTTTTGACTTTCTTGGTCAAAGGTCAAAATGTTGGTCAACAAGGCCACCTGCTTGCTGAAAGAGGTATAGGTATCGACCTCATCAAAGGCATTTTGTTGCAGGTAGTCTTCGCGGATCATCTTGGCCGCATTCATGGTCAAGCGGTCCTTTTCAGACAAGGAATCCAGACCAACCAGGCGAACGATTTCTTGCAATTCACTTTCCTTTTGAAGCAAGTTCATGGCACGGGTCACTTTTTCAGACCAGCTGATTTGTTCATGTAGATCGATATAGCGACCAACTTCATCTTGGTAAAGAGAATAAGAACTCAACCAGTTGATGGCTGGGAAGTGGCGGCGTTGGGCCAATTGAGCATCTAAGCCCCAGAAGACCTTAACAATTCGCAAGGTATTTTGCGTTACCGGCTCTGAAATATCTCCACCTGGAGGAGAAACGGCACCGATGGCGGTAATCGAACCTTCACGCGCAGTGGTTCCAAGTGTCTTGACCCGACCTGCACGCTCGTAGTATTCAGCGATCCGGCTACCAAGGTAGGCTGGGTAGCCTTCATCCCCTGGCATTTCTTCTAGACGACCAGACATTTCACGGAGAGCTTCTGCCCAACGAGAAGTAGAATCCGCCATGATGGCAACGGAATAGCCCATATCACGGAAGTATTCGGCAATAGTAATCCCTGTGTAGATGGAAGCTTCACGCGCCGCTACTGGCATGTTCGAAGTGTTGGCGATCAGAACAGTCCGTTGCATGATGGATTGACCAGTCGTTGGATCGATCAATTCTGGAAATTCATTCAGAACGTCCGTCATTTCATTTCCTCGTTCCCCACAACCAACGTAAATTACGATGTCTACATTGGCAAACTTAGCCACCTGGTGTTGCACAACTGTTTTCCCAGCTCCGAAAGGACCAGGAACAGCTGCAGCTCCACCTTTAGTCACAGGGAAGAAGGTATCGATGACCCGTTGACCTGTGACCAAAGGCTCTACTGGAATCAGTTTTTGTGCAAAGGGACGGCCTCGACGAACCGGCCATTTTTGCATCAAAGTACCAGTAAAGAGGCTACCATCTGCCTGCTCGATCTCATAAACCGGCTCTTCTACTGTGTAAGAACCTGCTGCGATCTTGGTCACACGTCCACTCACACCAAAGGGCACCATGATGCGGTGCTCCACCATATTGGTCTCTTGAACGGTACCGACGATGTCTCCTGCAACCACCTCTGTTCCTTCTGTCACGCTTGGTTCAAAGGCCCATTTGGTGTCCCGATCTAGATTTGGAACTTGCACCCCACGAACCAAAAAGTCACTGGCAGTAACTTCTTGGAAGCGTTCCAAGGGGCGTTGGATCCCGTCAAACATCTGAGAGATCAAGCCTGGTCCCAATTCAACAGAAAGGGGAGCTCCGGTTGTTACCACTGGTTCTCCTGGACCAACTCCAGACGTTTCTTCATATACTTGGATAGAGGCTTCGTCCCGCCGCATCTCAATAATTTCGCCAATCAAACCAAGATCGCCGACCCGGCAAATGTCTTGGATATTGGCCTCCTGCATCCCTGATGCAACCACCAAGGGACCGGAAACTTTGATAATTTTTCCTTGAGTCATGTATTCCTCCTGGGAATCCTTTGTTTCTTTGTTTTACTTTTGTGCTATCTCTCTTAGAGATTGCTTTTGTTGGCCATTGGCATCGAAATTGCTTGGATCCAACCAGGCTTCGAAGCGCTGTTTGATTTCTGGCCATTCTTGGTCAATGATGGACAACCAGTCTGTATCACGGGTCCGACCTTTATAAACAACAGCCTGACAGAAACAGCCTTCATAGGTGAACCCTAAGCGCTCAGCTGCTTTGCGAGATGCTTGGTTTAGGGCATCGCATTTCCACTCATAGCGGCGGTAGCCTAAATCTTCAAACACGTAGCGCGCTAACAGATACTGGGCTTCCGTAGCCATGCGTGTTTTTTGGAGCGCTGGTGAGTAGGTCACTGCTCCGACTTCGATCACCCGGTTGGCTTGATCGATCCGCATGAGAGAGAAAGTCCCCAAAGCCTTGCCTGAATCTTTGTCTACAATCGCATAGTAAAAGCGACCTTGAGCTGTCATGAGATCATCTAATAAGCGGTCCCACTCCTTTTCATTGTGGGCAGGACCTTTGAACAGAAAGGTCCACATAGCTGCTGGAGAGTCCGGCCCGTAGACCTGATAAAGATCTGCTCCATGTTTTTCTTTTGAGAGGCGCTCGATCACGGTATAGCGACCTTCGATCCGCTCAATAGCTGGCAGACGCCCCGGAGTAAAATCCGGCAGTGCATCGCCAATCGTTTGGCCAAATTCATTTGTTCTCATAAAATATCCTGTCCTACTGCTTTTTCGACATTATCACGAATCCGCTGTTGGCCCAGTCCTGTAGTCCCTCTATGGGTCGGGATAAGGATCAAAGCCGGTGTCAGCTGCTGGTCGTAAAAAGCCACTGTTTCTGGAATGGCCTGAGCAATATCCTCTGTCAGGTAGATAATCCCGAAGTTTTCCCGACTGAGTTTTCGCAAGGTATTGATCGCTTCTTGCGGCTCTGTGACCGGATAGGTTTGAAAGCCAATCAGGCGAAAAGGAAGGATGGCGTCCCGATTGCCCACAACGGCGATCTTATAGGTCTGTTTGTCCATAAATCGGTCTCATCCTTTCTTTAATTTCTGCTAGCGGAAAACCATTGTCCAAACCAGAGAGGACCAAACGAAGGTTGGTCACCTCTAACTCTTTTCCGTAAAGATAACGAACAAGAGGGAGTGGTCCATCGACTTCAAAACGGCCAGCGTCTAGAAGACTGAATTTCACCAAACTCTCTAAATACTCCAACTCTACGGTCTTTAGTTGACCGGTGCGCATCTTTTCTTCATAAGTCTCTAAGGCGAGATCGTAGTCCAGCGGATTGACTTGATAAAACCAGGTCAACCACTGACCGGATTCTAGCAGGTCGATCACCTGATGGGCACTGAGGCTCCCTTCATCTGAAAGTAATTGGTGCATAAAGCTATGCGGTTTTTGCTGATCCAAGGCCCGCTTAACTGTAATCGCATTGTAAAAGTCAATGGTCACGTTCACCAACTGCTTCAGAATCGGATGATCTAGGCTGTCCCCTAAGTATCTCAGATGTTTAAAATAAGCTAAATCCATCCCGATTTCGAGAACCCGCAAGTCCTGATAGTCTTGGAATTCTTGCCAGGTTGCAGCCACTTCTTCCGCCATAAAGGCTGGGCAATGCTCCGCAGAAAAGGTCGCCACCAAATGCTCGAGCACATCGAGAGAATAAGGACCGATAGGGATCAATAAGTGCCCCAACTTGCGCTCTGTCGCCTTGTGTTTTAGATAAACCTTGAGATTATGATAGGTGTACTTCAAAGTAAAAAGGCTAACCAGGTCTGACTGAGGGCTTACCTCAAAAGCCCATTGGTATTCTGCCAACAAGGCTGCCATCAGACGGGCTTCAAGGGCTGCTAAATCCTTGATCTCTTTGCTATCTAGAGCATAAGGCGTCCCTTGTAGCAAGCCTTCTCGACTCTCGCTGGAGGGACTTGCAAGCAACTGCTCGAACTGACTGGGACTGACAAAACTAGCCTCACGTACGCTGATTCCTGTATTGACTTGAGAATAGGTCCGTTCGCTCATTGCAACCTCCTAGTTCTCTTCATTTGTGAAAATGCTGGCTGCCATCTGGTAGCTTTCTTGCTCCCAAATGGAATCCACCAAATCACGGTAGAGATAGTTGTCATCAATCTTCCCAACCGACAAGACAAAGCCTGCCTGAGCTGGAATCGTCGCATCCGCAACTGTCACATTCTGATGAGTTTGCTTTAATTTCTCGAGAGCTGCTGGATCAAATTTGCTAGCACTCACCGCCCCAAAGGCCAGAGTCACAACTTGCCCTTGATAGCGGTCTAAAATCACATCTACAAACTGCATTTCCTTTTCAAGGGGCCAAGCCGCCATTGCTTCATAAGCATCTGCAAAGAGATCCTTTAAGACTCGTTGCTTGGTGACAAGGGTTGATTGGCGTTTTTTATTTTCGATTTGTTGGGTTTCACGTTGCAATTGACGTTGAATCCGCTTGAGCTGCTCAGAGCGTTGATTGAGTTTCTCTTGGATCAACCGCTCTTCTTGTGCAGTCTCTTCTTTTAGGATGGTTTCCTTGGCCTCTTCTAAGAGTTTACGCCCTTTTTCGTGGGCTTGGGCCAAGATCGAATCCTTTAATTGGGTTTGTTCATCCATATCGTTTTTTCTCCTATTGCATGCGTCTTGTGTTTTTCGCCTCGCGAGGCGAATCCATCAAAGCTAGCTCTTAGCCGACGCGTAGGGTCAATAGGAAGGACACAACGAAGGCCAAGATGGCGTAGGTTTCAACCATGGCCGCAAGGATAACCCCTTTCATCATGTCTTCAGGACGTTTGGCCAAGATTTGCATCCCTGCTGTCGCAACATTTCCTTGGTGTTTTGCTGAGAAATAACCAACGATCGCAACTGGAAGAGCTGTAAAGAAGTAAGCAACTCCTGTTTCAAGTGGCATATCTGGCTTAATTTGCAACCAGATCAAGATCCCGATAACGAATCCGTACAAACCTTGTGTACCTGGCAACAATTGCAAAATCAAGGCTTGGGCAAATTTTTCGGGTTGTTCTTTCAAGAGGGCTGCTGCTGCTTGACCCGTTTTACCAACCCCAAGAGCAGATCCCATTCCACTAAGTGCAACTGCGATCGCCACACCAAATGCTGCAAAGAAGGCGCCCCCATGGGCTGAAAAATATGATGCTAAAGATTCCATGAATATACTCCTATTTTTTAAAGATAATACTTATTTTTTTGTTTTAATATAGCGTTCAGAAGGTTTGAGAGGACGAAATGGCTTGCCTCCTCCTTCGTAGAACTTACCGAAGAACTCCACAAAGATCAAACGGGCTCCATGCACATATCCTGACAAGAAGGACAGGAACATGTTAATGGCATGTAGGACGATAAAGAGCATAAGCCCTACCGTAAACCGTCCAAGCGGTGGGAAGAGATTGACAATGAGGTTGAAGGCCGAACCGATACTCGCTCCAGACAAGCCCAAGGCCATCAAACGGGTGAAGCTGACCAAGTCTCCGACATAGCCACTAACATTGTAGAGGTTAAAGAGACCAGACGCTAAACCGGATAGCTTCTTGGCACTGACAATGGAAACAATCAAGATCCCAATGGCATTCAAAATAGCTAGCCACTTGCCGATCGGAACTAGAAGGCTCATTCCTGGCAAGATATTGCCTACTGCTAGAAGCATTAAGCCAAGTAGGATCAAGACCCAAGCAAAGCCCGCATTATAGGCTTCGGTGTAGTCTTTGAGGCGGACATTTTTCATCCCCCCTAGTAACAAGCCCACTAAGACAGTGACAAAACCAAAGACCACTGAGAGGATCAGGATGGTCATAGCGTTGCTGGTCGTACTGATCAGGGCAAAAGGCATCTCAAATCCAAAGAAAGAGCCATAGACCACACCCCAAAGGGCAACTGAAACTCCTAGGAGACTGAAGAAACGAAGGTTTTTCGCTGTCCCAGGCTTGAGTTTAAAGGCTTTAAGGGCAAACCCTGTCGCTACCGTTAGCAACAGTCCATAACCGATATCTGCGACCATCATGCCAAAGAAAACAAAGTAGAAGAGAGATACGATCGGTGTCGGATCTTTCTCGTAATACTTAGGCAGGGCGTACATCTCTGTAACTAATTCAAAGGGCTCTACCAAGGCATTGTTTCGCAACTGAATCGGAACGTCATCCCAATCTTTTTCCGTCACATCGCGTGTCTCTAGTAAGACCCGAGAACCAAAACCTTCTTGCAAGAAGTCTCGTAATGAGTCCACTTGGGATGTTTCAATCCAACCCTCTAGGGCTACCAAGCTTTGCGTGCTGGCAAGAAGCGACTTGGCTTCCTCACGAGCTCCCAAGCTCAACAAGTAATCCATCTGGTACTTGAGTTGGTCCAACTCCTTCTGGGAGTTTTGTAACTCGGCTAGGGTTGCTGCAACTACAGCTTCTTGCTCCTTAATTTCTCCTTCTAGGCGATCCAAGTAGGCGGCCGGGACCTGCTCTTCTTCATAGTCCAATTCTTTGAACCCATGGTCTTCCAGAAGCTCCTGAACAGCTACACGATCTCCCGAACGATACAAGATGACATAGCCGTGTTCAGTTTCAGACGTAAAGACTTCTTCTAACTTCAGCTCAGGATGAGCTTTTAAGGAAGAACGAACGGCGTCTGTATCGCTATTGGGAATGGTCCCGATCAAGCCATGCACATAGTGAAAAGTAGCGAGAGCAGCTGGCGTCACCTCTAACGGTCGCCATTTTTCTAAGCGCTCTATCTCTCCCTTTGCATCCGCAATCTTCTGACGGGCCTTATCTAACACGTGCAATTGGCGTTTCAACTTGGTCAATAGGAGATCCTCGTCTCGAATCATCCCATGGGCCTGCAAGTCATCAAAAGACAAGCTTAAGGGTTCTTCCTTTAGAGCTTGCAGAGCCTTCTTCTCAGGCATGTAAGGCTCTAGAGTCTGAATCATTTTTTCAACTTGTTCTTGACGTTTTTGCAGCTCTACCAAGGCTTGACGATTGTCCTCTGTCAAGGGTTGAGACAAGGTATTTGCCTCAAAGGCAGCCTGCCATTCTTCATGCTCACTGAGGTCATAAATCTGGATTTTTGCCTCAGACTGTAGCGCTAGTAGGAGACTGTCCAAGTCATCTTTGGGTAAGATGAGGGACAGTTTTTGCATCTGACTAACGGCCATAGCTTGCTACCACCTTTGCTACAATGGCTTCAACTAACCCAGCTCGCTTATCGGTCATCGCCTCTTGTACCTTGGCATCATTGCGCGCAACCGTTTCTTCCAGATCTTTCGTTAAACGGACGAGTCTTTCCTGGGCGTTTTTTTCTGCCTCTGTGACCAATTGCTTGGTTTCCTCATCGTAATGCTGTGCCACTGTTGCAAGGCGATCGCGCGAATCCGTTCGGATTTGTTCAACTTGAGCTTCATAGCCTACGATCACGCCCTGAGCAGCTTGCTCGATCTCTTGCATCATCTCGAGTGTTGCATTCGACATCGTCACACCTCCTTATTCAACCATTGTTCTTCCAACAACAGTACAATTATCTTAAATTATACCACAATTCATATCGTTTGTTCAGGCCCAACCGGAAATTTTCAGAAAATTGTGGATAACCAACAAGCCACTACTGCCAGGATTGGTAGCGTTCTCTTCTTTTCGCATATCCTGTTCCTAGTTTCAGTATTTCTTACTTGCTTTTACTTGAATAAAGCGGTTACCCATGTTATAATGTGTAATATATTATAGGAGCATCCTGTTATTTCATCTCGTGAGAAAGGAGGATTGCTGTGAAACAAGATCAAGATTTACGCGCCATTATCGCCAGCCATGAAGCTGAGTTAACAGATATGGAACGCGACATTGCCCAATATTTTTTATCATCCGAAGCACGACAGCACTCCCTGTCCTCTTCTCGTGTAACGGAGTTACTCCACGTCTCAAAGGCAGCTTTAACGCGTTTCTCTCAAAAATGTGGTTTTTCCGGCTATCGGGAATTTGTCTATCACTTTAACGAAGAAACCAAAAATCAAAAACAGGTGCAAGTGCATGACGAACTGACGCTGAGCGTCTTGCAACGCTACCACCATATCAGTAACGTCACTGAAAGTCTGGTAAAAGATTCTCAATTAGATCGGGTAGCTGAACTAATCGATCAAGTAGACCGAGTCTATTTCTTCGGGATCGGTAGTTCCGGTTTAGTCGCTCGAGAAATGAAATTGCGCTTTATGCGACTAGGCGTCGTTTGTGAAGCCCTGACTGATCAAGACGGCTTTGCCTGGACGACCAGTATTCTCGATTCCTCTTGTTTAGTCATCGGTTTCTCATTGTCAGGAGGCACCAACTCCATTACAGATAGTCTCCTGGACGCCAAAGAAAAAGGGGCTAAAACGGTTCTTGTGACCGCTAACCCGGCTGCCATCCACCAAGGATTCACAGAAGTGTTACCGGCCGCACCTCTTCCTAGTAGTACCTATATCGATCGAATCTCCGCCATTTTACCACTCCTCATTGTGGTCGATTTGATCTATGCTCATTTCCTTAATAAAAGTCGAGAACAAAAGGAAATTGTCTTTAATAGCTACTGGGAAAACAAAAAACTTTCTAATCAACGTTCTCGAAAATCTTAATATGGTCTCCCTATTTAAAAAGCATGAAAGATCAGGCTTTCTTCATCTTTCATGCTTTTTTTGATGAATCAAAAACAAGTCGCCAACGCGACTTGTTTTATGTTTCATGTTTTTGTCTAAAGTGATAGTAAGCCCCCAACATACCCGCAGCGTTTTGATGGTGGGCAAATTCCAAACGGATCTTATCTGCTAGGCTAGGAACCAGTTCGGCACACAGGGCTTGATAGATTTTTGGCTTGAGGATGGCTTCCTGAGCCATAATCCCCCCTCCAAGAACGATGACCTCTGGATTGACCACATAAACGATATTGGCCAGTCCTTTGCCAAGGTAGGTCACCATTCGATCAATTCCAGCCATACAGATCTTATCTCCTTCTGTTGCCTGCTTAAAGATCCGGCGGCCATTCCACTGTTCCACAGGATCACCGTGATGTTCTGCCACATACTCGACCAAAGCCGTCGTTGAAGCTAGATCCTGAAAGGCACCATCTGGCAAATGAAGATAGCCAACCTCACAGGCTGAATTGCTAAAGCCATGAAAGACCTGACCATCGAGCAAGAGGCAACCGCCGATCCCTGTCCCAATCGTCAGGCAAACAGCATTGTTCGATCCTTTTGCATGGCCTGTGGTGACCTCTGCGAGACCGGCACAGTTAACATCATTTTCAATCTCGCAAGGGATCTGAAAGGTCTCTTCGATTTCCTTTTTGAATTGGGTGCCTGCATAGTTGGGAATTTGTGGGCCAGCATAAAAGATTTCTCCCTTATCAGGATCTACCATTCCGGCCGAAGAAATCGCCACCCCTGCCAAGGGATGCTTCTTCAAATAACGGGCTACGATTTCCTTTGTTGTGTTAAGAATGTGAGGTCCTCCTTTTTGAGCCTCCGTTGGCATTTCATGGGTCTCTAGGAGTTGCCCTTTTGCATCGGCTAAACCATACTTGATACTGGTCCCTCCGATATCAATTACAACATATGGATTCATCTAGACCTCCTTTGATCAAAGGAATCTGGCTTTTGTGTCCTGAATGAGTTGAGCAGCACGTTGGATCACTTCTTGATCCGCTTCTACTACTGGCGTCAAAGGGGAGCGAACAGATCCCAAGTCCAAACCTTCATTGATGCGCAAAACTGCTTTGATGACCGCATACATATTGCCATGAGCAGACGTCAAGACTCCGATAATATCATTGATGGCAAACTGCAGGGCACGCGCAGTCTCCAAGTCTTTCTCAGCAATTAGCTGATTGAGCTTCAAGAATAGCTCTGGCATCGCACCATAGGTGCCACCGATACCAGCATGTGCTCCCATGAGACGGCCACCTAAGAATTGTTCATCCGGACCATTAAAGACGATATGGTTATCGCCTCCTAAAGAAGCAAAAGTTTGAATGTCCTGAACAGGCATCGAAGAATTTTTCACCCCAATCACCCGTGGATTTTTCAACATTTCCTTGTAAAGACTCGGTGTCAAAGCTACCCCAGCCAATTGCGGGATATTGTAGATGACAAAGTCTGTATGGGGTGCAGCTGCACTGATTTCATTCCAGTAGTGGGCCACACCGTATTCTGGCAAGCGGAAGTAAATCGGCGGAATGGCCGCAATGGCATCCACTCCTAGTTCTTCTGCATGTCGTGCCAATTCCACGCTATCCTTGGTGTTGTTGCAGGCTACGTGAGCGATGATGGTCAATTTTCCTTTAGCTACTGCCATGACTTCTTCCAAGACCAGCTTGCGATCGGCCACGCTCTGGTAGATACATTCGCCAGAGGATCCGTTGACATACAAGCCCTGCACACCTTTCGCGATAAAATATTCTACGAGAGCACGCACCCGCTCCGGGCTAATTTCCCCTTGGTCATCATAGCAGGCATAAAAAGCAGGGATGACTCCTTCATATTTTTTTAAATCTGACATATTTTCTCCTTTTGTCGTATCAGTAATATTATTAACCCATGATCTCTGATAATTTAACTTTTCGGTCCTCATTAATGGAACGAGTACAAGCATCAGCAGACGCAATTGCTTCCAACGCCGCTTCCCCGGTTAATAGTTTTTCAAATTCTTTTGATACAGGAGCACCATTCATTATGTCATGAAGATATTTCATTTCTTTATCAATAACAGAAGATAACCATAATGGAGTTCGTTTCCCTGGTTTACCATAAGCAATGGCACCATCCATCTCAGTGCTATGATAAATTCTTGTACGGTCATCATCCTCTTCCTGAGATTCATGGATTAAGAAATAAGTTTCTTTTCCGTCTACTTTCAGAGTACCTTTACAATTAAATAAATCTAATTTTATAGCACCTTTCGTTCCCTGAATCAGAACATAGTGTTCCCCCCAACGATAGGCAGAACCCCATTCAAGCAAAGCAAATCGCTTACCAGGGAATTCCATATTGACAAAAATCATATCATCTTCATCGCCAAAGTTTTCCCCTTGGTGAGCAACATTTCCGCCTGTCATCGTAACTGTTTCAGGAATACCTCCCATTAAAAATTGAACGCAATCCAACTCATGAATATGGTGGTAAAGATGTCCTCCTGATTTTTCACGAATTTTTTTCCATGAAATGGATGGTTGTTGTTCTTCCCAGCCATTTCTAGCTGTATGACAGTACAAAACATCTCCAATAACTCCTTGGTTGATCAATTCTTTAGCATGATGGACACCATTAAAGAAATTCATAATATGACCAGCCATGAAAATCACACCATTTTCTTTACATGTTTCTACCATCTCTTTACAATCTTCATATGATAGGGCAATCGGTTTTTCACAAAAAACATTTTTTCCATTCTGAGCAGCTTTAATAACGGGTTCTTTATGCAGATTATTAGGAGAAGCAACAATCACACAGTCCACATCATCACTTTGAACCAATTCATCGAGTGATGATGCCACTCGGGCTCCTAATTCTTCTGCTACAGCTTCTGCATTTTCCGGATCATACACAACTGTAATTACTGCTCCATCATTTTCTTTCATATATCTTGCCAATTCAGCACCAAAGTATCCTGTGCCGACAACACCATAATTTACAACCATTGTTTTTCTCCTATTTCTATTTTTACTATTTTACAGATCCTTCAGAAAGACCACTTGCGATTTTATTTTGGATAATTGAGAAGAAGATAATTGAAGGCAATACTACAATTACGGATGCCGCCATCATATCTCCCCAATCCAGTATTTCCGAACCATTTAATGAACGCAAAGCCACTGCAACAGTCATCTTACTTGTATCATTGATCAGGATCAATGCATAAAGAAATTCATTCCAGGCATTGATAAAGGTATAGATCGCTGTAGCAACAATTCCTGGTGCTACAATTGGTAATACCACTTTATAGAAGGTGACAAATTTATTCGCACCATCTATTTTTGCTGCTTCCTCGATTCCAATTGGAACTGTTTGAAAGAACCCTACTAACAACCACACTGCATAAGGAACACTAAATGAAAGATAAACAATCATTAAACCAATTAAACTATTGGTTAATCCAACTTTTGCAATGGCGATCGAATAAGGAATTGCCAATAAAATCGGAGGGAAGATATAGGTAATTACAAGCAACCGGGACATAATCGCCCCTAATTTTGGAAAGAATCGAACAATACCATAAGCAGCCATTGCAGAAATGATAATAGCGATAACTGTTGTCGTTAATGCGATTAACAAGCTATTTTTTATATTATTTATAAAATGTAGATCATTAATGACATGCGTAAAATAATCTAGAGTAAACTGTTTAGGCCAAAATCTTGTTGGAAATTGGGTTAATTCTCCTTTTCCTTTCACAGAAGATAGGAGGATCCAAACTAAAGGAAAAATTGCGATAATAGTTGAAATAACTAAAACAACATGTGACCCAATATCAAGGAGTACATTTGTTCTTCTCTTCATCATTTTCTACCCTCCTTCTCCCATTTACTAATTACTCCAAAGTAAATGAAACATACTGCCAATAAGAAAATAAATAGCAAGACTGTTACCGCTGAGGCACGCCCAAGGAGTTTTGTTCCCCATCCGAGATTATATGCAAATATTGGCAATGTTGTTGTTGCGTTTGAAGGGCCTCCACCTGTAATCAGATAGATAATATCAAAGTTATTAAAGATCCATACTGTTCTAAGTACAACAAGTAATCCGACTACTACTTTAATATGAGGTAAAATTACAAATCGAAAAACTTGCCAACTGGAGGCTCCATCAATCCTAGCCGCTTCAAACTGTTCCTCCGGAACCGTTTGTAAGGCAGATAGAACATTGACCATGATCATAGGGGCACCAAACCAAATATTAATAAACACTAAACAGATGAAAGCCCACGTACTTTCTGTCAAAAATCCAGGGACGTGATTCATCAGTCCTAATTTCACAATCAAGTTAGGTAGATAACCATATACTCCATTTAAGATCCATTGCCAAGAAAAGGCAATGACAATAGTTGGGAACGCCCAAGGAACAATCAACAATGTCCTATATAACTTCTTAAAACGTCTAACTCTATGCAATGCAAGTGCTAATACAAAACCAACAAGCACTTGTCCCACAAGAGAAAAGACTGTCCATTTAAGGGAGTTGAAGAAGGCATTGTAGAAATTAGGATCCGATAAAACTGCTTTATAATTTGCTAATCCTACAAATTTATACCGCGGCATGATCAAATGTTTGTTTGTAAAGCTAAAATAAATGCTGGAGAAAAATGGGTAAACAAATAATAGTCCAACAATGATAATAGCAGGTAACACAAACACCCATCGAGTCAAATTTCTATTTTTGACCATATGCTTTTTCCTCTCTAAAAACAGAGGCTACATTATTGTAGCCTCTGCTATTATTATTTAACATCAACTGCTACAGTTTCGAATAAATCGTTCAATTGTTTTTCTGCATCCTTAGCAGCCTCCATTGGATCTTTACCATTTGTAATAATATCTTGGAACATTTGTTCAATGATATGTTGGTTTGTTAACATTCCAGCTTGAACACTTGGACCATTTTCATATCCAATAGCTGTACCTTTTTCTGCTGCTTTTGTAATAACTTCTTCTGCATGTTGGAATTTCTTGCGAACGTCATTATCTTTATAGGCTGGATCATCACTAATTCCTTTGATGGCAGGCAACATTCCAACAGGAGTTGAATCTAAGAAGCTAATATAATCTTTCTTTTCATACAAAGATTCTAAGAATGCTTTCGCTACTTCTGGATGTTTGGAATTCTTCCAAACTACCAATGGAATATTAGAAGTTTCAATACCATAATCTTTATCTGATTCTTTTACTTTTGGAATCGGATAGGCGTCAATTGCATCAATCAATTGAGGGCTATTTGCTTGAATACCACCTACATGGAAACCTGAGTTAAAGTCAAAGGCTGTCTTTCCTTGATAGAACAAAGTAGCTTGCTGCAAGACATTAAAGTTCAATGAATCTTTAGGAGAAAATTCCTTGTACATCTTCACCCAATATTTAATTCCATCTTGGGCCAGCTTGCTTGTCAAGTTAGCTTTCAAATCTTTTGTCAACAGACTTCCGCCACCGCTTCGTACGTAGAAATTTAAGAAGCGTGTACCCATCAGGTCATTTGTCCCAAAAGGAACAGACAATCCATAAACTCCATTTTCTTTTAATTTTTTTGAAGCTTCATACAACTGGTCCCATGTTTTTGGAACTTCAATATTATATTGTTTCAATAAATCAGTGCGAACCCACATGACTTGAGCATGTGAATACAAAGGAACAGAATAAAAATTGCCATCAACCTTCGCTTCATCTAATGCTGTTTTATTAAATTTATCTTCTCCGATTTTCTTAACGGTATCATTCAATGGAACTAAGGCATCTGAATTTACCATTTCCATAACTTGGTTTGGCAAAGCTGTACTAATATCTGGAACATTGCCATTTGCTAATCCAGTCGTCCATTTTGTATAGAAGTCATTCCATGAAAATGTCTCAATCTTGATTTTAACTTTTGGATGCTTCTTCATGAACTCATCAGCTGATTTTTGAATACTTTCTAACCGAGGCCCCTGAGTAAATGAGTGCCACATTACAATTTCACCAGATAATTCTCCAGTTTTATTACTTCCTTCTGCATCATTTTTTGAAGATGAACATGCAGTGACAAACAATGCGAATAACGCGAGAACCAAAGCGAAAAGAATTTTCTTACTATTTTTCATTGTTTTCCTCTTTCTGTTTTAAATACAAAATATGTAATCAGCGCTTTGAAGACTTAACTTCTCCGAAAAAACTAACTATATTGCCTATCTCCTCCATTTTCTATTTAAGACATCTAATCAATCGCAATTTTGAATAAATATTTTCTGACTGTTTCTTCCTGACCTGAATAACCATTTGGTTGGTGAGGTTCACCAGGGAAGAAGACTGCAAAATTATGATAGCCCAAATGAAGTGGATAGAATTTCTCACAATGAACAAAGCCAATATCACTTGCTTCATCAAATGGAATAGCTTCATCTAGGATACGGGAACCGTAGCTAGAGAATTCATGCCCTTCAACTAATAAATGAAGGTCGGCATAACGGCGATGATGTTCAAAGCGATTATTTTCATCTTTGTTAAGGGTGTTTTCTTGAACAACGAGAAAGACCTTGTCACCGTCGATATCATATCTCCCTAGCTCAAAAGAATCTTTCCGGTGTTCATAGAGAAAATCAATCGCTTGATCCAGATTAGGATGAATCCCTTTGTACAATTTTATGTTTGTTAAATCATCAAATATCATCTATTTCTCCTTTAACACTAGATTTATGTTACAGAAAGTTAAGCAAATATGACTTCCTTCTTGAAATCTACATCGTTATCCCTTCACTGAAACATTCTCATTAAATGAATTCGACTACTCTCTATTCGGTCTCCTCCTCCTTCAATCTACTGTTTTGTTTTCTCATTTTAAGGCTGCGACAAAGCGCTCGGTGATCTCTTTTGGTCGGGTAATGGCGCCGCCTACAACGATCCCACGAACCCCAAGATCATGGATTTTCTTGGCCTGATCAGGATAGTGGATCTTGCCTTCTGCGATGACATCCACTCCTGCTTGACAGAGGCTATGGATCAGTTCAAAATCTGGACCATCAACCTTTGGACTGTAGTCCGTATAGCCCGAAAGGGTCGTTCCGACAAAGTCTACTCCCGCTTCGACAGCTGTCAATCCTTCTTCCAGAGTAGAGGTATCAGCCATCAAGAGTTGGTCTGGATATTTCTCTTTGACTTGATGGATAAAGTCACTAATCGAAAGACCATCATGACGGGGACGTTTGGTACAATCAAGAGCAATGACTGCGATATCCAAAGCTGCCAGCTCATCGACTTCTTTCATAGTAGCCGTGATAAATGGTTCTTCAGGTGGGTAATCACGTTTGATAATCCCAATAATTGGTAACTTGGTCACTTCCTTGATTTCCTTGATATCCCGGACACTATTGGCTCGGATTCCGACAGCTCCACCCTGTTCAGCCGCTTTGACCAAGAGAGGAATGACTCCTCCTGCTTCTGTATAGAGCGGTTCATGAGGGAGAGCTTGACAAGAAACAATGATGCCGTCTTTGATTTGTTCAATCAGTTCATCTTTTGTAATCTTTGACATAACTCCTTCTCCTTTGATAATAAGGCAACTCGAGTACTTGTAAATTGATTATAATCTATTTTTAAAGCGCTTACAATATTAATCGTGCAATTGGATTATAGTTTCACATTTTAGGGAAAAATAAAAAGATCTCTGAAACTAGTTTCAGAGATCTAGGACATGGTGATTCCCTAAGCCATCTTTTGAGTCGCTTTTTCCTTTACGACAAATACAAAGCCGATAGAGCCGACGACGGCTCCAAGCAAGATCCAATAGACCATATCCGATGAAGTAATTGGGCCTGCCAAGAGACCTGCTAATAAAAAGAGATCGATATACAGTCTAGTATCACGATAGAAGGTCCAATTGAAATGGTAGCTACCTTCTGGGTACTGCCGTGTCGATACAGACGGTTGAAAGACCTGCAACAGAATCAAAATCCCTACAAAAGCAAGATAAGCTAGGCTAACTACCGAAAGCGGAGCCTGCATCGTCATAACCACAGCTACTATAAGCAAGACCAAGAGCCAGAAATGGAAGTCCATCCAGAATTCACGATGATAACGAAAGCCTTTCATAAGATCACACCTTTCTATCCATATAATCGTTTTCTACACTTATATTATAAGAAAAGGAATTTTTTTGCAAGGAATCATCGGCTATTTGGGACTGAAAATAGGACCAGAATATCTCTGGCCCTTCTAAAAAAACTATGAACAAAGAGTAACGAGCACATCATTCACTGATGTCATTTTCGATAATAACCTTGAGTGCATTGTTTTCACCCGCATGTTTAAAGACATCATAGGCCTTTTCGACTTCTGAGAGTTTGAAGTGGTGGGTAATGAGCTTGGTTGCATCGATCTTACCAGATTTTAGGACATTGAGCAACATTTCAGTGGTGTTGGCATTGACGAGACCGGTGTTGAGGGTAATGTTCTTGATCCACAATTCGTCCAAATTGAAGCTAACTGGTTTTCCGTGAACACCGACATTGGCGATGTGACCGCCGACAGAGATGACGTTTTGGCAGACATCAAAGGTCGCAGGATAACCCACACATTCCATTGAAATATCGACACCACGACCATCCGTCACTTCATTGATAAAGGCCTTGATTTCCGCAATATCGCTGGAGCAGATGGTGTGAGTTGCCCCAAATTTCTTAGCTGCTTCAAGACGAGATTCAGATAAGTCCACCATGATAATCGTAGCTGGTGAGAAGAATTGAACGGTCAAGAGAGCCGCAAGACCGATCGGACCAGCTCCAACGATACAGACATTGTCCCCAGGTTTCACATGAGATGGAAGCACCCCAATTTCATAAGACGTTGGGAGAATGTCTGAGAGCATCACCAAGGCTTCGTCATCCACAGTTTCAGGCGCATGATAAAGACTACCATCCGCATGTGGAATGTGGACATACTCTGCTTGGGTCCCATTGATTAAGTGACCCAAAATCCAACCACCATCTTCACAGTGAGAAGGAAGACTACGTTTACAGTAATAGCATGTATTACAAGCTGTGACACAAGAGATAATGACCTTGTCGCCCACCTTGAAGTTAGTAACCGCATCGCCGACTTCTTCGACGATCCCGATTCCTTCGTGACCTAAAATCGTGCCTTCTTTACAAGCCGGAACATCTCCTCCTAGGATGTGAAGGTCTGTCCCACAGATGGTTGTCTTCAAGACACGCACAATGGCATCCGTTGGATTTTTGATCACTGGTTTTGGTTGATCCAGCAGTTGCAGATTGCCTGCAGATACATAAGTTGCAGCTTTCATAAGCGACTCCTTTTCTTTGTTGGTTTGATAAAACCATTTTATTTTCGTTTCTTTGTGAATATTATAACATATTAAGTAAACGCTTACAAGATTTTATGAGCACATTTTTAAAAGTTTTTTGAGCAAACAAAAACATTCCTCTTATCTCTACCAGAGGAATGTTTCAATCACCTTGTTCTAATTGTTGGCGCTGCTTATAGTACTCTTGCTGCTCGCGCTCGCGCTCTTCTTCTAAACGCTCTTCATAGCGCTTGAGTTCTGCCTCAAACTCTTCTTGCAAGGCAAATAAACGCTCCAAGCCACTTTGGGCCTCCGCACTTGGGGCTTGAAAATGAAGGGCACTCAGCCAGTCCACTAAATTTTCTGTATGTTGGCGGACATCCATACGCATATCCGCATAATCCCACTCCAACTCGCTAAGCTTTTGATTGAAGCGGTAATGTCGATCTTCTAGTTGTTCTAATTCACTATTTCCTGAATGGTACATCACATACCTCCTTTAATCGGACTCAATAAAATCGGCTTCTTCACTGATTTCAGTGCTGTTTCTACCGCGTCCGCTGCTCCTCCTGTAAATCCATCTTTCAAATCACTAACTAGGGTCGTTGTAGCAAAAGAACGCATCTTTTCGGATTGACCGCCCAAGGTTACCTGCAAACTCATCCCTTCCAACATCATCAAGGCTTTCTGCGTTGCAATCAAACTTCTGATCGCAATCCGCTCTTGCTCCTTTTTAATCTCTCGATGGAGCTCCTCAATTCGTTCTCTGTCCTCTCCCAGGATCTCTAACATCTTTTTCTCCTACTTATGAAAAATCAAAGGCCGTCGCTTGTCCCTTGTCCAAGTCCACCAATTGAGCTGATGCAGCCTCCAGCTGACCTGCCAAATCTGACAAGCGAGTGGAGTAGGCCTTTGCTTGGGCGAGGTTTTCCGCCTCTACTGCTTGGTCCCAACAAGTATCCATGGAGAACTCTCCTAATAGTTGCTCCACTTCTGCATCTGTTAAAAATTGGGCCATGCTGTGGGCCATTTGTGACACCTCAGCGACCTTATGGGAAACCGTCTCCTTAGCCTCTTCCAGCTTATCCTTGACTTCTGCCTCAAAGGCAGTTGCTTGCGCTGAAGCATTCTGCGCTACTGCCAGCACCAATTCCTCCCGCAATTGAATGGTCTGGGTCCCAGACGCGCTCGCTAGTTGCTGATGGAGGCTAGAAATGCTTGGCTTTTCCTGCCCATACATGGAGACCACCGAAGCAGATGATGGCTGATTTTCTGAAGTGGAAGTTTCCCGATCTCGTTGGGGCATTTCAATAATTTTCTGTGCCTGATCTTGTCTTCCTTGCACGTCACCTTCTAACTCCATTTGAGATGGCCTCCTTTCTTGGATTTATTTTTTCGTTTCCTATAACTGAAAAAGGATCATAACCCTTCAGCTACAGGCAGATTCACACACTATAGGGTAACATAAAATAGCTCGGAATGCTATAAAAATAACACAATTTTTGAAAAAAAGTCTAATTTTTTATGAAAAAACGAGTTTTGGACCCAAATAGCAAAAATCCCCCACTTTTACGAGTGAGGGATAGCTGATAAACATCAGTTGTTCCTTGGCGTCTTATTTACGACGTCCTGGACGTTCCTTGTAACCATAGTATGCATCTTCGATGATTTCTTGCATATGGTCTACCATTGGAAGACGTGGGTTAGCTGGTGAACATTGATCTTCGTAAGCAAGGAAGGCCAATTCACGAGAATGTTTCTTCCATTCTTTTTCATCGATTCCTTGTGCTTTGAAGTTCATTTCGATACCACAGCGTTCACCGAGTTCGTATACAGCTTTTGCGTAAGCTTCAACGGCTTCTTCTGGAGTAGAGCATGGAAGTCCTAGCATACGAGCGATATCTTGGTATTTTTCATCTGCACGGTAGTAGTTGTACTTAGGCCATGTAGCTGTCTTGGCTGGGCGTGTACCGTTGTAGCGGATAACGTATGGAAGCAAGATGGCATTGGTCCGTCCGTGGATGGTGTGGAATTGTGCACCGATCTTGTGGGCCATGGAGTGAGAAATACCGAGGAAGGCATTGGCGAAGGCCATACCTGCAATGGTTGACGCATTGTGCATCTTTTCGCGTGAATGGAAGTCCGCATTCTTGACTGAGCTTTCCAAGTTTTCAAAGACAAGTTTAATAGCTTGAAGAGCAAGACCATCTGTGAAGTCGCTAGCCATTTGTGATACGTAAGCTTCTGTCGCGTGCGTCAAGACGTCCATACCAGTGTCTGCTGCAACAGATCCAGGAACTGTCAATACCAAGGCAGGGTCTACGATGGCAACTGTTGGAGTCAATGAGTAGTCTGCGATTGGGTATTTACGGTTGTTGGCTTTATCAGAGATAACGGCAAATGGAGTTACTTCAGATCCTGTACCAGATGTTGTTGGGATCGCAATAAATTTGGTCTTCTTACCAAGCAATGGGAACTTGAAGGCACGTTTACGGATATCCATGAATTTTTGAACCAAGTCACGGAAGTCCACTTCTGGTTGTTCGTAGAAGAGCCACATAACTTTGGCCGCATCCATTGGTGATCCACCACCAAGAGCAATGATGGTATCTGGTTTGAAGGCACGCATGATCTCTGTACCACGTTCAACAGTTGTGATATCTGGATCTGGTTCTACGTCTGCAAAGATTTGGTAAACCACCTTGTTGCGACGAAGGTCAAGCTGTTCGATGATACGATCAAGGAAACCAAGCTCTACCATAGCGTGGTCTGTAACGATCATGACACGTTCAACGTCACGACATTTTTGTAGGTATTCAATTGAATCACGTTCAAAGTATGTTTTTGAAGGAAGTTTCATCCATTGCATGTTATTTCTCCGGCGTCCGACTTTTTTGATATTCAAGAGGTTGATGGCACTAACGTTGTCCCCAACAGAGTTGCGTCCGTAAGAACCACATCCAAGTGTCAATGATGGCAAGAAGGCATTGTAAACATCCCCGATACCACCGAAAGTCGAAGGAGAGTTGCAGATCACACGAATAGCTTTGACCGCTTTACCAAATTCTTTGGTCAATTCTTCATCAGCAGTATGGATGGCTGCTGAGTGACCAAGACCATTGAATTCGACCATTTGGCGAGCTTTGTTAATTCCGTCTTCACGGCTTTCAGATTTCAAAACAGCGATGACTGGTGACAATTTTTCACGAGTCAACGGTTCTTTTTCGCCAACTTCTTTACATTCTGCCGCAAGGATATTGGTTCCTTCTGGAACAGAGAAGCCAGCTTGTTCTGCGATCCATGCTGCTGGTTTCCCAACGATGTCCGCATTCAATTTCGCACCTGCACAGTTCTTGCTGTTGGCTTTTACGCCGAAGCAGAACTCTTCAAGAAGGGCTTTTTCTTTTTTGTTGACAAAGTAAGTGTGGTAAGATTTGAATTCTTCAACAAACTCATCGTAGATTTCTTTATCGATGATAACCGCTTGTTCAGATGCACAGACCATACCGTTGTCAAATGATTTAGACATGACGATATCGTGTGCTGCTTGGCGGATATTAGCTGATTTTTCAACATAAGCAGGTACGTTTCCGGCACCAACCCCAAGAGCTGGCTTCCCACATGAGTACGCTGCTTTAACCATGGCGTTACCACCGGTCGCAAGGATAGTCGCAACTCCTTCATGGTTCATAAGGGCACTGGTTGCTTCCATAGAAGGTTGGGTAATCCATTGCACACAGTTTTCAGGTGCTCCAGCTGCAATTGCTGCATCGCGTACGATTTGTGCTGCATGAGCTGATGATTCTTGAGCAGATGGGTGGAAGGCAAAGACGATAGGGTTCCGTGTCTTCAAGGAAATCAAAGCTTTAAAGATTGCTGTTGAAGTTGGGTTTGTTGTAGGAGTGATCCCGCAGACAACTCCGACGGGCTCAGCAATAAGGGTCAAACCAGTGACGTCATCTTCTGAAATGACACCAACTGTCTTGGTGTGACGCATGTTGTTTACAACGTGCTCACAAGCGAACAAGTTCTTCGTCGCCTTGTCTTCAAAGACTCCACGACCAGTTTCTTCATATGCATGAAGAGCAAGCTCACCGTGTGCGTCAAGAGCAGCTACAGATGCTTTTGCAACGATGTAGTCTACTTGTTCCTGATCCAATTTGCGCATTTCTTCAAGCGCCACCAGCGCTTTTTGCACCAACTCGTCTACGTGTTTTTCAGCAGCGAGTTTCTTTTCTTCAGGTGAGAGAGTTTTTTTATCAGCCATTTGATGCTTTCCTCCAATGTTTGAAACCCTTATCCTTTTCCGGAACTTTTTCTTGTTTTCAGAAATTTTCAAGAATAGTGTAAGAAATTTCGATTTGTTAATTATTTCACAATATAATTGTACTCTATTTTGAGTTTTTTGTAAACACTTCCAAGCAACTTTCACAAAGATTTTTTTGAAGTTTGTGAAAGTTTTATCAATTCAATTGCTGCAAAAACAATTCTTTAGCAAAATTGTGAAAAAATAATTTTAAAAATTTTTTCTTCACAAAGTGATGTTTTCAATCGATTTTTGTAAGCGTTTTCTTAATCTTACTAAAAAAAGCAGCTTTTTACAAGTAAAAAGTTGCTTTTTGTTTTGTTAGGATTTGTTTTGTTTCAGTTTCAGAGATGCTTTTTTACTTCTTGACTGGACCTTTTTCAGCCTTGTCAAGAGCTTCTTTGACGGTTTGGGCATAGAGTTCCCCACCATTGGTCTCCATATTGAAGTGAACAGAGTCTGTTCCCACCCAAATATTTGGATTTTCCACGGCTACTTGATACCAGTCCGCAATGGTGATGAAATCGTATTTCTTGGCTAGTTCCAACTCATAAAGACGCGTTTGAACCGATTCACTGGACGGATCGTTGGCATAGCGCCCATCATATGGTGTCACAAGGATCAAGCGACGGCCTTTTGGAAGTTTCTCAACATACTGATCCAGCAATTCTTTGTAGTTGCTTACAGTATTGGTTCCTAGGGCAATGACCACATTTTTTAGGAGAACTTTATTGGAGATATCGGTCTCAAAGACCTTCATTCCATTTTCCAACTGACGGCTCACCACTGCATCGATCTGGATGCCAGGGATGGCTTTAGTCAGGTAGTCCTGCGCTCGCAAGTTAACCGAATCCCCGATCATGGTCACACCATTTGAAACGTTATAGTCTGTTGCCGTCGCATTGTCCACCTGCGTCCGTGTGACCTGCATTTTGCTGTCTGCTTGATTGAGCCCACTCACTACCAAACTCTCATCAAAAGCTCCAACGGTAGGTGCAAAGGCGGAGATTCCAACCATCAAGAGAGCTAATGGAATCATGAGGTAAAAGATCGGTTTGGTCAAAAAGCTGAGATCCATCTTCATACCAAAGACCCGAGGTTCCTTACCTGCAATGGTTGGCTCCAAAATATAGAAGGACAGAGCCGTTAGAATCAAGGAAACGATCGTCGTCACAAGGGCTGCCATCATATTTCCCAAATGTTGAGAGAAGATGATAAAGAAAGGCCAGTGGAAAAGGTAAACGCCATAACTGGTATCTGCCAAGAAATTGAGGATGGCTGGTTCTTTTTTATCTGGCGTCTTTTCATGGAGAATGCGGGCCGACAGAATCATGGCACAAGCTGCGATTGTCGCTACTAAAAAGCCAAATAGATAGGTCCACAAGCTATCAAATGGTAAGAAAAGACTGAGCACAAACAAGAAGGCAAAGCTTCCACCCAAGACCGATAAGGTCTTTTTCATGCTCCAAGACTGCACCAGCTTTGTAAAGTTCGGGCTGACATTGGCAATCCCTGTCACCGTTGCTAGACACGATCCCGCAAAGAAGGGGAAGATGTGAGTGAAGCTAGAAAAATAGATGGTGGAGAAATTAGCTGTCAGAAAGGCGCGGATGAACATGGACAAGAAGGTGAAGAGAAAGAGCCCGCTGGACGCCAGGAAGAGCATGCCTCGGTATTTTCCAACCGTCTTAGCCCGCTTAGCCAAGAACCATGCCAAAAGTGCCCAGAGCACATAGTAATGCACTTCTAGGGCCAGACTCCAGGTATGAAGGAAGAGATGTGGAATGAAGTTACTTTCGTAACTACCACCCGTTGCCATCTCAAAGAAATTGGTCACAAAACCAAAGACCGCCGCAATCTGAGTCCCAATACCAGCCACGTAGTCCCGTTGGACCATAAAGGTAAAGGGCATCACGACCAAGACCATAAAGACAAGGGGTGGTACGATCCGGTAAAAGCGCCGTTTCAAGAATGCCAGGTAGTCGATTCCTTGCTTGCGCGCAAATTCATCGATCAAGAGCGCTGTAATCAAAAATCCTGAGAAGGTGAAGAAAATATCTACCCCAATGAAGCCTCCAGGAAAGGCTTTTTGGAAGAAATGGTAAAGCAATACCAATAAGAGTCCTGTAACACGGACTAGTGAAAACCATTTAATGCGCATTTTGATAAATCCCCTGCTTGAATGTTCCTTTGTATACGACGTTGGCTTCTGTGGTTAAGGTGCCTTTGCCCTCCGGCTGGCCGTTAATAAACTGCCCTTCATAGGTCCAACCATCCTTGGACTTAAACTTACCATAGCCGCTAAAAGAGCCGTTGACGAGGTTACCTGTATAGGTATCCCCATTTTTAAAGGTGACGGTTCCCTTGCCATTCATCTTGCCACGGACCAAACTTCCGTCGTAACGGATCGCCCCCTTATCCAAGGTCAAGACGCCCTGACCTGGAATGGCTGAAAGGAAAACCAGCAAAGCAGATAGAACAATCACGACTAATGCTGCTATTTCTAAATTTTTTCGCGTCAGATAGACCTTATAAGTCTCATAAAATTCTTTCATATTCATTCTCTCACATATCAAACTCTTAAGAAGTTGCTAGCTGATCTAACCAAGCCTTACAGCCACTCAGGACTCTGGAATAGGTCTCCTCAAAATCACCGGTATACCACGGATCTGGCACACTTTCAGAAGCAAAAAGATGAATCTTGTGTTCTGTTCCTGCAGGAGCCATTCGCTTCAGATCTGCTACATTGTTTTCGTCCATCCCTAGGATCAAATCAAAGTTGTAAAAATCCTCTTCCTTGATCTGTAAGGATGTCTTGGCTGGATCATACGGGACTTGATGTTGTTGAAAGATTTTCTGGGTTCCCTGATGGATGGGATTGCCATGTTCCCAGCTCGAGGTGGCCCGACTTTCAATCTCATACTGATCCGTCAAGTCCTTCATGACAAACTCCGCCATGGGGCTCCGACAAATATTTCCTAAGCAGACAAAGACGATTTTTTTCATGATTCCACCTAACTCCTTGTTCGGACTGCCCAACCTAGCTGAGCCCTTCGCTTTCCACTATGGAAAACCAGCATACTATTACTATTATAACAAAAATGTGACAGAAAGATGACAAAGTGGCTCCATCATTTTAAAGAAAAATCAGATTCCTTTTTTCAAATCTGATCTGTTTCTCTATTTTGGAAAACGAACCTCTAATAGAGGCCATTTACTCTGCCAATTTTTCTTTTTCATCCGCTCTGTATAAACCGCTAAACGCTCTGGGCTGGCTAAAAAATGCGGAGTCGGCTGAACGATGAAGTCTTCGATATCCTTTGTCCCATAAGGGAGAAAGAGCTCTAGCCGACCATCTTTCCTTAAGCGAACTGCAAGAGCCGTACACTGCTCGGGGTATTTAGAAACCGCGTCACAAGCACTGCGATAAGGAGCCGTCCCAGGACTATGCTGGTGCATATAGACTTGATTCTTCACTTCCCAAGCGTACTGGGGATAGGTCTTCTTTAATTCCTGCTCGATCTGGAGAGTCTCCTCATAACTGATCGCAGGGTCATAAAAGACCAGATCCATATCGGTTGTCGCGTCAAACCCTGGTTTTCCAGAGAGCTGGTTCCAGATGAAATTGCGCACCGCACCCGCTGCTAACCAGGCATCTGCCAAGTTGAGATCCCGAATAATAGCCAAGACTTTCATCATCTCCGGATCCGCTTGGATCTGTTCTACGATTGCTTCTTCCGTCAGCATCTTCTTCTAGTCTCCATTGTAGGGATAACCCAGGTGTTCATAAGCCTTGCGGGTCGCCACGCGCCCTGTCCGGGTCCGCATGATAAAGCCTTTTTGAATCAAGTAAGGCTCATACATATCTTCTACAGTTTCACGTTCTTCAGCAATATTGACCGATAGAGTCCCAAGCCCGACCGGGCCACCGCCGTACATTTCAATCATGGTGCGCAGGATCTTTTGATCGACATAGTCCAGTCCTTCATGGTCCACATCCAGCATAGAGAGGGCCTTGTCTGTAATGGTATCGTCAATCAAGCCATCGCCCATGATCTGAGCAAAATCGCGCACCCGTTTGAGCAAACGGTTGGCAATCCGAGGGGTCCCACGACTACGAAGAGAAAGCTCTTCGGCAGCTTCGTGGGTAATTTCCATCTCAAAGATTTCGGCGGTCCGCTCGACAATCTCTGTCAAATCATCCTGCTCATAGTATTCCATGTGCCCCGTAATTCCAAAGCGAGCACGCAAGGGATTGGACAGCATACCAGCTCGAGTCGTTGCCCCAATCAGAGTGAAAGGAGGAAGGTCCAGATGGACACTCCGGCTGCTCTCACCAGCGCCAATCATAATGTCGATGTAAAAATCTTCCATGGCGCTGTAAAGCACTTCTTCGACTGACATAGGAAGACGGTGGATCTCATCGATAAAGAGGACATCCCCCGGCTCTAAGTCATTCAGGATAGCTACCAAATCACCGGCCTTTTCAATGACAGGACCAGAAGTCTGCTTGAGATTGACGCCCAGTTCATTGGCGATGACAAAGGCCATGGTGGTTTTTCCAAGCCCCGGAGGGCCAAAAAGAAGGACATGATCCAGCGCTTCATCCCGAAGCTTGGCTGCCTCAATAAAGATTTTCAGCTGGTCCTTGACCTTATCCTGACCGATATATTCATGTAAATATTGCGGGCGTAGCGTCCGTTCAACGGCCTCTTCATCGCCCATGATTTCATTGTCTAAAATTCTACTCATACAGTCTATTATAGCAAAAAATGATACCTTCGGTACCATAAATAGAATGTGTTTTTTAAAGATCCTAGTTCACACCGTCGTTCGTTAGAAAAAGTTGAACAGTTGCCCTCATTGCCAACCTTTCTTTTTATTATACGGTCCCTTCTTCTTCATACCTCGCTCACCATTTCACTTTATAATTATTTCCTTTAATGATAAAATTAAAGCAACAAGGTTTAGGAGGTAAATTTATGTTTACTAAAACAAAGAAGATCCTTTTCGGTTTCTTGGCATTCTTTGCAGTGCTCCTCATTGCGGGATGTCAGTCTTCTCCATCGCAGTCTTCTAAAACAAATAAGTCTTCTCAAACAGATAAATCTCCTCAAACAATAAAAGCACCACAAGATCTTACAAAGGATCAACAAGGAACTTGGAAATGGACTGACCAACAAATGACCATTCAGAAAGTATTCCTAGCTTCTAATATCAAAAAACTAGCCGCTGTACTAATGCTTGATGACTTCGATAAGGTTAAGATGACGATGACCATTAAAGACAAAACCGTTGAATTGAAGTACCATTTTGATTACAGAGAACTGTATGAGGATCAAGCATTTGCAACAGGAGAGAACAAAGCGAATTATGAATCGTATTTAAAAAATAAAACTGCTGAATTTAAGAATTATATTCCAAATTTGAAACATACAAAGATTACTCTTGACGAACCTAATTATGCCTATGATTACTCTCTAACTGGAGAAATCGATACGCAGAAACATACTATTACGTTCCCTGAAACACCTACATTTTTAAGTAGAATTGTTATGGGAACCACGTATAATTCACTTGTACCAATTACTTATACTTACACCGTTGAAGGTAACCAAATAACACTTTATGCTGAAGGTAAAGATGAACAAAGTCATTTTAGACTCATACGTCTTCGTTTCAATTACGTAGGAGAGAAACATTAGAAGGAGTGATCAATCATGAACAATATGAAAAAAAGTTCCCTATGGATGTTTTCCCTTCTTGCTCTTCTATTGGTATCAGGATGTGGGCAACAACAGAAACAACAGCAACAGAAACAACAAACAACCACTGAGACTACAACAGTTGCAGAAACTACCACAGTAGCACCTACCCCAGTCTCACTAGAAGGAGACTGGAAAGCTGTAGATTTTAGAGATACAGTAGAACGTACTTTCTTAATTTATTATGATGATGCTAATAGTCGATTAAAGGTTACTGAAGCCTTCCAAGATATCGTTCCGACTCTAAAAATTACAGGAACAGATGTAACTTATTCTTATAGTGCAGATATGAATAAGTATATTGATTTTTATGCTGAACAGAATAAAGATAAATATCCTACAAAAGAAGAAGCTACTGCCATCCTTCTAGGCGTAAGAGAAAAGAAATTTGGAAGTTTTAAACATCAAACTGGAACGTTTGATAACGATACAAAAGTGTTAACTGCAACGTTAAATGATGGGGTTTTAAACGAGAATGCAAAAACGATCGTATTCCCTGAAGTGCCAAACATCTTTGGAGTTCTACCTCTTTATATTAATTCTACAGACGTACCAATTACTTATCACTACGAATTGAATGGTGACATCCTTACAATTTATGCTGAGAAAACGTACGATGAAACTGGTGCTCATCTTGTTTATCCAATGAAATTCAAGAAAGTTTCAGATCCTAAAACTAATTAAATAACTCACTGAGAGTGGGACAGAAATCGGTAATTCGTTAGAATTCGATTTCGTCGTCCCACCTCCGCACAGTTGAGTAGGGCTGTAAAAGCTGATGAAATCAGCGTAGTAGAGCCCACTCAACCACTGCGTCTTGCTCTACAATCCAAAAATAATTGAGAGGCTAGGAATATTGTCCCAGCCTCTTTTGTGTGCAAAAAAATAATTTAGGAAAGCTTGAGAATCTCATCTATTGGGGACTCTGCTACATACAATTTTTCCGTTTCTTATGTTGAATAATCGGTCAAGTTACAAAACAAAATTGCGATTCGTTTGAAAACCCTTGCAAAACATTTATGTTGCACGTATAATATAAGCGTAATACAATCATCTATTTTAAGGAGGTCTAGCGATGATTAGACGTTATAAAAAATTATTTTTAGCATTCATTGCACTGTTCTCAGTCTTCCTACTAGCTTCTTGTTCTCAAAAACAAAGTGGCTCTAAAAATGCCGCTAAAACAGAAACAGCAAAAGTCGAAACGATTGATGGCGAATGGGAATTAGTCGATACTCTCGATGCTTTAACGTCATCCATCGGAGCCTATACCCTCCATGGAATCCACTTTGCACACTTGCTTGAATCTGTTAAAGACTTCAAAATGGACATGAAGATTGAAAACAATACGGCAACGATTAAATACGACTATAACATTGATAACTTTATTAAAGCTTTCTACACTGTCACAACAGATGCTAGAGGCAAGACTGAAGAAGAATTCAAAAAAATCATGTATGACTCTCATGAAGGATTTGCAGGCGACTTTAAGAATACAAAGTCAGCATGAATAAAGATACTGGCGTGTTTAGCTACGAAGCAACGGGTTCTATTGATCAAGGTGCCAAAACAATGACCTTTGATGAAGGACTTTCAGTAGCAAACTCATTCTTCTTCTCATTCGGTGAAAATCGCGTTTCGCCAAACACATATCACTACAAATTAAAAGACGACATGCTTTATATTACGATTGAAGGGAAATCGAAAAGAGATAACCTTCCCGTTCACTATGAACTACACTTCAAACGTAAAGGAAGCACTACTCAAAAAGACCCTGTTCCAATTGAAGGAAAGTGGCAAGCTATCGACTTCAGACCAACTCTTGAACGTAGCTTAGCCTTTAAAGATTTTGACAATGATGATTCGGCTATCAAGCTGATCTATCCTGAGGCATGGAAAGATTTAAAACCAATGTTGAACATTACAGGTACATCTGTTGAATTCGACTATACTGTATCTCTAGCAGATGGTTTTGGAAGATTCTACGATTACTTAAAACAAAAAGATGCATCTAAAGTGACTCAAACGAAAGACGAATATATTAAAAATCAATTTACCAAATTATCAGTCAATCTACAGGATGGCGCTAAAGACTTGCCCAATACAACTTATGAATTTGATAGAGGTAATGCTAAAATTCATTCTGTATTGAAGAACGGTAAATTAGATACAGCAAACCAAACGATTATCTTCCCAGAAGCTATAAATATTGTGCAACTAGCAACCATGTCCATTGGACCTGTCGCTAAAGAAACTACGTATAAATACTCTATTGATGGAGATATTTTAACGTTGACGATTGAGCAACGCGATGGACAGAATAATCTAAATACGATTATTTCAGCAAAATTCAAAAAAGTGTCTGACGCCAAAACTAATTAGTCATTCCACTGCCCCTTGAGAATTTCTCAAGGGGCTTTTTTCTGTGCAAAAAAATAAAGAGCTTACGCTCTATTAAAATACTTCGGTACCTTTGGTTCGGTTGAACTCTCTGAGTTCACCTCATTAATTTTTTAAAGATCGTAGTTCTCACTTGCGTTCGAACTGCGTCAATGTACCTAAGCTCGTCTACGTCCCTATCAGGCTTGGTTAGATGAAATAGGTTTAGTAATAATTACATAACGCAGTGGTTGATTGGTATCTTTGTTCGCTCTTATAGCTCCAAAGATTACCTAATCAACTGTGCGGGGGTGAGACAACGAACAATTTTAAAAAATTGTTCTGTCTCACTCCCAGAAAAAAGCCACCGGTTTTGGTGGCTCTTATAGGGAGATTATTATGAAAAAGTTTTAGGAGTTTTATCATTCAAAGTTAGGAGGTCTTTGATGATGGTATTAGTATACGATAGGAAGCTTAAACTTTCCTTATAGTTTTTCTAAAAAATTTTTTTCGAGAAAAAGAGGATGTCCCAAGCAAGGATTTCACATTCTTGTTTGGGTCACCCCTTTCCTCCTTATTTCTTAGCGATGGCATGGTAGCTAGTCTTGCTGGTAAAGACTTGACCTGCTCTCAAGATGACCTTTTCAGCTTGGTCACTGTGAATGGCATCTGGCACTGTTTGGAATTCTAGAGCCAAGCCATTGTGCTGAACCATTGATTGGCCTTGCAGATGAACCGTTTCGTCTACGAAATTGGCTGAATATACCACCAAGGCTGGGGCTTCTGACTTGAAGGTCAAGAAACGTCCAGATGGCTGGTGGTAAAGAAAGCCAGCATTTTCATGCCCTTCTGGAAGAGCAAATGGATGGTCTAATCCTTCTACCAGACGGATTTGCGGATCAGAGTCCTTAAAAAGATCCTCCAAGAGCATAGCTTGGTAGAGATGCTGAACAACCGGACTTTCTCTATCCACGGTCTGAAGAGGAACACCGTCTGGATGGATAGGGTAAAGCCCTTGATGGTTGATCTGAAAGACATGGTCATTGATCGGCTGGGTGAAGTTCCCAGATAGGTTGAAATAGCTGTGGTTGGTCGGATTGACTAGGGTGTCCTGATCCGTTTCTACCCGATAAGCAATCTCGAGTTCACCATCTTCCGTCAAACCATAGGTTACCCAGATCTTGAGATTCCCAGGGAAACCACCGGTACCATCTGCACGCTCTGTGTACAGAGTGATTTCCTGATCCGTTACCGACTCCACGCTAAACAAGGCACTGTCCCAACCCGTCGGTCCACTGTGGTTGCAGTTAGCACCATTATTGGCTTCCAAGTGATAGGTTTGACCATTGAGTTCAAAGCTAGCTCCTGCAATCCGGCCTGCTACCGGGCCAATACTAGCCCCATATTTAGGGCTATTGCCCACATAGTCCTCAAAGCGATCAAAGCCTAGGATAATATTGACAAACTGGTCTTCTTTATCCGGTGTCACATATTCTAAAATCGTCGCCCCATAGGTCATGACAGATAATTGGTAGCCCTTGTCATTTTCGAAGCGATAAGCCCGAACCTCTTGATTCTGCCATTCCCCAAACACGCTTTCTTGATACTGTTTCACAAACCTTCTCCTCTCACTGTTTTTCTCCATTGTATCAGTTTCACAAGAAGAAACACTCCACTTTTTATAGAAAATTAGTGGCTATTCTTTATGAAATGGATGAATGATCACCCCTTGAACAACCCGATTGACGGTACCAGTTGGTGAAGGCGTATCTGGGCGATTTTGCACCTTGAGCGAAGTCAAGAGAGAAATCAATTGACCATAGATAATGTAAGGGAAGGCACGGTAGATATCTAGTGAGGCTGCAGAAGCTTCTACTAACACTTCTCGTACATGCTCGATCCCTGCAGCTTGATCGGACAAGAGGACGATCTGACGGGCAATCTGATCCCCTGCAACTTCGCGAACCAAGTCCAGATCATACTGACGGGTATAAGGATCAATGGATCCAAAGACCAAGACGAGAGTCTGGTCATTGATGAGGGATTTTGGACCATGACGGAAACCGACAGGACTCTCATACATGGTTGCGATTTTGCCTGCTGTTAATTCCAAAATCTTGAGCTGGGCTTCATGAGCTAGGCCAAAGAAAGGTCCTGCTCCCAGATAGATCACGCGCTCAAAGTCTAGATCGACCACTTCCTTGACCGCACGGTCCTTCTCCAAGATTTGCTCAGATAGATCAACCAGCTCTGCTACTCGTTTTTCCTTGATCTCTTCCTCACTTGGATCAAAAACCAAGAGAGCTGTCAAAAGCATAGAGGTAAAGCTAGAGGTCATCGCAAAGCCGGCATCATTGGTTTCTTTAGGTTGGAGAAGCAAGAGATTGCGCTCATCTCCGTGGGCTTGCTGGGCCAGTTTTCCTTCTTCGGCACAGGTAATGGTGATCTGATAGAGCTCATCAACCAAGTCTTGAGACAACTGCACGGTGGCGACACTTTCTGGCGAATTGCCACTCCGGGCAAAAGATACTAAAACAGTCGGAACCTCTTTTTTCAAATAGGTTTGAGGATGAGCTACGATATCCGTCGTCGCAATGGATTGAAAATTCCAGTGGCGTTCATCGTGTACTTCCTGCAAATATGGAACCAAGGTATCTCCCACATAGGCTGAGGTCCCAGCCCCTGTCAAGATGACCTTGATATAGTCATGCTCTTGCCCAATTTTTTCTAAGAAAGCTTTTATTTCCGCTTTTCTTTCTTGATACAAGCGAGCTGTTTCTTTCCAAACCGTCGGTTGTTGGTAGATTTCACGTGTTGTGATCTCTGCTCCTAGCTCCTGCAAGTCTTCTTTTGTATAGTCTAACATAGAACCTGTTGTTCCTTTCTACAATCTAACGTTGATAAATGGGAAAGGAGCCTGAGATGATGCTCCCAGACTCCCATACCAACCTACTCATCTTCATCATCATCAAGGTTTGACAAGAGGTCATTGACCTTGACAATACTTTCTTTTGCACGTTCAGGGTAGTCCCCTTCATTACCAGTCAGGCTACTATTGATGAATTCAATGACCATCGGAAGATTCATCCCTGCGTATAAGTCAATCGCACGTCCTTCAAGGATCAAGCGGCTCACGGTGTTGCAAGGAGTTCCTCCCAAGAGATCGGCAAATACAATATAGTCTTCTAGACCTTGGACTGTTGCTTCGAATTTAGCAGTAAAGTCTTCTGGTCCTTCTTCTGGTAAGAGTGCAACCGTATGGATGGATTCTTGTGGTCCCATAATCATCTCTGTGCTCGCTTTGAGCTCTTCACAAAAGCGACCATGGCTGACCAATACTAACTCTTTTGCCATACCTTACTCCATTATGCCATTCCAAAGAAGAAGTGGCCAAATGCTGAGAATGCGATTGCTGCAAGGATGATGAGCAAGATAGCTTTTGTAGAGTTCATACCCTTACGTCCAAGCAACCAGTAGATTACACCTGTGATGATTGCTGGTACCAAACGTGGGAAGATAAGGTTGAGCATATCTTGAATTTCAATCGCTTTGTCCCCAATGTGTGGAGTCCAAGAAACTTCAACACCAATCATGCTGGCAATCAAGGCGCCAACCATGAAGATACCCAGAACGGCAGCTGCGTCGATCAAAGCTGTCAAGGTACTTTGCATGTTGTTGATGAGGTTAACCCCTTCTTTATAGGCAAATTCCAACTGTTTCCAACGGAAAATGTCATAAGCAACTGCCACAGCGATCCACAAGAAGATACCGGCTGGGTTTCCTGCAATAGCCAAAGTTGCTGCGATTGAACCCATAATAGCTGGTACCAATGATCCAAAGATTGAGTCCCCAAGAGGAGCGAATGGTCCCATGAGACCTGTCTTGATCCCGTTCACCGCATCTTTTGATTTGACACCATCTTTTTCTTCCAAAGCAAGGTCAAAACCAGTGATAATGGTGTGGAAGAATGGTGAAGTATTGAAGAATTGCGTATGCAATTTCATCATTTCTTTCAATTCTGGAGTGCCATCACCATACATTTTACGCAACTGAGGTAAAAGCATATAAAGGTAACCAGAAGCCTGCATCCGTTCGTAGTTCCAACCCAATTGGAAGGTGAAGAGGCTACGTTTGTTGATTTGTTTAAAATCTTCTTTTGTTAGTTTGTAATTAGAATTCGTCATCTTCAATTTCCCCGCTTTCTACATTGCTTGCTGGAGCAGCTACGACTGTACGTTGGCTGTTTTTGAAGTGTTGCACTGCAAGGAAGATACCGATAATGGCAATACCAATCATAGATACACTCTTGAAGTTGTTAACAAAAGTAATAGCTTGTTCTTTTGGAAGTTTAGCGAACACATCAGAACCAACAATGCTAGACACTGCAGCACCAAGGCTTTGAACATTGCTATAAAGCACTGTCAACATTGCTGTTAAGCCAAAACCAAGTGCAAGATAGTGAAGGTTACGACGAACAGGAAGGTAACGAAGCAAGATCGCAAATCCAAGACCTGGAAGCATTTGACCTGCGAGTTTCAGACCGTTTGCCAACCATTGTACATTAGCAAGACCTGTAACAACAGTTTCTACGAAAGAACCACCAAAGGCAAGCGCGAAGAAGACTGGAAGGGCACGAGAAAGAGCCCAAGGAACAGCACCAAGAAGGTAGTTGCGTTCAATTCCTTTATAGTCGTAACGTTCGATCGCAGCATCTACACGGTGAGCGAAGTAAGTTGTAGTCATACGACCAAGAATATCAAAGTAGGTCAACAAAGTTGCTACCGGCACAGCGATTGTAGCAATAGCAATCTCTGCATCAATCCCTTTTGCTACTGAGAAGGCAGTTGCAAGAACGGCACCAGATGTTGCGTCAATACGAGAAGCTCCACCGAAAGTACCTACACCGAGCACTGTCAATTGAAGAGAAGCTCCGATAAATAGACCTGTCTTTAAATCCCCCATGACAAGTCCTGTAATGAAACCAGCAAAGACTGGTGATCCTGCTGATGAAACAATCGTCAACTCATCACAGATTTGATAAGCTGAGTACAAAGTAAGTAGTAAAATTTGCCACCATTGTATCATGACAATTTCCTCCTAAAAATTTTCTTTTACTTTAATAACTTCATAAAGTCTTCTGCAGTGTCGTTTGGCACCATCTGAGACGTAATCTTCACACCTTTTTCGTGGATCTTGTTAAAGTCTTCCACGTCCGCGTCCACCACATTGATCGAGCGGGTAATCGCGCGTGTCTCATCGGATTGAGACATATTGCCGACATTCAGCGTTTCAAGCTGAACGCCTGCTTCGATCAAACGAAGGAAACGATCAGGTTTGCGAGCTACGATAAAGAGTCGTTGGCTATCATATTTTCCAGCCAAGATATTTTCCGCAGCCTTTGCGACTGGCAAGATACTGAGCTTAACACCCGGCGGTGTCGCTAGTTTCAAGCCACTTTTTTCGATATCATTTTGAGCGACTTCATCATCGATCACCATGATACGTGAAACATTTAGTTTGGTAGTCCAAAGATTGGCTACCTGCCCGTGGATCAAACGTCCATCAATACGGCATCCTACAATAGTCATAAGTTTTCCCCCTTTACTTCTTTGAATGTAGGTTGTTGAACAAGTTCAAGTGTCTCTTGGTAACGCCCTTCTGTCTCAAAGACGATCAGGCTATTAGCTCCTTCTTTGAGGAAACCATGAGG
The DNA here is from genome assembly GCF_037890265.1 of Streptococcus sp. HCA-5024. Classification (NCBI taxonomy): domain Bacteria; kingdom Bacillati; phylum Bacillota; class Bacilli; order Lactobacillales; family Streptococcaceae; genus Streptococcus; species Streptococcus sp. HCA-5024. The sequence continues at coordinate 42,936 of NZ_JBBKBR010000008.1, forward strand.
CACGTAAAGTGAAGTGGTCGGTCCGACCTCCCAGAAACGACCAAGGTTATGGCCATTGACAAAGACGACCCCTTTCCCAAATCCTGTCATATCCAGATAGGTGTCAAGGGTGTGGTCCAGCTGAAAATCATATCGGTAAAAGGCTGGAGCACCTGCCTGCCATTCCTTTGAAAAATCGAGCTGACTGAGATCTTGTAAATCCAGTGGGTACTGCTTCCAATGCAGGTGGAAATGCAAATCCACACAGACACCTGTGCGAATGCCCTTGTGCTGGCTATCAGCCAAGAGCTTGTGCCCATAGTTGACACGTCCCATATTCTCAAGCAAGATTTTTAAATTCGTAACCGCTTTCTTTTTTCCTTTGATAAAAAGATCTTCACCGATCTCTGTTTGGTATTGCGTTGCTACATGTTGATCATCCAGGTAAATCTGTACCCGATCTCGACCATCAATGATGCGCAGTCTTTCTTCTTCCGCATCCAACTCAAGGTCTGTCTCATATAGGAGATAACCTGTGGTTTGCCCCAACTCTTCCATCTTTTCGGGATAAAGGCTGGTCTCGACTTGAGCCAAATTATCCAGATTCCCAAAAAGACTAGTCTTGGCCGCCAATTGCAAGGTCTGTTCTGGTAAACACTCTTTGATGAGCGGTTCTTGCTGTGGGTATTCCGGATAATAGGTCGCCATCATTTTTTGAATAGCATAATACTTCTCCGTCGGATTGCCCTGCTCATTGAGCAAAGCCCCATAGTCATAGGACGTCACCTGTGGCAAATCAAGCGTCCCCCGAGCTGAACAACCATTCATGAAGCCAAAATTGGTTCCGCCATGAAACATGTAGAGATTAATGGAGCCAAGCTCCAAGACCTCATGGACAGCTTCAGCCAACTCCTCTGGGTCCCTTTGAATCACAGGTTCTTTCCAGCGGGTAAACCAGCCATCCCAGAATTCCATACACATCAAGGGCCATCTCTTGCCGTATTCGTCAAAGAATTCTTTCATTTGACCAAAGTTATAGGCTGCTTTGGAACCGAAGTTTCCTGTCACGAAGAGGTCTTCTTCGATCAAGGTTCCTGCTCTTAGCGTTGCTCGCCATGGACCATCTGATGTAAAGAGAGGACAGGTCACGCCTTTTTCCTTCATCAAATCCCGAATGGCACGAAGATAATCCTTATCTTCTCCATAAGAGCCATACTCATTTTCCACCTGCATCATAAGGATTGGACCACCCCGATCCACTTGGTAGGGTGTCAACAACCCAAGCAAGCGATCATAATAACGATCCACCGCTTCGATAAAGGCTGGGTCTGATGAGCGGATTCGCAGGTCTTCTTCTAAGAGCCAAGCTGGCAATCCACCAAATTCCCACTCTGCACAGATAAAGGGCGACGGCCTTACAATCATGTAAAGTCCTAGGGACTGGGCTGTTTGAATGAAACGTTCTAGATCCAATCGGCCACTAAAGTCAAACTGCCCTTTGCGGGGTTCATGCGCATTCCAAGGAACATAGGTCTCAACCGTGTTAAAACCCAAAGCTTTTAGATTATACAAGGAATGATACCAGTCTGCTGGGTCAATACGGAAATAATGGATTGCTCCGGACAAAATCTTAAAGGGTTGACCTTTTAAATAGAAAGCATCGCGAATCTCAAAAACTCCCATAAACGCCCCCCTTTCTTATATGTAACCCTTTTCATTTATTAATATAATAAATTATTTGAAAAATGTCAACACTTTTATAAAAAATATGTTAAAATAGGGTTAAATAAGAGAAATCTAAAGAGAGGTAGCACTATGGCAATTCCAAAGTACCAACACATCAAAGATGATTTGAAGCAGCAAATTATCTCAGGAAAATTTGAAAATGGAGATAAATTTTATACGGAAGCTGAACTCATCAAAATTTATGATGTCAGCTCTATCACCGTTGTCCGTGCTTTGAACGACCTCGCCGCCGATGGCTACATTGTCCGTCAGCAAGGAAAGGGAACCTTTGTTTCTCGTGCTCGAAAACACAAACTGGTAGAATTTTCAGATGTTGAAACCTTCCCAATCCAAAAGGCCAAAGTCAAAGTTCTCTCTATTAAACGTGGAAACACCTTAAGCATCCTAGATAAACTAGGCCTCAACCCAACGCAATTCTACTATAAGATCGAACGGACTCGCCAGACAGGGGATGATACCTATATCTTCCACCAAACCTATGTTCCTGAACAATACATCAATCCAAACTATCCAAATTTGGAATACTATAGCTCTATCTATGATCGCTTCAAAGAAGACTACCACATTCATATGAATGACGAGCACTTCGAAGAAGTCAACGAAATCGTCTTTCCTACACCAAGCAAGATTGCTAAGGTATTGAAGATCGACGAAAATTTCCCAACAGTCAAACAAGTGAAGATGACCAAGCTAGAAGCGACTGGCCAAATCCTTGAATACACGGAAACCTATAAACGCGGTGACTACTACAAGATCAAGTTCATCTCCTGTGACCGCGATCACTAAGAACCAAAAAGACTGAGACATCTCGGTCTTTTTTATAGGTCCAGTATAGCATGTTAAAAACGATTTCTAAAGACCTCTTTAAAAATATATATAATTAGTGATAGTTTAGCTATAAAAAGTTTAAAAAGAGAGTGGGACAGAAATCGGTAATTCGTTAGAATTCGATTTCGTCGTCCCACCTCTGCACAGTTGAGTAGGGCTGTAAAAGCTGATGAAATCAGCGTAGTAGAGCCCACTCAACCACTGCGTCTTGCTCGACAATCCAAGAACAATTAAGAGGCTAGGACTTTTGTCCCGGCCTCTTTCGTCTATTTTTCAAATTCCCGTTTTTAGTTGCGCCTAGTCTCCCAAACCGATGCGTTCGAAGATCTCATCCACCCGTTTGGTGTAGTAAGTTGGATTGAAGATTTCGTCGATTTCTTCTTGAGTCAGGCGTGATGTCACCTCTGGATCTGCTTCAAGAAGTGGTTTGAAATCTACTTGATTATCCCATGATTGAGCTGTTTTTGGTTGCACCAAGTCATAAGCTTGCTCACGCGTCATACCTTTTTCAATCAAAGTCAACATGGCACGTTGGCTAAAGATTAGACCGAATGTAGAGTTCATGTTGCGGATCATGTTTTCTGGGAAGACTGTCAAGTTCTTAACAATGTTTCCAAAACGGTTAAGCATGTAGTCAATCAAGATAGTTGTGTCTGGTGCGATGATCCGCTCAGCTGATGAGTGAGAGATATCACGCTCGTGCCAAAGGGCTACGTTTTCATAAGCTGTGACCATGTGACCACGGATCACACGCGCGAGACCTGTCATGTTTTCAGAACCGATTGGGTTGCGTTTGTGAGGCATTGCTGAAGACCCTTTTTGACCTTTGGCAAAGAACTCTTCCACTTCCCGTTGTTCAGATTTTTGAAGACCACGAATTTCAGTCGCCATCCGCTCAATAGAAGTTGCGATGCTCGCAAGAACCGCAAAGTACTCAGCGTGAAGGTCACGAGGAAGGACCTGTGTAGAGATTTCTTGAGCACGGATACCCAATTTATCGCAGACGTATTTTTCAACGAATGGTGGGATGTTGGCAAAGTTACCAACCGCACCAGAAATCTTACCAGCTTCCACACCAGTAGCCGCATGCTCGAAACGCTCGATGTTGCGCTTCATTTCGCTGTACCAAGTTGCCAATTTAAGACCAAAAGTTGTCGGCTCAGCGTGCACACCATGAGTACGACCCATCATGATAGTGAACTTGTGTTCTTTCGCTTTGTCAGCGATGATGTTAAGGAAGTTTTCAAGATCTTTGCGGATGATGTCGTTGGCTTGTTTGTAGAGGTAACCATAGGCAGTATCCACCACGTCAGTAGAAGTCAAACCATAGTGAACCCACTTACGCTCTTCACCAAGCGTTTCAGAAACCGCACGTGTGAAGGCCACCACATCGTGACGAGTTTGCTGCTCGATTTCCAAAATACGGTCGATGTCAAAGTCCGCTTTTTCACGGATCAAAGCCACATCTTCCTTAGGAATTTCTCCCAATTCAGCCCATGCTTCGTCAGCCAAGATTTCCACCTCAAGCCAAGCACGGTATTTATTTTCTTCAGTCCAAATGTTCGCCATTTCTGGGCGGCTATATCTATCAATCATGTTTAATTTTCCTTTCTTTTGATGTTTTACATCAGTTAGCAACCGACAGTCGCTTTATTCAAATTCTTCTTTCCCAATCCACACAGATGGATAATGATCCAGTGTATTCAAATCCGTATCCAGCGGAACATCATAGATAGCTAAATAGTTTTCAGGATATTGAGCAGTCAGCTCTTCATACTTAGCTTTCACTTTTTCATGATCACTACTAGCATACAAGACTTCGACGACTGCTCCTGTCTTGTCCTTCTCAACAAAAGCATTGACAATGAGTTGAATCATAAAACCTCCTAAATCGAAATACCCTTCATATTTGCTTCCAGAATAGGCATCTTGACACCTAACTCCTGACCAGTCTGATAAACACTTTGACAACAATAGAAGATGTCCTGTTTGTCATTGTGCAAGGTCATGATTTTTCGAGTTAGCTCATTTTTCGCAAACATGACTTTCATGGCTTTGCCGGCTATCCAAGCGGGAATTTTGTAAGGTAAGAGTTCAGCTTTGTAAAGCTTCAAATTCACGCCACGCGCTTCTACGACTTTCAAAGCCTCTCGAATGGCCTTGATGGCCAATGACAATTCCGATGAACTATTCATCAAATTCAAAGCCAATTCTTCTGGTTTTTCCAGATTTCCCGAACGAGCAGCTGTCGAAGTGACACCTGCGTTAATCGCCATATGAATCCAAATCCACTCGACCATATCATGAGGTACTTCCCACTTCAAATCTGCAGAAGTCAGTAAATCCGTCAGATCAGCATAGTTAGAAATATGTGCTTTTTGCTCTCCCTCTAACATTAAATGGTCGAACAAAACACCATCCAAATGGTTCTCCTGCATGTGACCACCCGCTGTCGGAAAGGCCAAAATATAGTCGTAATCCCCTGCCCACTCTAGGACCTCTTCTCGAGTATCCCAGAAATTACAGAAGAAAACAAGGGTGCCTTTGATATGATTTTTTCGCAAGGTCTCCACAGCTTCTTTGATAAGCCCATGACGCACACTCAGAAAAATAAAATCATATTCTGAATCAGCTTCTGCCACATGAACCTCATAGGTGTCGTGTTTGTTTTCACCTTTGGAATGATAGCGACCATCTAGTAGATCAACCGACAACTCCTTCGGAGCTGTACTTTTCTTACTATCTCTCAGTACGTGTTCCACTTGATAGCCTGCTTTTTGAAAGGCGTAGGCATAAGTGGTCCCGATGACTCCAAGTCCTAGAATCGCTATTTTCACTTAAAAATCAATCCCTTTCCAGCAGTGGTTATATGGTTTCTCTTGTTTAAACAAAGAGTTGACGATGAGTTGAATCATATATTTCCCACATTCAATTTAAAGACTATTCTTCCTCAGAATCTTCGTAAACACAAAATTCAATCGAAAGTTTTATAGGGCGACTTGTTAATCCACAACTCTTTATATAATCATAGACCTCATCATCATCGAGGATATGCTTTATAACTAGTCGATTATTTGTTATCTCTACAACATGAATCCCTTCTGTATCAGGAATTTCTGGAATCTCTACATCGTCCGCATAAGTAAATGTTAGAGTAGTAATGTCATCATCGAATACATCATCGAATTCTTCTACCATTTTAAAAATCAATCCCTTTCCCAAATTCAACCACATTATCTGGTTCATCACTAAACAAAGTCACATGTCCCATTTTGCGGTTGTGCTTTGCTTCTAGTTTACCATATAAGTGGAGGTGAGCGCTTGGATTTTCTGTCACATATATTTCAGCAGCCTCGACATGTTGGCCGAGAACATTGAGCATAACAGCTGGTGCATGAAGGTGAATTGCTGGGAGTGGTGCTCCGAGAACGCCCAAGATATGGGTATCAAACTGGGAGAAGTCGCAGGCTTCGATTGAGTAATGACCTGAGTTGTGTGGACGTGGCGCAATTTCGTTGACAATGATGTCATCAGCTGTCGCAAACATTTCTACACAAAGTGTACCAGAAAGGTTCAGTTGTTCTGCGATTTGCACTGCCATGACTTTGGCTTTTTCAGCTAGACTTTCTGAAATGCGAGCAGGCACAATGGTTTTTGAAAGAATGTTGTTGCGGTGGATATTTTCCTGAACGGGAAAGACTGTCACATCCTTGCCATTTCCAGACACGATGACTGAAATCTCAAGGTCAAAGTTGACAAATTCTTCCAAGACACAGTCTGCTGAATCGGCTAAAGTGTATGCTTCTTCCAAGTCTGCTTCTGAACGAATAACCTTTTGACCATGGCCATCGTAACCACCGGTCGCAGTCTTGAGGACATAATTTTTCGACAGGTCAATATCTGCCAAATCCTGGCTTGAGGTCACGACCTTGTAAGGAGCCACAGTGACTTGGGCCTTGTTAGAAAGAAAATCCTTCTCAAAGATTCGATTTTGAGAAATGCGGAGCAGGTCTGTTCCTTGAGGGAGTTGTCCTTCCTTGATAACAGCATCCAAACCGTCAGCATCCACATTTTCAAATTCATAAGTGAGAACATCACAGCGATCTGCCAACTGACGAAGGGCATCCACGTCGTCGTAAGGGGCCACGATGATTTCCGCCACACGGGAGGCTGGGCAATCAGCTGCTGGATCCAAGGCGATAACCTTGTGTCCCATGTAGATAGCTGAGATCGCCATCATCTGACCGAGCTGGCCACCACCGATGAACCCAATGGTTTTAGTTGAGCTCATTTGTAGACTCCTCTGCAATTTTTCCTTGTTCTTCAGCGAAATCCGCCAAAGCTGTCGCGATAGCCTGGTCCTCTACCGAAAGAAGACGGAGGGCAAAGAGGGCAGCGTTAGTCGCACCTGCTTCACCGATAGCCATGGTTGCGACAGGTACCCCACCTGGCATCTGAACGATAGAATAAAGAGAATCCACACCGCTAAGGGCGCGAGACTTGACGGGTACCCCAATGACTGGAAGGGTTGTTTTAGCAGCAACCATACCTGGCAAGTGAGCAGCGCCACCTGCACCCGCGATGATGACCTTGATGCCACGGCTACGTGCTTCTTCGGCATGTTTGAACATGAGGTCAGGCGTTCGATGGGCGGAAACAACCTTCTTTTCGTAAGCGACGCCGAAGTTGTCGAGGACTTCAGCAGCTTTTTGCATGGTTGCCCAGTCAGATTTTGAGCCCATGATGATGGAAATTACTGGTTTCATTTTTTCTCCTTTTTTAATAATCGTCTATTGTAGTGCGGATGTAAGCGACCGCCTGTAGCGTTCCATTACTAAAACTGGAGCCCGAGTCTCCAGTTTTCTGCTACTAGGAGTTCCACTACTGCGACGATTATCCTATACTAGCTCGCTAACGCTCGCAAATCAAACGACCATTATCTTAGTTTGGCTCGCTTTCGCTCGCCATGACAAAGTTAGTATCTGTTAATCTTTTATTGCCTTGCTTCCAATGTCGTTTCGGTAGAAGAGGCCTTCTGTGTTTTGTTTGTTGAGTTCGTTGTAGATAATGTTTTGGCCGTCTTTGACGGTGTCTGCTGTGGTAACCAGCATGTAGACGCGTCCTCCGTTTGAAAGAAGGTCTTGGCCATTTTCAGCGAATTTGGCACCAGCATAGTAAGTGATGATGTCACCATTTGTCTTGGCTGGAAGCTTGACACCCTTCTCATAAGCGAGTGGGTAACCGTTTGATGCTACAACCACGCCCAGTGTCACACCCTTGTTCGTCCAAGTGATGGCTGGCTCTTTGCCTTCCAAAATGTCAGAGATGTTTTGTGCAAAGTCAGATGTCAAACGAGGCAAGATGATTTGCGTTTCAGGATCTCCAAAACGAGAGTTGAACTCGATGACTTTAGGGCCGTCAGCTGTCAAGATAAGTCCCGCGTAAAGTACACCAGTGTAAGGACGACCTTCTTTGATCATGCCTTCAAGAACTGGCTTGACAATAGTGTCAACTGCTGTGTCAACCACGCTCTGTGGCAAGTGAGGAACTGGCGCATAGGCACCCATCCCACCAGTGTTCGGACCCTTGTCGCCATCGTAGGCACGTTTGTGGTCCTGAGCCGTCGGCATAATGTAGAACTTATCCCCATTGACAAAAGCAAAGAGAGAGAACTCTTCCCCGTCAAGGAATTCCTCGATGACCACACGCGCACCTGAATCACCGAATTTATTGTCTAAAAGCATCTCGTGAGCGGCTTCAACTGCTTGCTCAACTGTCTCCGCAACGACGACACCTTTCCCTAGGGCCAAGCCGTCTGCCTTGACGACGATTGGAGCTCCTTTTTCTTCGATGTAGGCCTTGGCTTCTTCAAAATCTGAAAATGTGCCATAGGCTGCTGTCGGAACGTCGTATTTGACCATGATTTCCTTAGCAAAATCCTTGGACCACTCCAGCTCAGCCGCAGCCTTGGTCGGACCAAAGGCTTTGAGACCAGCTGCATTGAAGTCATCCACAATTCCAGCTGCAAGGGCATCATCTGGACCAATAAAGGTCCAAGCAATATCGTTGACTTTTGCGAAATCAATCAGCTTAGAATGTTCGGAAATTCCGATATTGATCAAATCAAGACCGTCTAATCGCATCCCATCATTACCAGGAGCCACAAAAACCTGCTCAACGTTTGTAGACTCCAACAATTTCTTGGCAATCGCATGCTCACGACCGCCAGATCCAACAACCAAAAGTTTCATCTCGAACCTCTTTTGCGAATTATTTTATTAAATTATATCATAATCGTTCGTTTTATTCTAATGATTTCAGCAAAAGTCTCCTATTCCCAGTAGAATCCAAACATTTTTTGCTATTTTCTCCTATTTCTCATTTTTTTCCGAATAGTATAGGTGAGACCTACTAATTGACGAAAAGGAGTATTATGCAAACGATCAAAAAATTTGTTGTACTGACTTGTGCGACATGGGGGATGCAAGCCTCTATTGCCCATGCAGATCAAGCGACCAATGCTATCTATGCCGAAAAAGGGCAGCTAGTGATTCATCTTGGAAACGTCCCGGATAAGTATCAAAAGATCCAAGTTCCCGTCTGGTCTGACCAAAATGGTCAAGATGACCTGATTTGGTATCCTGTGGAACGCAGTGACAAGGGATTTGACCTACAAGTGCCATTGACCAACCATTCTGATCAAGCCGGACTTTATCATGTCCATGTCTATGGGGTGGAGGCAAATGAGCAGCTAACCGGACTTTACCCTCTCACGACCAGAGTCCAGCAAAAAGACCTGGCTTCCTCCCAACCCAAGATTACGATCACACCCATCTCCTCACAAGAATTTGAGGTAGACCTAAAGTTGTTTGAAGACGTTGACGAGATTGTCTTCCCCATCTGGTCTGAAGAAAATGGGCAGGATGATCTGGTCTGGTATCCCGCAAAGAAGATAGCACCTGGACATTTCCAACTGCGCTTTCAGGCTCAAAAACACAAGGGAAATGGGCTATTTCATCTCCACGTCTATCAGAAAAGCCAAGGACAACTAAAAGGGCTATTCCCCACTACCTTTCAAGTAGAAAAAGCAAAGCCAAAGCTCACTCCACTCGCAACACACCCGGGAAATACCTACCCCATCGGTGAGTGTACCTGGGGAGCGAAAGAATTAGCCCCTTGGGCCCACAACTGGTGGGGAAATGGCGGCATGTGGGCAGCTAGTGCACGCGCTGCTGGATTCCGGACAGGAGACACTCCAGAGGTCGGTGCCATCGCCTGTTGGGATGATGGGGGATATGGGCACGTCGCCTTGGTTACGGATGTCGAACATGACCAAAAAATTCAGATCCAAGAGGCTAACTACAACGGCCATCGCTATATCGACAACTTCCGCGGTTGGTTCGATCCAACTAACCCCATCTGGGGAACCGTCACCTATATCTACCCCTATTAAGGTCTTCTTAACCAGCAGAAAAGACACTCATCGTTGAATGAGTGCCTTTTTTGATTAATGTCTGAAATGTCTCACGCCTGTGAAGATCATGGTCAAGCCGTATTTATCAGCCGCTTCAATTGACTCTTTGTCACGGACTGATCCACCTGGTTGGATGATCGCTTTAATCCCTGCTTTGGCAATTTCTTCCACATTATCTGCAAATGGGAAGAAGGCATCTGAAGCAAGAACAGCACCATCAAGACGGTCTTTAGCTTGGTCAATAGCAATACGAACTGAAGCCACACGGTTAGTTTGACCAGGGCCAACACCAAGTGTCATATGGTCATTGGTCACGATGATCCCATTTGATTTGACGTACTTGATCGCTTTCCAAGCAAACTCAAGAGCTGTCGCTTCTGTCTCCGTTGGTTGGCGTTTCGTCACCACTTGCCAGTCAGCTGGGCTTTCTTTCACCACGTCTTGGTTTTGAACGAGGAGACCACCAACAACACCAGTGTATTCTGCTTCCACTTCACTAGCATCTTGAGCGTCAAATGGCAATTCAAGGATCCGCAAGTTTTTCTTCTTGGTTGTCAAGATTTCAAGCGCTTCATCTGTATAGCTTGGTGCAATGATGATTTCGAGGAAAACACCGTGCATTTTTTGAGCTGTCGCAGCGTCTACCTCACGGTTGAGAACGACGATTCCACCAAAAATGGAGACTGGGTCAGACTCATAAGCGTAGTCCCAAGCAGTTTCAATATCGTCAGCTTGACCAATCCCACATGGATTCATGTGTTTCAGGGCCACAACGGTTGGACGGTCTTTGAAATCACGGATGATCCGGATAGCGGCATCAGCATCACGGATATTGTTGAAGGACAATTCTTTACCGTTCAGCTGTTTAGCGGATGCAATGGAGTAAGCCGTTGGCAAAGCTTTTTGGTAGAAGTCTGCGTCTTGTTGAGGGTTTTCCCCGTAACGCATTGGTTGCTTAAGGTCATAGGTCAAAGTGAGTTTTTCAGGTTTTTCTTCACCCACTTGAGCAGTGAAATATTCTGCGATCAAAGCATCATAGGCTGCCGTGTGACGGAATACTTTTGCTGCCAAACGTTGGCGAGTCTCATAAGAGGTTTCGCCGTTGGCTGCCAATTCGTCAAGCACAACAGCATAGTCAGCAGGATCTACCACAACTGTTACGCTAGCGTGGTTTTTCGCTGCTGAACGAAGCATGGATGGTCCACCGATATCAATGTTCTCCACCGCGTCAGCGTAAGTCACATCTGGTTTAAGAATCGTTTCCTTGAATGGGTAAAGGTTGACCACAACAAGGTCGATTAATTCAATCTTGTTGTCCTTAGCAGCCTCTAGGTGACTATCGAGGTCACGACGAGCAAGAAGACCACCGTGGATATTTGGGTGGAGAGTCTTCACACGACCGTCCATCATTTCTGGGAAACCAGTCACATCATCGATGGCAATCGTGTCTACCCCAGCATTATCAAGGGCAACTTTGGTACCACCTGTTGAGATGATATCCCAACCAAGTTTCTTGAGTTCTTGGGCAAATTCAACAATGCCCGCTTTATCTGAAACACTAATTAGTGCGCGTTTAGTCATTTGTTCTCCTTACTTATTTGAATAGACTGAGGAAACCTGAGTTAAATTCATCTTCTCTTATCTTTCGTCTAGCTTTTAGAATATTATTTCTTGATAAGACTGCATTTTGACTTGAAAACTCATAAAAATAATCTATTAATTCACTATTTTCAATATCAAAAGGCTCACTCATTCCAAATTCTGAATTAATAAATATATTAATTCTTTCAAACCATTCTTTTCTACTTCTAAAAACAAAAACTGGTTTTTCTCCACCATTCTTCAAATAATTTGAAATTCGTTTCAAAATAATACTCACTGTGAAGTTCGTAAATTTTTCATCAACATCCGATAATTTAATATCTTTCTTATTCAGCGAAGCAAAAGGAACCAATTCTAAATTACATATATCTAACTTTAGGTACTTTTCTTTATTTTCCCAATCTAAGTTTTCTACCAAGAAAGCAACAGCTTTATCTACCAATAAATTCTCAGGCCTATTTTTACCTAATAATTCTGCATAATATTTTCTAATATAATAACACTCCGAATTAATAAACTGTTTTAGTTCTTTAAAATTTGGTCTCTTTTCAAAATTATTATAGATTATCTTAATTTCTTGATCGATTATATTCTCATTCTGCACAATTTTCTTAATTACATCATCTTCTTTCCATGTCTCACTACCCTGAAACATTCGTTTAATGTACTTTTCTTTTTGTGCAAATTTAATAAAACTATTAAAATTAATTTTATCCAAATCCCAAACAGCCTTAGCAACCCCAGGATTAAACAAACAAATATATAAATTCGCGTTTTCATAATCTCCTTGAACATGTGTAGGGATTATGTATCTTGTTGCAGGTTTGTATTTTTTTCTATTAGGTTCAATCCAAGAAAATTCATTATTCGGTTTTGTTAAACATTCAAGAAATTCATTAATCAACCTTATACCTTTATTATTTTTCCATGGATTATATTGATCTACAGTTCTATCCCAATTTTTTAACTTATATTCAAACTTCCTCTCCACTCCCAAATGTTCCAAGACTTCTGGATAGAGCTTGTACTCTGTTTCGTGGATACGAGTCTCGAAAGTATCAAGGGTATCATTCTCTAGACGTGGCACACGGACTTGTTTGATAACCTTACCAGTATCAACGCCAGAATCCACCCAATGAATAGTCACGCCAGACTGGTCAACGCCTGCATTCCAAGCATCCTCAATACCATGAGCTCCTGGGAATTCAGGGAGATAAGCCGGATGAATATTGATGATACGGCCTTCATAAGCTGCTAGCAAGGTGGGGCCGACGATTTTCATGTAGCCTGCGAGACAAACCAAGTCAATCTTGTGTTCATCCAAAAGTTCGACAATGGCTCCTTCATAGTCTGCCTTGTTTTCAAATTCCTTGAGTTCAAAAGCGTAGGATAATACCCCAAGCTTTTCGGCACGCTCTAAGACATAGGCATCCCGGTGATCTGAAAAAACAAATTCTACTGGAAATTGTTCCGCAATCACCTGAAAGTTTGAGCCGTTCCCAGAGGCAAAAACAGCAATTTTTTTAGCCATTATTTAATCACCACACTTGCATCTGTCTTCTTCACAATACGACCAATTTCATAAACAGGTTCGTCAAGAAGTTCTTTGACACGTTCCACATTCTCTGGTTTAACCGCAAGCATGAGACCAATACCCATGTTGAAGATTTCAAACATTTCTTCGTGTTTGATTTGGCCATATTTTTCAAGGGCTTTGAAAATTGGAAGGACTGGTACTTTGCTTTCGTCAATTTCAGCAGCCAAGTCATCCGCAAACATACGTGGTACATTTTCGATGAAACCACCACCCGTGATGTGGGCAATCCCATTCACCAATTCTTCTTTGATGAGTGGCAAAGCTGCTTTGACGTAGATACGAGTTGGTTCCAAAAGGACGTCTTTAAGTTTCTCCCCTTCCAATTCTGGGAGAACTTCTTCCCCTGTGTAATCAGCAAAGACACGACGAACAAGTGAGTAACCATTTGAATGGATACCGCTTGAAGCAAGCCCCAGGATCACATCGCCTGCAGTTACTTTTGAACCATCGATGATTTGAGATTTTTCTGCAACACCGACAGCAAATCCAGCCAAATCATAATCATCTTCACCGTACATACCAGGCATTTCAGCTGTTTCCCCACCGATAAGGGCGGCACCTGCTTGCACACAACCTTCTGCAACACCTGCAACGACTTGCTCTAATTTAGCAGGTTCATTTTTACCTGTTGCAATATAGTCGAGGAAGTAGAGGGGTTCAGCACCTGCAGCGATAATATCGTTAACACACATAGCTACACAGTCTTGACCAATGGTATCGTGTTTGTCGTACTTGATAGCCAGCATAAGCTTTGTTCCAACACCATCTGTACCTGAGATCAAAACTGGCTCTTTGACACCTATTTTTGAAAGGTCGAACATGCCACCAAAACCACCAAGAGCTCCCATAACACCTGCGCGCTCCGTACGTGCCACGTGTTTTTTGATGCGTTCAACAACTTCATAACCCGCTTCAACGTCCACACCCGATTGGGCATAAGCATTTTTAGACATAATTTTTTCCTCTTTTTTCTTCTGCACTGATCTTAATAGAAAGAAGTATGTTCTTTCAAACTTTCCACATAGCGTTCTTCGTAGTCATACAAAGGTGTTGGATATTTTCCATCAAAGTAAGCCACACAAAGACCGCCATTTGGGGCATCTGTATCGATTCCAATAGAATCAATCAAGCCATCGATTGACAAATACGTCAAGCTATCTGCACCAATGATATCGCGTGTTTCCTCTACTGTATGATTGGCAGCAATCAATTCCTTACGTGTTTGAATATCGATCCCGTAGAAACATGGGTAGGCAAGGGCTGGGCTACCGATTGCTACGTGGACCTCTGTAGCTCCTGCTTCTTTCAATAACTTCACAATTCGACGTGATGTTGTCCCACGTACGATAGAATCATCAATCATGACAACCCGTTTGCCTTTCACGACACCGGATACGGCAGAGAGCTTCATCCGAACCCCTTGCTCCCGTAGTTCTTGTGTTGGTTGAATAAAGGTCCGTTGGGTATATTGGTTTTTAATCAAGCCCATTTCATTTGGTAGGCCGGATTCTTCCGCAAATCCCATAGCTGCGCTAAGTGAAGAGTTCGGTACACCGACCACAATATCTGCTTCATGTTTGAATTCACGTGCCAATTGAGCCCCCATACGTTTACGAGCTGTATGGACATTGACCCCTTGAATATTGGAGTCCGGGCGGGCAAAGTAGATATACTCCATTGAGCAAACAGCCAATTGGGTGTCCGTTGTATAGTTATCGTAAGTGATGCCGTTATCATCGATGATCACGACTTCACCCGGATTTACATCCCGAATCCACTCTGCTCCAACCACTTCAAAGGCACAGGTTTCAGATGAAACCACGATAGCTCCGTTGGCCATTTTCCCAATCGAAAGAGGACGGAAACCATTTGGATCCAAGGCTGCAATCAGCTTATCTTCCAGCATGAGAAGGTAAGCAAATCCACCTTTCACCGTATTCAAGGCTTCTTTCACCTTACCCATGAAAGAAGGGTTGTGGCTCCGACGAATCAAGTGAGCCAAGATTTCTGAATCAGAAGTTGAGCTAAAGATCGCTCCGTTATTTTCCAACTCCCGTTTGAGGGACTTAGCATTGGTCAAATTCCCGTTGTGGGCCAGTCCAAACTGGGTATCATGAAAGCGAAAGAGGAAGGGCTGGATGTTATCCACCGAAGCTTCCCCAGCTGTCGCATAGCGAACATGGCCAATCGCTCCCGTTCCTGTTAACTTATCCAAGTTAGCAGGATTTCGAAATACTTCTGAGAGAAGACCCGTATCACGATACCGTTTTAGTTGACCCGCATCATTCGAAAGGATCCCCGCCCCTTCTTGACCACGGTGTTGAAGACTGTGTAATCCAAAATAAGTCAGTTTTGCAGCATCTGGGTGTCCCCAGATCCCAAAAATACCACATTCTTCATTAAGAGATTTAACTTCGTATGTCATTTTGTATACCTTTTATTTTCCAGTAAAGTATTTAACCGCTGATGCAAAGAGATGTTGATCTTTATTTCCTGGAATATTTTGGAAGAGACCGTCTTCGAATCGTTCTGAGTGACCCATCTTACCAATAATTTGACCATTCTTACTTGTAATACCTTCGATCGCATTGACAGAACCATTTGGATTGTATTTTGAATCCATGCTTGGTTTCCCTTCGAAGTCAACATATTGGGTAAAGATTTGACCATTGTCACGAAGCTCTGCAAATTCCTCAGCTGTCACGACAAATTTACCTTCACCGTGTGATACTGGGATGGCATGGATGTCACCAACTTCTACTCCGGCAAGCCATGGTGAGTTGGTGTTGGCAATACGTGTTTCAACCATCTTAGCCACGTGTTGGTTGGCATCATTGTAGAAGAGGGTTGGACTCGTGCTGCTTGCATCTTCAAAGTTACCGTATGGAAGAAGACCTGATTTAACAAGGGCTTGGAATCCGTTACAGATACCAATAATCAAACCACCACGTTCGATGAAGTGATCGATAGCTGCACGCACTTTTTCATTGAGCAAGATGTTTACGATGAATTTAGCTGATCCATCTGGTTCATCCGCTGCTGAGAAGCCACCTGCAAAGAAGATAATATTAGCTTTTTCGATGTTGTCAACCATGGTGTCAACAGACTTGACAATCGCTTCTTCATTCAGTGTGACAAATGGTACCAGGTTAACTTTGGCACCTTCTTTTTCGAAGGCCTTAGCGGAGTCATATTCTGAGTTAGTACCTGGGAATACTGGGATGTAAACCACTGGTGTATCAACTGTTTCTTTAGCTTTGATCACAGCATCTGATGCCACAGCTGGTACTTCTTCCAACTCAGTTGCCTGTGCAAATTCCGTTGGGTAAACTTCTTCCAATTTACCTTGGAAAGCACTGTCAAGTTTGTGTCCATCAAGCGTTACACCATTGACAGTAAGTGTAAAGTCAGCTACTGTTTGTCCGATCGTAGCAACACCTGCAATTTCTTCAGGCGAAGTGAAAACGAATCCACCCAATTGGGCTGTCAAGCTAGTGTCAAGATTATCTAATTCAACATTAGCTCCGATATGGTTACCAAATGTTGCAAGGGCAAGAGCTTCAACCACACCACCATATTTAACAGCTGATGCTGCTGTCACTTTGTGGTTAGTTTGGATGGCTTCAAATTGAGCAAAGTTAGACTTGATGAGATCAAAGTCAATTTCTTGTGCCAAAGCTTGACCTGGGATGTAATATATATTTTCACCAGCAGCTTTAAATTCTGGAGAAAGAACCTTACGGCTATCCGCAGTTGTTACCCCAAAAGCAACCAAGGTTGGTGGTACTGTCAATTCTTCAAAGGTACCAGACATAGAGTCTTTTCCACCGATAGATGGCAAACCAAGTTGAATCTGAGCTTCGATTGATCCAAGGAGAGCAGCTACAGGTTGACCAAAACGCTCTGCTCGTTTATCCATACGCTCGAAGTATTCCTGATAAGAGAAACGAGCCTTAGACCAGTTTGCACCAGCAGCAACCAAACGAGCTGTGGCTTCGATGACCGCATAAGCAGCGCCATGATATGGAGACCATTCTGCTACATAAGGGTTGAATCCTTGCGCCATAACAGATGCAGTTGTTGTCACGCCATGTTGGACTGGCAATTTCTGTACAGAAGCTTCCGTTGGTGTGATTTGGTAGCGACCACCAAGTGGGTGATTGACTGTTGAACGACCAACCGAGCTATCAAAGATGGTTTGTAAACCTTTTTGACTGGCATGGTTCAGGTCAGCCAAGACTTCAAGAGTATCCGCTTCAAGGGTTTCAGCAGATGTTTGACGTTCTTCTGGAAGCTTGACATCCTTGTCAACCACCTTAGCATCTACAACCACACGTACACCGTTTGTATCAAGGAAACGACGTTCCAAATCAACGATGGTTTCACCATTCCAGTGCATGACAAGATTTGGTTTTTCAGTTACTGTTGCAACGACAACAGCATCAATATTTTCTTTGTTACATTCAGCAACGAAAGCATCTACATCTTCTGGACGAACCACTACAGCCATCCGTTCTTGAGATTCTGAGATAGCAATTTCTGTACCGTTCAAACCTTGGTATTTCAATGGCACTTTGTCTAGATCAATTTCAAGACCATCTGCCAATTCACCGATCGCCACACAGACACCACCGGCACCAAAGTCATTTGATTTCTTGATCAGACGGGTCACTTCTCCATTACGGAAAAGACGTTGAATCTTACGTTCTTCGATGGCATTTCCTTTTTGAACCTCAGCACCAGCTGTTTCAACAGATTCAACCGTTTGAACTTTAGAAGAACCTGTCGCACCACCGACACCGTCACGTCCAGTCTTACCACCAAGCAAGATAATCACATCACCTGCTTCAGGTTTTTCACGAACCACATTTTCTTTAGGAGCCGCACCGACAACTGCACCTAGCTCCATACGCTTAGCAACAAAACCTGGGTGGAAGTATTCACGAACATAAGTTGTCGCCAAACCAATTTGGTTACCGTATGAAGAATAACCGTGAGCCGCTGTTTTAGAAATCACTTGTTGTGGCAATTTACCAGCGCGAGTTTCAGCAATTGGTGTTGTAATATCACCAGCACCTGAGATACGCATGGCTTGGTAAACGTATGAACGACCTGACAATGGGTCACGAATGGCACCACCGATACAAGTAGCCGCTCCACCAAATGGTTCGATCTCCGTTGGGTGGTTGTGCGTTTCGTTCTTGAACATGAGAAGCCATGGTTCTTTGACACCATTGACATCCACTTCAATTTCAACAGAGCAGGCATTGATTTCATCAGACACTTCCATGTCATCCAAACGACCATTAGCACGCTCATAACGGCCAAAAATAGTTGCCATATCCATCAAGGTTTGAGGTTTTTCTGTACGTCCCAACTCATCACGCATGGCAATATACTTGTCATAAGTCGCTTGCAATTGTTTTTTAAATTTAGAAGCTGAGAAGTCGATGGTTTTCAACTCAGTTTCGAAAGTCGTGTGACGACAGTGGTCAGACCAGTAAGTATCCAAAACCTTAAGCTCAGTCTCAGTTGGTACACGTCCAATGGATTTGAAGTAATCTTGAATGAAGAGAAGGTCATCCACTTCCATTGCCAATCCTTGCTCAGCCTTATACTGTGCAAAATCTTCTGCCGTATACCTTTCAAAGAAATCCAAGCTTGGAATGGTCTTGTCAGACTCAGAGAAATCCTGTTTCGCAATGCCAACAGTGATATCTTTGAAACGAGAATCCACTGGGTTCAAAAGGTAGTTTTTAACAGCTTCCAACTCATTCGCATCGATATCCTTGTTAACCAAGTACAATTGCGCTGTATTCACTGTTACGTCATTTGAACTACCCAACAACAGCAAAGCTTCTTGTGAAGATGCCGCACGTTGGTCAAATTGACCAGGTAAGCTTTCGATCGCAAAGAAAGCATATTTCTCAAGATCAGTCTGAACCGTAGCTTCATCCAAAACAGTATCGGTCACTTGCTCAGAGAAGATGTGTTTTTCCGCACGCGCAAACAAGTCCTCTGCCAAACCAAAAACATCGTAAACCTGAACAATCCGAAGATCCTTCAATGTTTTCAACTGAAGATTATGCTGCAATTCTTTTACTAAAGAGTCTGATTTTACACGAAAATCAGCTTTTTTCTCAACGAAAATACGTTTATCCATTTTATTTCCTTTATTTCTATTCAAACATGTTATCGAAGACGAAGGTTTTCCGTTTCAAACAGGTTACTTCAAGCCCTGTAATTTCTCCAACACAACCTGATATACATCCGTTAAACTGCCCAAATCTCTACGAAAAACATCCTTGTCCATATGGTGCCCTTCAGCATCCCAAAGGCGGCAGTTATCTGGAGAGAATTCATCTGCCAAGATGATCTTGCCATCCTTATCAAAACCAAATTCCAATTTGAAGTCAATCAAGCGAAGACCAATTTGTGCAAACCAATCTTTCAGCAATTCATTGATACGACGTGTTTCTTCCTTGATATAAGCAATTTGCTCATCATTGGCAATATCCAAAAACTTGACATGTTCATCATTGATGAATGGATCGTCCAACTCATCGTTCTTGTAGTAAAATTCAACGATTGGAGTTTTCAATTCCAAACCTTCTTCCACGCCAAAACGTTTAGAAAAGGAACCCGCAGTCACGTTGCGAAGAACAACTTCCAAAGGAATAATTTTTACTTTCTTGTTGAGTTGTTCTGTGTCAGAAATACGTTTTATAAAGTGCGTCGCAACACCCGCAGCATTCAATTTTTCAAAAATAAGAGACGAAATCTGATTATTTAGCACACCTTTTCCTTTAATCGTCTCTTTACGAGCCCCATTTAGCATGGTTGCTTGGTCCTTATAGACCGACTTAATCACATGTTCGTCCTCAGTAGTATAGATATCCTTAGCTTTTCCAGTATAAATCAGTTGATTGGTCATGACTTTGTTCGCCTTTCGTATTTTATCACCTTCATTCTATCACATACAAAGTGTATTTTCAATAAAATTCCGTACAATATAAGCAGAATCCGAATAAAAAGGACAGAAAAAAAGACCCTCCAGAATAATCTCTGAACGATCCCTTTTTCATTAGTGACCAGCAGTTCGTTTTTCGATATAGTCGACAACATCCCCTACTGTGTTAAATTCATCAATAGCCTTGTCCGGAATCTCAATTTGGTATTCATCCTCAAGATTGATAATAAATTCCATCAATTCAACAGAGTCTGCTTGTAAATCCTTACGTAAGTCAGATTCCAAAGATACTTGAAAATCTGGTCCCTTGCGATCTTTGAGAAATTCCTCAATTGTAGCTAAAATTTCGTTTTGTTTACTCATACATTACCCTTCCTTCGATAATTCCTTCACTGATTTTCCAACAACATCTGTCTCTAACATGGTCCGAATCTGACGAATCGTGCTATAGACAGCTTTGGCATCACTCGAACCATGCGTTTTAACAACAGGTGCTTGAAGACCAAACAAGACCGCTCCTCCAACATCTGAGAAATCCAAGGTTTGCTTCAATGATTTCAAACGGTCCTTGAGCAGAAATGCTCCCAATTTCGCCTTCCAGTTTCCAGTGGCAATCGCTTGTTTCAATTGCTTCAAGATCCCAAAAGCCGTTCCTTCCATCGTTTTCAAGACAGCGTTTCCTGTAAAACCATCCGCCACAACGACATCAGCAACACCATTCATCAAGTCACGCGCTTCCACGTTCCCAACAAAATGAATCGACTCATCCTCAGATAACAGTTGGTAGGTTTCCTTGCGCAAAGGATCTCCCTTACTAGCTTCTGTCCCATTATTCAATAGACCCACGCGTGGTTTTTGAATCCCACGAACATTTTCAGCATAGTAGGATCCCATCACAGCATACTGATGCAAGTGCTCTGGTGTATTTTCCGCATTGGCCCCTAAGTCTAACATATCATAGCCACGACCATCAACCGTTGGAAGTGTCGACATCAAGCCAGGGCGTTCCACCCCTTTGATGCGGCCAACGATAAAGAAACCAGCTGCCAATAGCGCACCTGTATTTCCCGCAGATAGCATGGCATCGACCTCACCATCCTTCACATCCTTGGCAGCTAAGACCATCGAAGCCTGTTTTTTCCGACGAATAGCCCGCGTTGGCTCATCATCTGAATCGATTTTTTCTTCCGTATGCACAATCGATACACGTTCTGTTGCGGTTAAATATTCTTTGATTTTTGCCTCATCGCCATACAAGACAATCTCAATATCATCAAAATCACGAATGGCTTGATTCACACCTTCTACCAAGGCTTGAGGTGCATTATCGCCCCCCATTGCATCTACTGCAATTTTTTTCATGTTTCACCTCCAGATGAATCTTTCATAATCGCTCCCCAATCACTCAAGGAATCGATAAACTTTTTAGCTTTTAAATGAATCCCTACATACTCCTCATACAACTGATCAATTGCCTGACGCAGAGCTGCTTTCATCTCCGCTTGTAGAGAAATCGTCTCTAACTCACTGAATCGTACTGCTTGAAACTGATCCAATAAATAGAGAACATTCGGATGCCAGTGGGCTCGTCTCTCATCCTGATCATAGTGATCCGGACAAAGGACCCCACTATACCGAAAAGAGTAATCAAAAGGAAGTCCAACCCGATGACAGAAACAGCATTCATGCAGATTCAAGATAACTCCAAATCGTGATAGAATCTGAATCTCAAAAATATTGGTCAAAACCTCATAATCCAGTCCCTCTTCCATCAAAGACAAGGTCTTTTCCAAAAAAGCAAACAGGGCCGGATCCACCTGATTATCCTGAATACTTGCATCCGCAAGCGCCAGAACATAGGTCGCATAAGAAAGGGCAAAAAGATCTGCATTGATTTTCTTATAAACCTGCACATCTTGAAAATCATCAATATAACTCAACCCATCATCATTGATTTTCAACAACATATCTGCCGTTACCAAAGGTTGCAACATGGGATTCAACCGTGATTTTCCCGCATGTTTCACAAAAAACATCCGCTTCCCTGACTTCTCTGTGAAGATTTTGACCAGCTTGTCATCCTCACGAAACTCCCGATTATACAGCACAATGCCCCGGGTCTCAATTGACTCCAGCATGTTCTTCCATATACTCCTTCAAGCGTTTCATAGCTTCCTTGATAACCTCCATGCTGGCTGCATAAGACAGGCGCACATAGCCTTCACCATATTGACCAAAAGCAGCACCAGGGATGAAAGCAACCGCTTTTTCACGCGCAAAATCTTGTAAGAAAGCAAAGGAATCCTGATTGTAACCAGCTGGGATTTTAGCAAAAATATAAAAGGCTCCATCTGGCTTAATCATCTCAAACCCAAGCGCGGACATCTCTTTAATAATATAATCCCGACGCTTCACATATTCCTGCTTCATCGGCTCTGCATCATCCCGACCAGCAGTCAAGGCCTCAATCGCAGCATACTGGTTCATCGTTCCAGCAGCCGTTACCAAATACTGATGACTCTTGATGAGTTGAGCCGTCAATACAGCCGGAGCAAAGATAAAGCCAAGTCGCCAGCCTGTCATGGCATGAGACTTAGACAAACCATTAATGACAATGGTCTGCTCAGGAATGAAGGATGCCATAGAGACATGCGCTTCTCCAGTATAAGTTAGCTCTGAATAAACTTCATCACAAATCACAAAAACTTCATATTTTTTTAGGACAGCAGCCAATTCTGCCATCTGTTCGCGCGAATAAGTGACACCCGTTGGATTAGCTGGATAATTGAGAACAACAGCCTTCAATTTTTCACCCTGCTCTAGAATCGCCTTTTCCAACTTTTCAGGCGTCAAGACAAAACGATCTGATGTCGTATCAATTTCGACAATTTCCGCCCCAACCAAATTCACAATCGGTTCATAACCAGGATAAGCTGGCGCCGGAAGAAGTACTACATCTCCAGGTTCCAAGATCGCTGTCAAGGTTGCAGATAGGGCTTCAGTCGCACCGATCGTCACCAATATCTCATCCTCAGGACGGTAGTGAATACCATATTTATCAGCCACAAATTGACTCGCAGCCTCACGCAGAGCTAGCAAACCACTCATCCCAGTGTAATGGCTAAAATTCGCATCAATGGCAGCCTTTCCTGCTTCTTTTACATGTTCAGGAGTTGTAAAATCCGGTTCCCCCAAAGTCAAACGCAAGACACCAGGAATGGAAGAAATTGATTGATCGAACTGACGAATCAAAGACACTTCAATCCGATTCAGATTTTTATTAAAACGTTTCGTTAAATCCATAGAACACCTCCAAAAACACTTATATTCATTATACTATAAATAGGACCCCATCGCAAAAGAACAAGCCAGATCCCCATCTTTTGATCATCATCAAAGGACATTTCAACAATCCTTCCATACAAAAAAGACTTAGCAATGCTAAGTCTTTCAAGACATTATTCTTGACCACGTGTTGCCACATATTTCAATTGATCTGCATGTTTCGCTACAAAATCCTTCATTTCTGAATCAGGAATTTGACGTAGGTAGAGGTTAGAACGAATCGTTTCATCCTCTTCACGACAAGTTGACAATACCAAGTATTTATCAGATGCCTTGATTTTGATATTAGGGTTCTTCGTACGAGCTGACTCATAGATATTCTTCAACTGAGTTGTGAAATCTTTATCATCTGTAAAGCTTGTACGATAGAAAGCAGTGTCCTCTGGGACAATGACCAAGCCCATTGCTTCATAATAATATTTGCGCTCAGGTGTTTCAATCACGACATATGGATGTTGGTCCAAATACTCTTGTTTATCATAGTAGTTAACATCATTAAACATGCGGTGATCTCCCACTTGGCTACCACGAGCATGACCAAACAACCAAGTCAAACGATCACTAAAGTCTTTCTTGTTGTCCATATCCATGAAGACTGTCCCCATGTATGGCTCATTCCCACCATCAAACGTCTTATTCAAATAAGTTTCATTATCAGTAGTTTGTACAACAGGTTCATCCAACTCAGTACCCGGTGCATAGACATAAGCAATTGCTTCAGGGTTAACAGCAGTTAACTGAGCAAAACGATTTTTTAGGTAATCTTTTTCTTCTTGACTAGGTTCATATTTAGTTTCTTGCTTAGTTGAACTTGTCCCAGTCGTTTTTTTAGCTGTGCTAGATGACTTGCTTCCTCCAAAAGGATTAAAGAAAATAATTCCAGCAACAAGCACAACAACTGCAACAAGAGCAGCAATCATAATACCTAATTTATTTGAACCTTTTTTTCCAGCTCTTTTCATTGATTGATCTCCTCTTGATGATTTTTTCTAAAAAATAACACTGAACCCGAAGGTCCAGTGATATTTTACGAGCTAATTAATAATCAAATTATTTAACTGCGCTTGTTTTTGGAAGAGCTTTACCAGCTTGTTTAGATCCAGCTTTACCAGCTTTACCAGCTTCTGCTGCTTTAGCTGCTGCTTCTGCTTTAGTTGCTTCTTCTTTAGATTGTTTAGCTGCTTCTTCTTTAGAAATTCCATGTTGTTTCAAGTAACGTGCGTTAGCTTGTTCTGGAGTTTCATTCAAGATATAGTAAGAACCTTGTGCCTTGTCAGCAGTGTTGTATGTTTTTTGAGATTCTTGGATTTTAGCGTTACGAGCTGCATTACGAGCATTGTTCAATGCTGCTTCATAAGCTGCTTTCTTTTCACCGTAAAGGTGTGATCCACCTTCAACAGCATCAAATGCTTCCTTAGCTTTGATTACTTCTGGGTCTTTAGATGCAATTGCATCAATATCTTCTGGGTGACCACCAACATATTCGTTAGCTTTACGACCATTTTTAAACTCAGTTTGAGCGTTGTAAGGATCGTTAACACCGCCACCAGTTACTGGTTGGTCGTATGCACCTGGTTTGTTAGCTCCACCGTTAATAGGGTTTTCATTCGCAAATGCTGGTGCTGCTGCAGCAAATACTGCAAGAGCTGCTACTGATGATAATAAAACTTTTTTCATTGTTTTATCTCCTTTTTTTCTTTTCAAAAATTATTCGTTACTTCGTAACTATGACTAGTATACTAGGATATTCTGCCTATGTCAAGACTTTTTCTTATATTTTTTTAAAAAATTTTAAGGTTTTAACCTATTTGAAAGATAAAATTACGAATTTAAGATATATAAAAATGGATGTTATATATCTTAAATTATTTCTATCAGTTATGTAACACCCTATTTTATCTATGTCAAAATTACTCTTTTTAATAGCTCTATTTTACCACTTCATTTTTAGGCAATCGTTTCTTGGGCAAACTGGGATCAGCCTTTGCTTCTAGTTCTTTAGCTGCTCGAACCAGTTTTTTCCGTTTCTTTTCTTTTTTTAGATTTTCCAACCATTTTCTGATTTCCATTTGTATATCCTCCTAAATAAAAGAGACCAGTTACCCAGCCTCCTTATTGTTAACATTTTTTGGCATTTCCGATTTCAAATAGAGGGGAAAGAGGACGATTTTCGTGAATGCGAACAATAGCCTCTGCAAGAAGTTTCGCAATCGAAATTTGCTCAATCTTATCAATCAATCGATCTTCCGGTAGATAAATCGTATCCAACACCACCAACTTCTTAATGGCTGATTTTTGGATGTTGTCCATCGCTGGTCCTGATAAAACAGGGTGAGTACAGCTCGCATAAACTTCAACAGCACCTGCTTCTGCAAGGGCATCCGCCGCATGACAGATTGTACCAGCTGTATCAATCATATCATCAATCAAAATACAAGTTTTGCCTTCAACATTTCCAATGATGTTCATGACTTCACTCGTATTCATCTTATCGACACTCCGGCGTTTATCAATAATCGCAATCGGTGTCTTCAAAAATTCAGCCAATTTCCGAGCACGAGTCACACCACCATGGTCTGGACTGACAACAACATAGTCTTTTCCAATCATCCCGCGACGTTCGAAATAGTCTGCGATCAAAGGCGCCCCCATCAAGTGGTCAACAGGAATATCAAAGAAACCTTGAATCTGAGCGGCGTGCAAATCAATTGTCAACAGACGATCAACTCCAGCAACCTCAAGCATATTAGCTACCAACTTAGAAGTGATTGGTTCACGAGCCCGAGCTTTCCGGTCTTGACGAGCATAACCGTAATACGGCATCACCACATTAATGGATTGCGCACTTGCACGTTTCAAGGCATCTACCATAATCAAAATTTCCATCAGATTATCGTTAACCGGTGAGCTAGTGGATTGCAAAATATAAACATCTTTCCCACGGATTGATTCTTCAATATTAACCTGAATTTCTCCATCAGAAAATTGACGAACCGTTGACTTTCCAAGCGGTAGTCCCATTTCTCGAGACACACGTTGAGCCAATTCTTGATTTGACGACAAAGCAAAGAGCATTAAATCAGAAAATGACATGATTTCCTCCAGTAAAATCTAAAACCATATTGTACAGTCAGCACAAATTTCTCCTGTAATCATTTTATCGCTTTTTAAGCAAATATTCAAATATTAATTTATGGAAAATACAAAATCTGGTTCTACCGACAATCTTTCAAAAAAAGAAGCAGAACAAGTGTTCTGCTTCAGTGTAATTCTTAGTTTGGATAGATATAAGTAACAGTACCTTGAGCTGTTGTTGGGTTAAACCAACCACGGTAGTTACCAATACTACGGATACCATTATAGTTAGACTCAGAGACTTGGATGCTTGTTGTAGATTGAACAGCTGTAACAACTGCTACGTGTCCATATCCACCATCATTCCAACATGCAATGGCACCAACTTGTGGTTGAGATCCTGTACGGAATCCTGCTGCTGCTGCACTTGCTGCCCATTGTCCACCATTACCCCAGTAATCACCTGCCCATGGAGCCAATGTCTTCGCACCCCATGTACACTCACCAACTGGATAAGATGATGCAGATGTACTATAAGTTGGACGAGAAGTAGTTGCTACTGGTGCTGCCACTGCTTGAGTTTGAACAGCAGGTTGAGCTGCTGCTTGAGTTTGTGCAGCCGCTGGTGTTGCAGCAGGTGTTTGAGCCGCTGCCTGAACTTGTGCTTGAAGGGTAGTATTTGCAGAAGCTTTCACAGCTGCTTGTTGTTCCTTTTGTTTTGCACGGTAAGCTGCTTCAGCTGCTGCTGCTGCCGCTGCCGCTTTTTCAGCTTCAGCTTTTTGTTGCAACAAAGCGTTCTTTTCATTTTCAGCAGATGATTTTTCAGCTGCCAAATTCAATTGTGCCACTTTCAACTCAGCTTCTTTAGTTGACAAAGCTTGCGCATCATCTTCTAATTGCTGTTTGTTTGCAATGACAGTATTGATAGCATCGTTGTTTTCTTTTTGTTTTTGTGCAATATCTTCTTTATCACGTTTTTGCTCTTGCAACATTTTGTTGTTAGCATCTGCAATTTCATTCATAGCAGAAATACGTGAGATAGCTTCTGTCAAAGATCCAGAACTAACAATCGCATTAATATAGCTTGTTGCAGTCCCAGTTGTTTGAGCACTACGTGCTTGATTTGCAAGTGATTCTTGACGAGCAACAATATTTTTTGACAACTCATCGATCTCAGCTGACAATCGTTCAGATTCTTCATTCAAACGGTCATTTTCAGCTTGAAGATTTTCTTGTTGTTTTTTAATTTCAGATACTTGACCTTGAATTTGATCTACCTGAGCTTGTGCGCTTTGTTGTTGTTGATTAATACTATTGATTTTGTTATCTTGAGCAGCAATCTTATCATCTGTTGAATCAGCTGATACACCAGCTACAACAGCACCTTGTGATAAAGCAACTGTACTCAATAAGATTGTGGCAAATAATTTTTTCTTCATTAGATAAATTTTCCCTTTCTAATAAGACACTAACTAGTATAACAAATTTTTTAAAAATTTATATTACGCTATTGTTACATTTTTATTTCGAGTTTATAAATAAATCTTTTCAAGTAAAGGCTGTAATACTATTAATAGAAGTACATTCAAAATTAAACTTGGGGAAATTTGGTAAATAATTAATGTAATCCAGTTAAATTTTATACCAATAAAAAGAATCAAAAGAAGGTTTGTTAAAATCTGAAATAATAGAATCGTTAATAAAAATGTAAAAAAACGAGTCAATCGATTGACCAAAATAATCTGATTACACCGATAAAAAATCACCTGTAGTAAAGGAAATACTAGGAAGGCAATTCCTAGGGTGTGTAAAAAATACACATCAAAACAAAAACCAAAGAAGACTCCCCACCAAATACTAGCTATCTCAGAGAAATAGAGACTCAATAACATAAAACCATATAGAAATAAAAATGAAGTAGGTTCAAAAGAGTTTGGACAGAAACGAGAAATAAGAAAAGAGATCTGTCCGTCAACAAATAAAGATAAGAATAAGATTAAAGGGAAAAAATGGTACTTACGTATGACTTTCACACTACTCTCCAATCAATAGTACATAACGATTGACATCTAAATTAGCCTTTGGTTTCACACGAATTTCTTGCCCTAACTGATCAGATGCCTTTTGAGTAGAAGTCACTGTACCAAGAGGTAAGTCACTACTCTTATATTTTCCTAAACCACTTGTTGAAACCAGAGATCCTTTTTTAATTTCAACTGGATCTCCAATTTGCAACAACCGAAACTCACCTGTCTTCTCGTCATAACCATTTAATAAAGCAAAAATAGATTGACCTTGACTCTCAATTTTAAACGTCAGGTGTTGTGAAGAAATAGTATCTTCAACTAATAATTTCACTTTGCTAGAATTTTTCTCTATACTTTCTACCACACCAATGACGCCACCAGACGAAAGAACAAACATAGAATCAGAAATTCCATCTGAACTACCTTTATCAATAACAAATTCCTGATCCCACGAACCATAATTACGGTCAATAATCTCACTAACGACTTGTTTAGAACCCGATACAGAATTCTTGATTGACATCAAATCCTTTAATTCTCTATTTTCTGATTCCAAACGGTTAAGTTTTGACTGGTCAATATCCTTTTGATAAAGACGTGATTTTAACGAACGGTTTTCATCATTTAATTCAGATAAATTCTTTAAATCCTTTGCCTTAGATTCCACAACAACAAATGGTACCGATACTGCCTTATCAACAATAGCTAATATATCAGAAAATTTTAAAACAATCGAAGTTCTAACAGAAGGAAAAAGAAATAAAATTCCTGAAACAGTTAAAACAAATACAAAACTAAAAATTTTAAAGAATCGATTCAAGAACATAGACAAAACCTTCAAAAATATAAAAAATAGTTTGAGATGACATCTCAAACTTGGAAATTATACGGAGAATGGGGGATTCGAACCCCCGCGCCGGTTACCCGACCTAACGATTTAGCAAACCGTCCTCTTCAGCCTCTTGAGTAATTCTCCAAAATGGGCACGAGTGGACTCGAACCACCGACCTCACGCTTATCAGGCGTGCGCTCTAACCACCTGAGCTACGCGCCCAAGTTAAAAACTTGGTAAAGAACCTATGTTCAAAGCGGGTGACGAGAATCGAACTCGCGACAACAGCTTGGAAGGCTGTAGTTTTACCACTAAACTACACCCGCTTATTATTAAAAGAA
>NZ_JBBKBR010000009.1:0-68849 GCF_037890265.1 Streptococcus sp. HCA-5024
TCTTAAGAAAGCTCGTAAAGCTTCACAATTTAGTAAACGTTAATTCGAAAGAATTACAATATTTACAAAGAACACCTTTCGAGGTGTTCTTTTTATGTTTTCATACTAAATTGTGGCAGTTGACGTAGTTGTTGTGGCTTTAGCCACTTACAAATACGGCTGCAATTCGACGAAGTCAATTGCCTCTAAACGTTAATTCGTTGCTGGAAAGCAGAATACAAACGAAAACACTTTGCATCTTGCAAGGTGTTTTTTGTATGAGAACTAGCGGTGCGCAATTAGGATAGCTCTAGCGACTTTAGTCGCGTAGAGATATGCTATGCACAGTTGCCCCAAGAAAACAAGCGAAGCGATATTTGAATGGATAGCAACCACTGCACGCAAAATGTTAATTCGAAAGAATTACTATACTTACAAAGAGCACCCTTCGGGGTGTTTTTTCTATACCTAAGATAAATGGAAAATAAAAACCCACCCTATCTTCCACGGTCAAACATGACTGTAGAAAATAGAGTGGGTCTAGGATGTTAAAGACTATTTGTCTTCTTTATGAAAGATATTTTTAACGCCCTTGATAGCTCCTTCAACAGCTTCTTTTGCATCTTCAGCAACTTCTTTTGCTTTTGAAGCAACTTTTTCAGCAGTGCCTTCAGCTTCTGTTTTTTTATCGCCGGTTAATTTACCGAAGCCTTCTTTAACAGAGCCTTTTACTTGGTTCAATTTTTCTTCTAATGACATAGCGTCACCTCCATGAAGTTAGTCGTTTATTTCTCTGAATGCAATACTGTTGATTTAAAAAAATAAAAAATATTTGTCTCAGATTAGAATGAGTATATTCTTTTTAAAATGGAAAGTCAAATTTTTGCTACGGCTAAAAAATAGGATCGCTTTCCGGTCACGAATAATGACCGACTAATAAGTCACGATATTTCGTTTTTACAGCAAAGATTTGAAATGAAAGAAGCAAAAAACTTTTTCTGTCTCCAATGAAATAAATGGTATAATAATCGTGAATGGAAACATCGTAACGCTGTTTTTTGAAAAAGAGAAGATAAATATGAAAAGAATCCTCACAACCTACCCTATTATCAGCACTTTAGCTCTAATCTGTTTGTTGCTTGGTCTATTGACTTCCTTTAATGGGGATGCTATGTATGACCTATTGGCCTTTCATTCGAAGCCGGTCTATGGTTGGCAATATGTCAGTGGGACCCTGATGCACGGTAGTAAAGGCGCACCTATCTGGTTTTTATGGGTCCATTTGTTGTTAAATGGACTCATGATCCTTCCTTTCGGAGGACTGCTAGAAAGAAAAAGAGGCTCCAGACAAGTCTTGATTGTTTTTGTGACGGCGACAGTCCTTTCTTCCATCGTTTTTCACCTCTTAACCCAGGGGCAAGACATTCAGGCAACAGGGATCTCTGCTGTAGGATACGCCTTTGTAACCGGAGGGATTATGCTCCTGCCAAACGTGTGGAAAGAATTTTCACGCACCGTAAAACTGTTTTATCTATTCTTAATTTTTCTATCTGGCCTCATGCTCTTACCAGCAATCACCGGATGGATCTCAACACTATTGCATCTTTCAGGGATTGTGAGTTATCTATTGGTCTTTATCGGAAGTAAAGTCTTGAAGGGGAGAAGCTAACTATTAAGACAGCTCCTCAGTAAGGTTTTCATCGTGCTTCCTTGACTCTTCTATCACCGCGCCGTATAATATTCTATATCAATGAAGAAATCACCTTTTGTCATTGTGCAAAGGGTGATTTTATAACGAAAAAAAGGAGACACAATGGGATACATTTCTACAATTAAAACAGCTGTTCAGCTCTTCCCTTTTTTGGCTTTTTTGCTGACCTTGCCCTACATGATTTTGAATTATCGAAAATATGGTTCGGTCAATAAATTGCGGGTGCTGATTTTCTATTCTTTTATGCTTTACTTGATGACGGTCTATCTCTTGGTGATCTTGCCTCTGCCGGATCCAAGTAAGATTCATACTAGCTACTCGGAAATGGTCAATCTCCATCCCTTTGCTTTTGTGGTGGATTTTTTCAAGGAGAGCCCCTTTGATTTAGCGCAGACTGGTACTTGGATTCAAGCTCTTAAGCATCCAACTTTTTATGTGCCTGCCTTTAATGTCCTGATGTTGATTCCTTTTGGGATGTATCTGCGCTATTATTTCAAGTGTGGTTTTAAGAAAACGATCCTTCTGGCAGCTCTCTTTAGTCTCTTTTTGGAACTGACCCAGTTATCAGGTCTCTACTTTATGTATCCGGGTCCTTACCGCCTGGCAGATGTTGATGATATTATTCAAAATACTACCGGTGGTGGAGTGGGTTATCTGCTCGGTTGGTTCCTGGTTTGGTTATTGCCAACACGAGACGAAATTGACGAGCATTCTTTCCGAGTAGGAACGAAAGTATCTGGTTTTCGGATGGGTCTTGCCTTCTTGATCGACTTTGTAATGCTATCCTTGCTTTACGCGGTAATCGAGCGTTTAGAGACGATTCCTTATGTAGCGATTTTGGCTGTTTATTTTGGTTTGATTCCTTTGTGGCGGGGCAAAACCTTGGGAATGGCTTTATTGAAATTCCGCTTGCATTTTGACAAGCAAAAATGGCTTCGCACCATCTGGCGGGGAATCCTGGTAGTAGGTTATTTCTATCTGATTCCTCAAGGGTTGTTCTATTTGATTTCGCTCTTGAATAGCGATTTGACGGACAATTCCCTCTTAACCCTGTCTATGATTTTATTGCTCTTCTTTATGCTTTTATTGTACCTGATTCTCACTCTTGCCATCGTCTTGCTCAATCGTCGCTTTCCCTTTGACCGTCTAGCTGGGGCTGAGTATGAGAGCACGGTGCGCGTGAAGAAAGAGCTCTTAAAGGATGAAACTGAATCTTCAAAATAGAGAGAGTGGGACAGAAATCGGTAATTCGTTAGAATTCGATTTCGTCGTCTCACCTCCGCATAGTTGAGTAGGGCTGTAAAAGCTGATGAAATCAGCGTAGTAGAGCCCACTCAACTACTGCGTCTTGCTCGACAATCCAAAAACAATAAAGAGGCTAGGACTTTTGTCCCAGCCTCTTTATTGTTTTATACACATAAAAATATCCGAACGTTCCCAGTTGAGAAGGGCCATTTTAAGGGGAATGTGCTACAATGGAAGCAAATAGATAGAATGGAGCAGTGAAATGAAAGCAATTATTACAGTCGTTGGTAAAGACCAAAAAGGAATCGTAGCGGGTGTTGCAACGAAAGTGGCAGAATTAGGACTCAATATCGATGATATCTCTCAAACTGTATTGGATGAGTACTTTACCATGATGGCAGTCGTATCATCGGATGAGAAAAAAGATTTCACACAGCTTCGTTCAGAGTTGGAAGAATTCGGTCAGTCTCTGCATGTGAAAATCAATATCCAAAGCGCAGCGATTTTTGATGCCATGCACAATTTGTAAGATAGGGGTTGAGAATTTATGGACATTAAACAGGTAACAGAAACCATTGCCATGATTGAGGAGCAGAACTTCGATGTTCGGACTATCACCATGGGGATTTCGCTTCTAGATTGTATTGATCCGGATATCGAAAAGGCAGCGGAAAAAGTCTACCATAAGATTGTGACAAAGGCCAAAGACCTAGTGGCTGTTGGGGATGAGATCGCGGCGGAACTCGGCATTCCTATTGTCAACAAGCGGGTTTCAGTCACTCCGATTTCTATTATCGGTGCAGCAACCAATGCGACAGATTATGTCCCCTTTGCCAAAGCGCTGGATCGTGCGGCCAAAGAAGTTGGGGTCAACTTTATCGGTGGCTTCTCGGCCCTTGTTCAAAAAGGCTACCAAAAGGGGGATGAAATCCTTATCAATTCCATTCCTCGCGCCCTTGCAGAGACGGATTTTGTCTGCTCTTCTGTTAATATTGGTTCCACTAAGACAGGGATCAATATGACAGCTGTCCGAGATATGGGTCGTATCATTAAAGAAGCATCCCAAGCAGATCCGATGGGGCCTGGTAAGCTGGTAGTTTTTGCCAATGCAGTAGAAGATAATCCCTTTATGGCGGGTGCCTTCCACGGTGTCGGTGAAGCGGATGTTGTCATTAACGTTGGGGTTTCAGGACCGGGTGTCGTCCAACGGGCCATCGAAAAAGTTCCAGGCGCTAGCTTTGATGTATTGGCTGAAACAGTCAAGAAGACAGCTTTCAAGATTACCCGTGTTGGGCAATTAGTGGGTCAAATGGCTAGTGAACGTCTCGGTGTTGAGTTTGGAATTGTCGACTTGTCTCTCGCGCCAACGCCAGCTGTTGGGGATTCGGTTGCCCGTGTCCTCGAAGCGATGGGGCTTGAAGTGGTCGGAACTCATGGGACAACAGCAGCCCTAGCTCTGCTCAATGACCAAGTGAAAAAAGGCGGCATCATGGCTTGTAACCAAGTTGGTGGTTTGTCAGGTGCCTTCATTCCGGTCTCAGAAGACGAAGGGATGATTGCAGCGGTCCAATCAGGCCATATCAATCTGGAAAAATTGGAAGCCATGACAGCTATCTGTTCCGTCGGTCTGGATATGATTGCCATCCCAGCTGATACTCCAGATACAACCATTGCGGCCATGATCGCCGATGAAGCAGCTATCGGGGTAATCAACCAAAAGACAACAGCGGTTCGGATCATTCCTTATGGGGAAGAGGGCGATATGTTAGAGCTCGGAGGGCTTCTTGGGTCTGCTCCGGTAATGAAGGTCAACAAGGCTTCGTCAGCTGATTTCATTGCCCGTGGTGGCCAAATTCCAGCTCCGGTTCATAGCTTTAAAAACTAAGAGAAATCTAGTATAATAGTAGAAAATAGAAAAGTCTGTGATGATGAAACTCCAGACTTTTTTCTTGCAAAAGGAGACAAGATGGCTAAAACAAGATTATTTGTGATTCGTCATGGGAGAACCATGTTTAATACCATTGGCCGTGCTCAAGGCTGGTCCGATACACCCTTGACAGCAGAAGGAGAACGAGGGATTCAAGCTCTAGGAATCGGCTTGCGTGAGTCCGGTTTGGAGTTTACTCGAGCTTATTCCAGTGATTCAGGCCGTGCCATTCAGACAATGGGGATCATTCTTGATGAATTGGGCTTGAAAGACCAGATTCCTTATCGCTTTGACAAACGGATCCGCGAGTGGTGTTTTGGTAGCTTTGATGGGGCCTACGGTGGGGAGCTCTTTCACGGTGTCGTGCCGCGCGTGCTAGATGTAGAAGACTATAAGACCTTGACCTTGGAAGACTTGGCCAATGGCATCTGCCAAGTGGACACAGCAGATTGGGCTGAACCTTGGGAAGTTTTGAAAGGCCGAATCCTAGAAGGTTTTGAAGCTATTGCCAAAGAAGTGGAAGAAAATGGTGGAGGCAATGCCTTGGTGGTCAGCCATAGTTGGACCATTCAGACCTTGGTCTGCTTGATCGAAGGAAAACCAAATCTTAATCTGCCTCTTTCAAACGGTAGTGTTACCCTTGTAGAATATGAAGATGGAAAATTGACGGTTAAGGGGGTTGGAGATAGCAGTTACCGTGAGGTCGGTGAAAGCTTGCAAGAATCCTAGTCCGTAATGAAAGGCTGACCCTTTGGTCATGGCCTTTTCTTTTTCTCAAAACTTGTAAGAGCTTTCCTACTTTCTTTTTGCAAAAAATGATATAATGAAAGAGATACATACGGAGGTAATACAATGACAAAAACCAGATTATATATTGCTCGTCATGGAAAAACCATGTTTAATACCATTGGGCGAGCACAGGGCTGGTCAGACACTCCGCTGACAGAAGCAGGAGAGCGTGGGATTCGAGAATTAGGACTTGGTCTCAAGGAAGCTGGGCTTTCTTTTGAAGAGGCTGTTTCGAGTGATTCTGGACGCACCATTCAAACCATGGGAATTATTCTTCAAGAACTCGGTCTGACAGGGGAAATCCCTTATCGTTATGACAAACGGATCCGCGAGTGGTGTTTTGGCAGTTTTGACGGTGCTTATGATGGCGATCTCTTCATGGGGGTTTTACCCCGTGTCTTTAAGGTCGATGATTTCCATCAGTTGAGCCTGATGGAGTTAGCAGAAGGGATTGTCGAAGTGGATACCACTGGATGGGCTGAATCCTGGAGTGC
This sequence comes from Streptococcus sp. HCA-5024, assembly GCF_037890265.1. Classification (NCBI taxonomy): domain Bacteria; kingdom Bacillati; phylum Bacillota; class Bacilli; order Lactobacillales; family Streptococcaceae; genus Streptococcus; species Streptococcus sp. HCA-5024. The sequence continues at coordinate 6,146 of NZ_JBBKBR010000009.1, forward strand.
CTTGAGTGGCCGGATTAAAGAAGGATTTGAAGCTATTGCAAAAGAGGTAGAAGCAGCTGGCGGTGGCAATGCTATTGTGGTCAGCCATGGTATGACCATTACGACCTTGATTTATCTCATTGATCCAAAAGCGGTCGAAGAATTAGTCTTGGACAACGGAAGTGTAACGGTTTTGGCCTATGAGGATGGCGCCTTTCATATTGAAAAGATTGGGGATCTATCTTATCGTAAGGTTGGAGCAAAACTTCTAGAGGGTGGCCATGACGAATAAGTATAGACGCGCACGAAAAAAACGTAAGAAGTGGTGGCCTTACCTATTGAGTTTCTTTCTTCTTGTGGTCCTTGGATCAGGAATTGGTGTTTACTTAGCGAAGCCAAGCTTGTTTTCAGGGCTTCAGTTTTGGAAGGCCAAAAAAACAGCTGTAACGACTCCCTCTTCTTCTAAGAAAAAGAAAGAAAAATCAGATTTACCAGCCGTTTCGACCAAAGACTGGCAGTTGATCTTGGTCAATCGTGACAATGTGAAGCCTGAACTGAATCCTCAATTGACAGATGTGGATGCTATCAAAGTAGATAGTCGGATTGTAGAGCCAACTCGTCAATTTCTAGAGGCAGCTCGAAAAATTGCCCCAGAAGAAACCTTGATATCGGGTTATCGAAGCGTGGCGGAACAAACAGAGCTCTATAATGAGCGTGTTGCGCAATTAGAGGCCAGTGGTCTTTCACACGAAGAAGCTGAAAAGCAGGTGCAGACCCAGGTACAGGTCCCTGGTGCGAGTGAACACCAGACGGGGCTTGCGATCGATATGAGTGTCGAAGCTGGTCAAAGTGATGAGTTGGGCTTGCAGCTGGCTGCCATCGCACCGCAATATGGCTTTGTGCTTCGCTACCCAGATGGGAAGAGCAACATCACGGGTGTGAATTTTGAGAATTGGCATTTCCGTTATGTTGGCGTAGAAAACGCTCAGTATATGGCCAACCATCAGCTAGTATTAGAAGAATATATTCAACTCTTGAAAAAAGCTGGCAAATAAGAGGAGAGTCACTTCTCTAGGTCTTAAGAATGATTTTTAGCACTCTTGAAAAAAGAGTGCTAATTTTTTGGTTTTTTCTCTTGACTTTCTTTTGGATGGGTGTATAATAGAATCATGGTTTAGCACTTGAGTGTTTAGAGTGCTAAAAAATGAAAGAGAGGTGAGGTCATGGTTACAGAACGTCAAAATGAGATTCTCAATCTTGTTGTCGATATCTTTACCAAGACCCACGAACCAGTCGGTTCAAAAGCGCTACAAGATGTGATTCAATCCAGTAGTGCGACCATTCGAAACGACATGGCTGCCCTCGAAAAACAAGGCTTACTAGAAAAGGCCCACACTTCGAGTGGACGGATGCCTAGCCGAGCTGGTTTCCAATATTTTGTTCAGAACTCGCTTGATCTAGAGCTGATTGATGAGCAAGATGTCTACCAGGTGGTGAAAGCCTTTGATTTCGAAGCCTTTAAATTAGACGATATCTTGGATGCTACAGCTAAGTTACTAGCCCAGATGACGGGTTACACCGCAGTGATTCAGGATGTTGAACCGACACGTCAGCGCTTGACTGGTTTTGAGATTGTTCCATTGTCCAACCACGATGCCTTAGCGGTTCTGACCTTGGATGAATCAAAGCCCGTCACCGTCCAGTTTGCCATTCCAAAGAATTTCTTAACCAGTGATTTGGAAATCTTCCACCAGCTGGTTCAAGAGCGGTTCATTGGAAATACAGTCTTGGATATCCACTACCGCTTGCGGACAGAGATTCCACAGATTGTACAGCGCTATTTCAAGACGACAGACAATGTGCTGGATCTCTTTGATTACGTCTTCTCGCAACTGTTTCAAGAACTGGTCTTTGTAGAAGGAAAGGTTTCATCCTTAACCTACGCCGATCTTCAGACCTATCAGTTCTTAGATAATCCCCAACATGTAGCCTTGGAGTTACGAGGGGGAATGCCAGAAGACCAAATGACCCAGATCCTGGTTGCGGAGTCCCAAGAGAAGGCCTTGAAGAATATGACAGTGATTAGCCACAAGTTCCTAGTTCCTTATCGTGGGATGGCCCTCATGCATGTGATCGGTCCCGTAGAGATGGACTACAGGCGTGTGATTAGCCTGGTCAATGTTATCGGCCGGGTACTGGTTATGAAGTTGACGGATTACTACCGTTACCTCAACAGCAACCATTATGAAGTAAATTAAGATCAAATGAAAGGGGTGTATGCCTTGACAGAAGATATCAAAAAAGAAGACGTGAAAGAAGAGGAAGTTGCCCAAACAACTGAAGAAGTTGTAGAGGAAAGCAACCAACCTTCTGAGTTAGAAGAAGCACAAGCGCGTGCCGAAGAATTTGAAAATAAATACCTTCGTGCTCATGCAGAAATGCAAAACATTCAGCGCCGTGCCAATGAAGAGCGTCAACAATTACAAAAGTACCGTAGCCAAGATTTGGCAAAAGCGATCTTACCATCACTGGACAACCTCGAACGTGCCCTTGCCGTAGAAGGATTGACAGATGATGTGAAGAAGGGCTTGGAAATGGTTCAAGAAAGTTTGGTACATGCTCTGAAAGAAGAAGGAATCGAAGAAATTCCAGCGGACGGAGCCTTTGACCATAACTACCACATGGCCATCCAAACCTTGCCTGCAGATGATGAACATCCAGCAGACACCATCGCACAAGTCTTCCAAAAAGGCTACAAACTCCATGACCGCATCCTGCGTCCAGCCATGGTAGTGGTTTATAACTAGGCTACCTTGTCCGAAACGACACTAAACTATGAAAGAAAGATAAGACGCAAGCCGGAGGCTTGCAAGGAAGATATTTCCCGCCGTGGTGAAAGTTTCAGTAGCTTGTGCTACTGAAACAGGGGATTTTTGAGACAGTAGGCTCAAAAATAAGTGATGAAATCCCGAAGGGAGTTGCTCACGTCCCCACCACTTAAGGGAAATATCAAAAAGAAAAAAAGATAAAAAACAACGAGGAGAAAAACATATGTCTAAAATTATCGGTATTGACTTAGGTACAACAAACTCAGCAGTAGCAGTTCTTGAAGGAACTGAAAGCAAAATCATCGCGAACCCAGAAGGAAACCGTACAACTCCATCTGTAGTGTCATTCAAAAACGGTGAAATCATCGTTGGTGACGCTGCAAAACGTCAAGCAGTCACAAACCCAGATACAGTGATCTCTATCAAATCTAAGATGGGTACTTCTGAAAAAGTTTCTGCAAACGGTAAAGAATACACACCACAAGAAATCTCAGCTATGATTCTTCAATACTTGAAAGGTTACGCTGAAGAATACCTTGGTGAAAAAGTAACCAAGGCTGTTATCACAGTTCCAGCTTACTTTAACGATGCTCAACGTCAAGCAACTAAAGACGCTGGTAAAATCGCTGGTCTTGAAGTAGAACGTATCGTCAACGAACCAACTGCAGCAGCTCTTGCTTACGGTTTAGACAAGACTGACAAAGAAGAAAAAATCTTGGTATTCGACCTTGGTGGTGGTACATTCGACGTATCTATCCTTGAACTCGGTGATGGTGTCTTTGATGTATTGGCAACTGCAGGGGATAACAAACTCGGTGGTGACGACTTTGACCAAAAAATCATCGACCACTTGGTAGCAGAATTCAAGAAAGAAAATGGCATCGACTTGTCAGCTGACAAGATGGCTCTTCAACGTTTGAAAGACGCAGCTGAAAAAGCGAAGAAAGATCTTTCTGGTGTCACTTCAACTCAAATCAGCTTGCCATTTATCACTGCTGGTGAGGCTGGACCTCTTCACTTGGAAATGACCTTGACTCGTGCTAAATTCGACGATTTGACTCGTGACCTTGTAGAACGTACAAAAGTTCCAGTTCGCCAAGCCCTTTCAGATGCAGGTTTGAGCTTGTCAGAAATCGACGAAGTCATCCTTGTCGGTGGTTCAACTCGTATCCCTGCCGTTGTTGAAGCTGTTAAGGCTGAAACTGGTAAAGAACCAAACAAATCAGTGAACCCTGATGAAGTAGTTGCTATGGGAGCTGCGATCCAAGGTGGTGTTATCACTGGTGATGTCAAAGACGTCGTCCTTCTTGACGTAACACCATTGTCACTTGGTATCGAAACAATGGGTGGTGTCTTCACAAAACTCATCGACCGCAACACTACAATTCCAACTTCTAAATCACAAGTCTTCTCAACTGCAGCAGACAACCAACCAGCCGTTGATATCCACGTTCTTCAAGGGGAACGCCCAATGGCAGCAGATAACAAGACTCTTGGACGTTTCCAATTGACTGATATCCCAGCAGCACCTCGTGGTATCCCACAAATCGAAGTAACTTTCGACATCGATAAGAACGGTATCGTATCTGTTAAAGCGAAAGATCTTGGAACTCAAAAAGAACAAACAATTGTTATCCAATCAAACTCAGGTTTGACAGACGAAGAAATCGACCGCATGATGAAAGATGCAGAAGCAAACGCTGAAGCAGATAAGAAACGTAAAGAAGAAGTAGACCTTCGTAACGAAGTAGACCAAGCTATCTTTGCGACTGAAAAGACAATCAAAGAAACTGAAGGCAAAGGATTCGATGCAGAACGTGATGCTGCACAAGCTGCCCTTGATGATCTTAAGAAAGCTCAAGAAGACAACAACTTGGACGAAATGAAAGCAAAACTTGAAGCATTGAACGAAAAAGCTCAAGGACTTGCGGTTAAACTCTACGAACAAGCCGCAGCAGCGCAACAAGCTCAAGCAGGAGCAGAAGGTGCACAAGCAACAGGAAAGGCAGGCGATGACGTCGTAGACGGAGAGTTTACAGAAAAATAAAATAGTCCAGTGGACTATTTTATCCCGAGCTTGAAAATCGGGGAGCGAGGCGTTAAGAATGACTAATCACTAAAGTGATTGTATCGCTATGGCGCCTTTCCTAAACGCCTAACTAGTAAATGATAAAAAGAAATCCAGAGGTTGCAACCCAGCCTCTGTTTTTCGGTAAAATAGAGGATGTTGCCTATGAAAAAAGTACTTTGTATCATTTATCCTAATTTTTCTCTTTATGAGATAACCGCTTTAACAAGTACTTTAGCTCTGTCTTTTGATAGTACGATTGATTATGCCGCTTCAGATCATTCGATGGTGGTCTCTGAGGATGGCTTGCCCTGTCAACCGACCAAAACACTAGATCAAATCTGTATAGAAGAGTATTCTTGTGTGATTTTGCCAGGAATGGTCAATATAGGGCCTGCCCTACAAGATGAGAAATTGATTTCGTTCTTGAGGGACCTTGGTGAGCAAGATATCCTCATTGCAGCCATTTCTTCAGCACCTCTTTTATTAGCGAAAGCAGGTCTGTTGAAGGACACGAAATTTACAGGTGGAATTTGGCAAAACTTCTTTGACTATTTTGAATTTCTTCCACGTGAGAATTTCCAACCGAAAGTGCTTGTGCAAGATAAACAGATCATTACGGCTATCGGTTTTGCCCATCAAGAGTTTGCAAGAAGAGTGATTCTAAGTTTAGGCTTGGAAGAGAATACGGACAACTATTTTAAAGAACAAAACGACTACTCAGAAGAGGATTTGATATTTACTCTATCGGACAAAGAGTTTGATCAAGTAAAGCGAAGCATAGAAAATGCCCTCTAAAGATTACATGAAAATTATAGAAAGGAACAAAGAGTGTTCGTAACTGAACACGGGCTACGGACGGTGCCAAAAAGATAGTTTTTTCTAGGACGCAAGCGTCCGTCGTCAAAACTCCTATTTTGGCTGTGTCCGTTTAACGCCCTTTGTATCTTGAATTATGAACAATACTGAATTTTATGACCGTTTGGGCGTTTCAAAGAATGCATCTCAAGATGAGATCAAGAAAGCCTATCGGAAATTATCTAAAAAATATCACCCAGATATCAACAAGGAGCCTGGTGCTGAGGAAAAGTACAAGGAAGTTCAAGAAGCTTACGAGACTTTGAGTGACGAGCAAAAACGGGCTGCTTATGACCAATATGGTGCTGCGGGTGCCAATGGTGGCTTCGGTGGCGGAGCAGGTGGTTTTGGTGGCTTTGATGGTGCTGGTTTTGGTGGCTTTGAAGATATCTTCTCTAGCTTCTTTGGTGGTGGTGCAAGTCGTAATCCAAATGCACCTCGTCAAGGGGATGACCTCCAATACCGCGTCAATCTCAAGTTTGAAGAAGCGATTTTTGGTGCGGAAAAAGAAGTCAAGTACCATCGGGAAGCAAGCTGTCATACCTGTCATGGTTCTGGGGCTAAGCCAGGGACTAGTCCGGTGACCTGTGGACGCTGTCATGGTTCTGGAGTCATCAATGTGGATACTCAGACCCCTCTTGGGATGATGCGCCGTCAAGTGACCTGTGATGTCTGTCATGGTCGTGGTCAAGAAATCAAAGATCCATGTACGACTTGTCGTGGAACAGGTCATGAAAAACAAGCTCATAGCGTGAATGTCAAGATTCCTGCAGGAGTTGAAACGGGTCAACAAATCCGCTTAGCTGGTCAAGGGGAAGCCGGCTTTAACGGTGGACCTTATGGTGACTTGTATGTTGTTGTCAATGTTGAGCCGAGCGATCGCTTCGAACGAGATGGCTCAACCATCTACTACAAGTTAGACTTGAACTTTGTCCAAGCAGCTCTTGGAGATACGGTCCATGTGCCAACCGTTCATGGAGATGTCGATTTGGTCATTCCTGAAGGAACCCAAACTGGTAAGAAATTCCGCCTTCGCGGAAAAGGTGCTCCAAGCTTACGTGGTGGTGCCATGGGAGATCAATATGTGTCTATCAATGTTGTCACCCCAACTGGTTTAAATGACAAGCAAAAAGAAGCCCTTCAAGCCTTTGCGGAAGCAAGTGATTTGAAGGTCAACCCAAAGAAAAAAGGCTTCTTTGATAAGGTCAAAGATGCTTTAGATGACTTATAAGAATAAACGAGTTTCCTTTTGAGTAAGGGGCTCGTTTTATTTTGGATCGAATCCAAGAACTTCCTCTCCTAATTAAAGAATAATGAGAACCCTCATTGAATTTATTAAGATATCGTGGTAAATTTAAGAAAACGATTACAAAGACAATTTAGGAGGTCCTGATGAAATCACATCAACCACGTTATGCTATTCGTAAGTACGCGGTAGGAGCGGCTTCAGTGCTCATAGGATTTTTTGCTAGCGCTCAGGTTGTAGCTGCTGATACACCAACGACTACTGACAGTCCTGCAACGACAGTACCAACTCAGCCAAGCGAGGGTGAGTCGACTAGTTCCCTAAACGAGGAAGCTTCTCAGCCAGTAGTAGAAAAAACAACGGCTCCTGCCCCAATCGTCGATCAAAGTCAACCGACACTGCCTGATCGTGAACTGCGGGTATCAGATCTTGACCGTTTGATTCGCGAAGAAGCGAGCTCGGTCGCAGAGTCGGATGTGGCAGCTCAACCAACGACAGCAGCGACGGAAACACCTGCCAAAGATCCTGATCAGGAAGAAAAATTAGCCAAGAAAAAGATTGTTTCGATCGATGCTGGTCGCAAGTACTTCTCACCAGACCAGATCAAGGAAATCATTGATGAAGCTAGTAAGACTGGCTATACAGACTTGCATCTCCTAGTTGGAAATGACGGCTTGCGCTTTGTTTTGAATGACATGTCCTTGAAAGTGGGGGAGACTTCTTATTCTAGCCAAGCCGTGACAGATGCGGTTGAAAAAGGGACGAAGGCTTATTACGATGATCCGAACGGAACAGCCTTGACCCAGGCTCAAATGGATGATATTTTGGCCTACGCCAAATCGAAGAAAGTAGGCGTCATCCCAACCATAAATAGTCCAGGTCACATGGATGCGATTCTGACAGCCATGGAACAATTGGGGATCGAAAACCCTCACTTTAATTATTTTGGTACAAAGAAATCAGCTCGGACCGTTGATTTGGACAACCAAAAAGCCTTAGACTTTACCAAGGCTTTGGTAGACAAGTATGCGGCTTATTTCAGCGGCAAGACCGAAATCTTTAACATCGGTTTGGATGAGTATGCCAATGATGCCACAGATGCCCATGGTTGGCAGGTTCTCCAAGCCAGCAAGCATTGGCCGGGTGAAGGGTACCCGGAAAAAGGCTATGAAAAATTCATCCAATATGCCAATGATCTAGCGGCTATTGTGAAAAAACATAAGATGAAACCAATGGCCTTTAATGACGGAATCTACTACAATGGTGATACTTCCTATGGCACTTTTGACAAGGATATCATTGTATCCTACTGGACAGGTGGTTGGAACGGCTATGATGTCGCTTCTTCAAAACTTTTGTCTGAACTAGGTCATCAGATTCTTAATACCAACGATGCTTGGTATTATGTGATTGGACGGAACAAGGCTGGATCTGGTTGGTACAATCTTGATCAAGGTCTCGAAGGAATTTCCAAGTCAGCAATTGATGTGGTTCAAAAAAATGACGGAGCGAAGGTGCCATTCATCGGTGGGATGGTAGCTGCCTGGGCAGATACACCATCCGCAACCTTCAAAAAAGACCTTCTATTTAAGCTGATGCATGCCTTCGCGGACAAGAATGCGGACTATTTTGTAGCAGATCCTGAAGTGGTCGAAAAGGCTCTTACGGAATCCCCAACTGATTTGGATCACTATACACCAGGATCGCTAGTAGCCTTTACGGCAGCTAAAAAAGCTTTGGAAAGGGTAGGGGCAGACACGACTCGAGCAGAGGCTAAAACCTTGATCGATCATCTCAAAGCAGCTCAAGATGCTTTGGTATACACAGAAAGCTATGCGAAAGAAGTTGCTGCAAAAGAAGCGGCAGAAAAACTTGCCATGAAGAAGGTCATCTCGATCGATGCAGGCCGCAAATACTTCTCACTGGATCAGTTGAAACGGATCGTCGATAAGGCCAGTGAGTTGGGTTATTCTGACTTGCACCTCCTGGTCGGAAACGATGGTATGCGCTTCGTACTCGATGATATGACGGTGGAAGCCAATGGCAAGACTTATGCTAGTGACGATGTGAAAAAGGCCATTTTAGAAGGTACCAAGGCCTATTACGATGATCCAAATGGTCAAGCCTTGACCCAAGCGGAAATGGATGAACTCCATGCTTATGCGACTGTGAAAGGAATCGGCTTGATTGCGGCAGTCAATAGTCCTGGACACATGGATGCTTTGTTGGTGGCCATGGAAAAATTGGGCATTGAAAATCCACAAGCCAGCTTTGATACGGTTTCAAAAACAACCATGGATTTGACCAATGAAGCAGCAGTCAACTTTACCAAAGCCTTGATTGGCAAGTACATGGACTACTTCAAAGACAAGTCTAAGATCTTTAACTATGGAACAGATGAATATGCCAATGACGCTACCAGTGCACAAGGTTGGTACTACCTCAAGTGGTATGACCTCTATGGTAAGTTTGCGGAGTATTCCAATAGTCTTGCAGCTATGGCGCGTGAAAAAGGCTTGCAGCCAATGGCCTTTAACGATGGCTTCTATTATGGAGATGAAGATGATGTTGCCTTTGACAAGGACGTCTTGATTTCCTACTGGTCTAAAGGATGGTGGGGCTATAACCTTGCATCTCCACAGTATTTGGCAGATAAGGGGTATAAATTCCTCAATACCAACGGAGACTGGTACTATGTTTTGGGAAGAACACCTGAAACGGGTGGTGGTTATATTGAAAAAGCGATTGCCAATGCAGCTGCTACTCCATTTAGACAACTCCCAAGTACAACATATCCAGAGACATCTTTGCCGATGGTCGGTAGTATGGTAGCTGTTTGGTGTGATACCCCAAGTGAAGAATACATTGAAAAAAATGTCTTTGATCTCATGGAAGCTTTTGCCAACCACAACAAGGATTATTTCAAGGCAGACTTCACTGCTCTTAGAAAAGCAGTTGCTACGGTGCCAACAGATCTAGCCATATACACACCAGAATCTCGCGCAGCACTTGCGAAAGTCTTAGATAGCTTGAATTGGAATGTGAGCCGTGCTCATCAAGATCAGGTGGATCAAGAAGTGGCTGCTCTGACCCAAGCCCTTGCGGGGCTTAAGCCAATTACACAAGTGGGTAGCTTGGCTGAAAATGACGTCAAAGCCCTAGTGGAAGACAAACCAAGTCTTGAAATCGTAGAAAAAGAACTTGATTTTGACCTTGTGGAACGGACCAATCCAGATCTCGCTAAAGGAGAACGCAGAGTGATCCAGGCTGGAGTTAAAGGGCAAGGTCTTGAGTATGTAGAGGTTTCGGCACTTGATCAAAGTCGAAAAGTGATCGCTACAGAAGTTGCCACAGAGCCGGTTGCAGAAATTGTTGAAGTCGGTATCAAAGAAGTCGTGATCCCAACAAGCCCTTCCGTAGAAGCACCAGTGAAATCAGACTTGCTCGTAAACAAAGTGGTTCCAGATCCTTCAACACCTCAAGTGATCGCGAAGGCTCAACCTGTAGCACCAGTAAATACCCCAACGCCAATTCCAGCAGCTGTGGAAGAAGCGGTTCGTCCAGAAACAGTATCTTCTAACAAGCAACTTCCAGAAACAGGAGTGGAATCTGCTCTGGTACTCGCTTTACTAGGAGCGATCTTAGGAGCAGCAGGAATGGACTTGAAAAATAAAAAAAGAGACTGAGACCTAGTTGATTTGTAACAGGTCGAAGTTAGGAGAGTGGGACAGAAATCGGTAATTCGTTAGAATTCGATTTCGTCGTCCCACCTCCGCACAGTTGAGTAGGGCTGTAAAAGCTGATGAAATCAGCATAGTAGAGCCCACTCGACCACTGCGTCTTGCTCGACAATCCAAAAATAATTGAGAGGCTAGGACTTTTGTCCCAGCTTCTTTTTGTGTTTGTAAAACTGTACCCGGACAGTTTGTTTTTTTCACTCTTGTAACCCCTTCTATATCCTGCTAAAATAAAAACATGACACGATACAAAGCAACCATTTCATATGACGGGACCTTGTTTGCAGGGTTTCAACGCCAACCGCATGCCCGTAGTGTGCAAGAAGAAATCGAGAAGACCTTGACGCGCCTCAATCAAGGAACCCCTGTTACCGTTCATGGAGCGGGGCGAACGGATTCAGGTGTCCATGCTCTTGGGCAGGTGATTCATTTTGATCTCCCCCAAGCGCGGGACGAGGAGAAGCTCCGCTTTGCCCTCGATACCCAAACCCCAGAGGATATTGATTTCATCCGAGTAGAGCAAGTAGCAGATGACTTTCACTCACGCTACAAGAAGCACAGCAAGACCTATGAATTTATCGTGGATTATGGTCGTCCCAAGAACCCCATGATGCGCCACTATGCCACCCACTATCCTTATCCTTTGGATGTGGAAAAGATGCAAGCAGCCATCCAAAAGTTGGAGGGAACCCATGATTTCACTGGTTTTACAGCTTCGGGAACCAGTGTGGAAGATAAGGTTCGTACGATTACAGAGGCTCGCTTGGTCGAGGATGCAGAACATCATCGCCTTGTCTTTACCTTTTCGGGCAATGGCTTTCTCTACAAGCAAATCCGCAATATGGTGGGAACTTTGTTGAAGATTGGAAATGATCGGATGCCGATCGAGCAGATCGATCTAATTTTAGAAAAGAAGGACCGCAATCTAGCAGGTCCTACAGCAGCGCCAAATGGCTTATATTTAAAGGAGATCCGTTATGAGTAATGAATTGATTCTAGCTATTTCAGGAAATGATATTTTTAGTGGGGGAGGTCTTCATGCAGACCTTGCAACTTATACGACTAATAAACAGCATGGCTTTGTAGCGGTGACTTGTTTGACGGCTATGACGGAGCACGGTTTCGAAGTGATTCCGGTGGATCCGACGACCTTTGCTCAACAGCTCAACTCTCTCAAGGATGTTCCTTTCTCTGCTATTAAACTCGGCCTCTTGCCAAATGTTGAAGTGGCAGACTTGGCTTTGGACTATGTCAAAGCCCATGCGGAGATTCCTGTGGTACTAGATCCTGTCTTGGTCTGCAAGGAAAGTCATGATGTAGAAGTTTCAGCTCTTCGAGACGAATTGATTAAGTTCTTCCCTTATGTGACCATCATCACGCCAAACTTACCAGAAGCTGAGATCTTGACCCAAAGCAAGATTCAATCGCTCGACGATATGAAGGAGGCAGCGCGCAAGCTCCACGAATTAGGAGCAGCGACTGTCGTGGTCAAAGGAGGCAATCGTCTCAATAAAGAAAAGGCCATCGATGTCTTTTATGATGGGACAGACTTCACCGTCATTGAAGAGCCGGTCTTAGAAAAGAACAATACAGGAGCAGGTTGTACCTTTGCGTCTAGCATTTCCAGCCAGTTGGTAAAAGGGAAATCACCACTTGAAGCTGTTAAAGCCTCTAAAGACTTTGTTTTCCAAGCGATTCAACATTCAGACCAGTATGGAGTAGTACAGTATGACATCTAATCGAACTCAACTCATTGCTCGCCTTTCCATTTTGACAGCCTTGACAGTTGTACTTGGCTACTATACAAAACTTCCAACTCCCACAGGGATCGTCACCCTGCTAGATCTTGGAGTTTATTTCACAGCCTTCTATTTTGGACGCAAGGAAGGTGCGATTGTAGGTGGTGTCGGAGCCTTCTTATTGGATCTGATTTCAGGCTATCCTCAGTGGATGTTCTTTAGCCTCCTCTTTCACGGGGGACAAGGCTATTTCGCTGGCTTCAAGGGCAAAGCTCGTTACCTAGGCTTGCTTCTTGCGACAGTTGTGATGGTAGGCGGTTACGCACTAGCTTCTGCCCTCTTTTTAGGCAATGGCTGGGGAGCTGCTATCTCGGACATTCCAAATAACCTTGCTCAGAATTTTGTTGGAATGGCTTTAGGCTATGTGGTCTATTATGCATTTCAAAAGAAAGGAAGCTAATTCATGGATCTGGAGCAACTGAAGAAGGATACAAAAGAAATCTTGGTAGATGTCTTGGCAAAAAGCCGTCTCCGCCAAGGACAGATTCTAGTCCTCGGGATGTCTTCAAGCGAAGTTGCAGGAGGGCCAATTGGAAAAGCCTCCAACATCGATATTGCTGAAGCTATTGTCCAGACCTTACTAGATGAGTTGAATCCAAGAGGGATTTATCTGGCGGTACAAGGATGTGAGCATCTCAATCGCGCCTTGGTGGTCGAAAGAGAATTGGCAGATAAGAAGGAGCTAGAAATCGTCAATGTCCTTCCGAGTCTCCATGCAGGAGGTGCTGGACAACTCGCAGCTTTCAAGTATTTTAAGGATCCTGTGGAGGTGGAATTTATCACAGCCCAAGCCGGGTTAGACATCGGAGATACCTCAGTAGGGATGCATGTCAAACACGTGCAAGTTCCAATTCGCCCTATCTTGCGTGAACTAGGTGGAGCCCATGTCACAGCGCTCGCCAGTCGGCCAAAATTGATCGGTGGCGCCCGTGCTCTCTACCTCGATGATCCCATCCGAAAATCATAATCAGAACTAGCTTTTAAGGGCTAGTTTTTTTGGATGAAAAGAGAGGCAAAAACGTTTTAAAACTTGCAATTTCAAAGTTTTGTGGTAAAATTATAAGGAATGACTATATTATTTTAAGGAGAGACAGAATGTCTGTATCATTTGAAAACAAAGAAACTAACCACGGTGTATTGACTTTCACAATCAGCCAAGAGCAAATCAAACCTGCTTTGGACCGTGTGTTTGAGTCAGTTAAGAAAACTTTGAACGTACCTGGATTCCGTAAAGGTCATATTCCACGTCCAATCTTCAACCAACGTTTCGGTGAAGAAGCACTTTACCAAGATGCTTTGAACGATCTTCTTCCAGCAGCATACGAAGCAGCTGTTAAAGAAGCTGGAATCGAAGTTGTAGCACAACCAACTTTCGATGTTGTATCTATGGAAAAAGGTCAAGACTGGACATTGACAGCAGCTGTTGTCACAAAACCTGAAGTAAAATTGGGTGCTTACAAAGACCTTGAAGTATCAGTAGAAGTTTCTAAAGAAGTAACAGACGCTGATGTGGATGCTCGTATCGAACGCGAACGCAACAACTTGGCTGAATTGGTTGTTAAAGAAGGTGCTGCAGCAGAAGGTGACACAGTTGTGATCGACTTCGTAGGTTCTATCGACGGTGTTGAATTCGACGGTGGTAAAGGTGACAACTTCTCACTTGGACTTGGTTCAGGACAATTCATCCCAGGTTTCGAAGACCAATTGGTTGGACACTCTGCTGGTGAAACAGTTGATGTGATCGTAACCTTCCCAGAAGACTACCAAGCAGCTGACCTTGCAGGTAAAGAAGCGAAATTCGTGACAACTATCCACGAAGTAAAAGCAAAAGAAGTACCAGCTCTTGACGATGAATTGGCAAAAGACATCGACGAAGAAGTTGAAACTCTTGACGAATTGAAAGAAAAATACCGCAAAGAATTGGCAGCAGCTAAAGAAGAAGCATACAACGATGCAGTAGAAGCAGCAGCAATCGATCTTGCAGTTGAAAACGCTGAAATCGTTGACCTTCCAGAAGAAATGATCCACGAAGAAGTACACCGTTCAATCAACGAGTTCCTTGGAAACATGCAACGTCAAGGTATCTCACCTGAAATGTACTTCCAAATCACTGGAACAACTCAAGAAGATCTTCACAAACAATACGAAGCAGAAGCTGAAAGCCGTACGAAGACAAACCTTGTGGTTGAAGCAGTAGCGAAAGCAGAAGGCTTCGAAGCAACTGAAGAAGAAATCAACGCTGAAATCGAACAATTGGCAGCAGATTACAACATGCCAGTTGAACAAGTTCGCAACCTTCTTTCACCAGAAATGTTGAAACATGACATCACAGTGAAGAAAGCAGTGAACGTGATCACAAGCACAGCAAAAGTAAAATAATTGAGATAAAAAAGAAGAGCCGTGAGGCTCTTCTTTTTTTGATTTCATGGAGAATCCTGGAATTTTCCTTTGACGAAAGGGGAAATTTATCGTACAATAGAGTGTAACGATAAAATGCGTGATAGATTTAGTGGCGAGAAGTTTTCAATCTATCATTGAGGATAGGATGAGGTTTAAGACCGGATCCTTCTCCATTTAGGAAATGAAACATAAGGAGATTTACCCTTGGAATTAGAAGTATTTGCTGGACAAGAAAAAAGTGAACTTTCTATGATTGAAGTGGCGCGTGCGATTTTGGAATTACGCGGACGTGACCATGAAATGTACTTTAGCGATCTTGTAAATGAAATTCAAATTTACCTTGAAAAATCAAACAGCGAGATCCGTGAAGCTCTTCCATTGTTCTACACAGAATTGAATGTAGATGGAAGCTTTATCCCACTTGGAGATAACAAATGGGGTCTTCGTTCATGGTATGCCATCGATGAAGTTGACGAAGAAATCATCGCTCTTGAAGAAACAGACGAAGATGAAACTCCTAAGAAACGGAAGAAAAAACGTGTCAATGCCTTTATGGATGGAGACGAAGATGCGATCGACTACAACGACGACGATCCAGAAGACGAAGAAGTTTACGAAGCAGATCCAGCTCTTTCATATGATGAAGAAAATCCAGACGATGAAAAGAGTGAAGTCGAAGCTTACGATGCTGAAATCAATGAAATCGTACCAGATGATTTGGGTGAGGAAGTTGAATTAAGCGAAGAAGACGACGAAGAAGAGGATTCTGAAGACGAGGAAGAAGAATAAATCATAAGAAGAGGCTGGGACAAAAGTCCTAGCCTCTCAATTGTTTTTGGATTGTCGAGCAAGACGCAGTGCTTGAGTGGGCTCTACTACGCTGATTTCATCAGCTTTTACAGCCCTACTCAACTGTGCGGAGGTGGGACGACGAAATCGAATTCTAACGAATTACCGATTTCTGTCCCACTCTCTTTTTGTTTGCATTGAAAAAAGTGGCGAAATGGAGTATGATAAACGTGTAAGGATTCCCAAATAGGAGGTATTCAGATGGACTTTCATTTAGATCAAAGTTTAGTAGCTCTTGGTATTGATACGGTTGTGGTCGGAATTGCTAGAAATGTGGATCCCCAAGCAGTCCTGCCCCCTTCTTTTCTTGAAAAGAAGCAAGCAGTTGAACAATGGGCGCTCCAGTGTCAAACAGAAGAAGTAGCGGCATCCCCTGTCATCAAAGGCTATACAGACCTCTTGCAAAAAGTAGGGCGTAGCATCAAGAAAAATCCACCAACAGTCCTTGCTCTTATCCGAAACATCCAGCATCGTGGTGCTCTGCCTCAGATCAATAGCATCATCGATATCTATAATGTCGAATCGCTGAAGTCTTTTCTCGCGATCGGAGGACATGACCTAGATAAGATTGAGGGGCCGATTGAATTTACAGTGAGTCAAAGAGAAGATCTCTTCTTCCCCATCCTTTCTAGCGAAAAGCATGTAGCACCGACAGATCCCGTCTATAGAGATCAAAAAGGAGTTCTGGCTTGGTTGGATGTACGCGATAGTGACCATTACAAATTTGAGGAGACTACGCAAAACGCTCTCTTTGTCATCCAAGGAAATACCGAGACGTCAGTCGAGATGCGTTTAGAAGCGCTAGAACGAATCCACAAGGACCTTGCTCTTTGCATGCCTCAGCTTCAATTTGAGAAATTTCTCGTCACACAAAATGGAGTGGAAAAGGTCGTGTAAACAGCGAAAATCATTTTCATGAATTTTTCAATTTGACAAAGTAATCCATTTGCGGTAAGATATTGTTCGGGCACCTCATTTTGAGGTCGGAGCTCCCTAAGGATTAGGGAGCTATTTTTGTTTTTTCTGCAAAGAGGAATGGCCTCTACAACATTAGAAGAAGAGGAAAGCACATGTCAACAAAATATATTTTTGTCACAGGTGGTGTCGTATCATCCATCGGGAAAGGGATTGTCGCAGCAAGTCTTGGTCGCTTGCTTAAAAATCGTGGATTGAAAGTGACCATCCAAAAATTTGACCCTTATATCAATATCGACCCAGGGACGATGAGTCCTTACCAACACGGGGAAGTATTTGTCACAGACGATGGTGCAGAGACAGACTTGGACCTTGGTCACTATGAACGCTTTATTGATATCAATCTGAATAAGTACTCAAATGTAACGACAGGGAAAATTTATAGTGAGGTCCTTCGTAAGGAACGTCGTGGAGAATACTTGGGAGCAACTGTACAGGTCATTCCTCATATCACAGATGCCTTGAAAGAGAAGATCAAACGGGCAGCGACGACGACGGATTCAGATGTCATCATCACAGAAGTCGGGGGAACAGTTGGAGACATTGAGTCCCTTCCATTCCTTGAAGCTCTACGTCAAATGAAGGCAGATGTTGGTGCTGAAAACGTTATGTACATCCACACCACTCTTCTACCTTACTTGAAGGCTGCGGGAGAAATGAAAACCAAGCCGACCCAACACTCTGTGAAAGAATTGCGTGGTCTTGGAATTCAACCAAATATGTTGGTCATCCGTACAGAAAAACCAGCTGGTCAAGGAATTAAGAACAAGTTGGCTCAATTCTGTGATGTGGCACCAGAAGCTGTCATTGAATCACTGGATGTGGAACATTTGTACCAAATCCCATTGAACTTGCAAGCACAAAATATGGACCAAATCGTTTGTGACCATTTGAAATTTGATGTTCCTGCAGCAGATATGACAGAATGGTCTGCAATGGTCGACAAGGTCATGAACCTCAAGAAGCAGGTCAAGATTTCCTTGGTTGGAAAATACGTAGAATTGCAAGATGCCTACATTTCTGTCGTTGAGGCCTTGAAGCACTCAGGGTATGCCAATGATGCAGAGGTCAAGATTAATTGGGTCAATGCCAATGATGTGACTGTTGAGAATGTGGCAGAACTCCTTGGAGATGCGGATGGGATCATTGTCCCAGGTGGTTTTGGTCAACGGGGAACAGAAGGAAAAATTCAAGCCATCAAGTATGCGCGTGAACAGGACGTACCAATGTTGGGTGTCTGCTTGGGTATGCAGTTAACCTGTATCGAATTTGCCCGTCACGTTTTAGGTTTGGAAGGGGCTAATTCATCCGAATTGGATCCAGAAACCAAGTATCCAATTATCGATATCATGCGGGACCAAATCGATGTGGAAGACATGGGTGGAACGCTCCGTCTCGGTCTTTACCCTTCTAAACTCAAACGAGGATCAAAAGCAGCAGCTGCCTATGACAATCAAGAAGTGGTACAACGTCGCCACCGTCACCGTTATGAGTTTAACAATGCTTTCCGTGAACAGTTCGAAGAAGCAGGATTTGTCTTCTCAGGCGTTTCACCAGACAACCGTTTGGTCGAAATCGTTGAAATCCCAGAAAACAAATTCTTTGTTGCTTGCCAATACCACCCAGAATTGTCAAGCCGTCCAAACCGCCCAGAAGGACTTTACACAGCCTTTATCACAGCGGCAGTTGAAAACCACGATAGCAAATAAAAATCAAGGGATCAGGTCGAGAAACCTGATCCCTTTTTGTGAAAAAATGACAAACCCTGAAAAAAGTTTGAAAAAAATCTTGACAAAAAAGTTGTTGATTGATATACTAGTAAAGTACTCAATCGCGGGGATGGCGGAATTGGCAGACGCGCAGGACTAAGGATCCTGTGACCGCTTTAGGTCGTGAGGGTTCAAGTCCCTCTCTCCGCATCGGATCAAGATAGCTTTGGCTATCTTTTTTTGTTTTCAAATTTCTTTGTGGTAGAATAGGTGTGAGATGAGGTGAGAAAATGAAGAAGAAGTATCTGGTTTTGGTCGATGGCCTCTTTGCACTATTGGGAAGTGCCATTAATTTTTTCGGTCCTATCATGATTTTAGCTATGGCGATAGGCGCATACAAGGATACTTTTAGATATTTTATCGCCTTAAACATATGGAATGTCCTCGTTTTTCTAGCAGCGATTGCTTCTAAGTGTTTGCTCAGAAAAGAGAAAAGGATTAAAAAGTGGATTCCCAATCTTTTCTTGATGGCAGGCTTTATTCTACTTGTTGCGATATTTCTTGCTGTACCTGACACCTTTCCTTTTCTTTTTAGATTGGTAAACGGGCTTCTTGGAAAAATGTTCACCGACAGTCAATTATTTGCTGCTTATTTCTATTCTCAATGGGTTGCAGCGGTATTCCTTGTGATTTGCGGGATTGCCTTTCTCCTTTCACTAAAAAATTTTAAAGAAGAGAATTGAAGGGGGTGTAAGCCCTCTTCTTTTACTTATTTGCTAGGATGAAAGTCTTAGGAGTTAGGAGATTCCACCCTATTTATCGTAAGAAAGCGCTTAAAGACACAGGAAAAACTAGCAATTTCATCTAAAAAGTGATAAAATAAACAATGTAAGTGGGATTAACCCCATAAAAATTTATAGGAGGCCTATAACAAATGGCAATCGTTTCAGCAGAAAAATTTGTCCAAGCAGCTCGTGACAATGGTTATGCAGTTGGTGGATTTAACACAAACAACCTTGAGTGGACTCAAGCTATCTTGCGTGCAGCAGAAGCTAAGAAAGCTCCAGTACTTATCCAAACTTCTATGGGTGCTGCTAAATACATGGGTGGTTACAAAGTATGTAAAGCCCTTATTGAAAACCTTGTAGAATCAATGGGTATTACTGTACCAGTTGCTATTCACCTTGACCATGGTCACTACGACGATGCTCTTGAATGTATCGAAGCTGGTTACACTTCAATCATGTTTGACGGTTCACACCTTCCAGTTGAAGAAAACCTTAAATTGGCGAAAGATGTCGTTGAAAAAGCTCATGCTAAAGGTATCTCAGTAGAAGCTGAAGTTGGTACTATCGGTGGTGAAGAAGACGGTATCATCGGTGACGGTGAATTGGCACCAATCGAAGACGCTAAAGCAATGGTTGCTACAGGAATCGACTTCTTGGCGGCAGGTATCGGTAACATCCACGGTCCTTACCCAGCAAACTGGAAAGGTCTTCACCTTGACCACTTGCAAAAATTGACTGAAGCTGTTCCAGGATTCCCAATCGTATTGCACGGTGGATCAGGTATCCCTGATGATCAAATCCAAGCAGCTATCAAACTTGGTGTTGCAAAAGTTAACGTGAACACTGAATGCCAAATCGCATTTGCAAATGCTACTCGTCAATTCGTACGTGAATACGATGCAAACGAAGCAGAATACGACAAGAAGAAACTCTTCGACCCACGTAAATTCTTGAAACCAGGTTTCGAAGCAATTACTGCAGCTGTTGAAGAACGTATCGACGTATTCGGTTCAGAAGGCAAAGCTTAATTAAAAACAGGAAAGCAAGGTCCCATGTGGATCTTGTTTTTTTGTTTGGGAAAGGTTGCTTCCAGGGGTTAATTTTTGTACAATATGCCTATGAAAAAATTCAAACTGTGGAGCTGGATCGTTTGTGGCTTTCTCCTGCTCTTTTTAGGTGCTACATTTGTTTTTCATCAATTTAGTTTACGAAATGAAAGTAAGCTTCTCACACCCATTGGTAAACAAGTTACAGTCAATGGACATCGAATGAATGTCTCTGTTAAAGGAGAAGGACCTCAAACAATCGTTTTTCTTTCCGGTGCAGGTATCGCCTCTCCTATCCTAGACTTTAAGAATCTATCAGATCCCCTATCCAAAAAATACAAGGTTGTTGTCGTGGAGCGAGCAGGATATGGTTTTAGTGAAGATAGTGATCGTTCAAGAGATGTGATGGAGGTCCTTTCTGAGACCCGTCAAGCTTTGGCGCAAGCTCATGTTTCAGGTCCTTATGTGATTATTTCGCATTCTATGGCTAGTTTAGAGAGTCTTGCTTGGCAGGAGAAGTTTCCTGATGAAGTGAAAGCTTTGATTGGTTTAGATTGGGCATTGCCATCAAGTTATGAAGATTTAAAGGAGAATCAGACCTTGCTCACTGTGGCATATTGGAGCAGCAAGATTGGCTTATTACGCTACTTTCCTGAGTCCTTATATATAAAAAATCAAACTCTGATCGAAAGTGAACGAAAACAATATAAACTTCTAGCTTATAAGCAGTTGATGTCACAAGCTATGTTTCATGAATCGCGTTTGGCAAAGGAAAATGCCAAGAAAGTTCCATCTAGCATTAATCCGAAAATTCCAGCCTTACTCCTGGTTTCTAACGGTGAAGGCACGACCTTTAGCCAATCAGAGTGGCAACGTTATGCAGAGAGATTTGCAAGCGACCAGTCTAATGTTCAAGTCGACTATATGGATGCGCCTCACGACCTCTATCATTATCAAAGCGATGCTATTGTTTCTCGCATTAAAGAATTTTTAGAGAATAATTGAGGGCTTAAAAATCCATTGAGACTGATGATAATAATTGAAAGGTAATGACTTATGAATAATTCTTATATTTTACTTAGACATGCTCATTCAAGATTTTCAAGTGATGATTTTAATAGAACTTTGTCAGAAAAAGGATTTTCATCTCTTAATCAGTTAGATTTTTTGAATTCTTTTAATATTGATTATTATTTTTCTAGTCCTTATAAACGAGCATTTGAAACGATTAATAGCTCGCCAATTCAATTTGATAAAATAGTTCTTGATAATCGGTTACGAGAGCGAAAATTATCCTCAAGATTTATTGAAGATACTGAGTTTGAAAAAACAATTCAATATTTATGGCAAAATCCAGATAAATCTCTTATTGGAGGAGAGTCCAATCGAGAAGCATTAAATAGAATTTTAGATTTATTTGAGGACTTGGAAGAAAGGTACTCAGATAAAACCATTTTACTGAGTTCTCATGGAAATTTGCTAGGAATCTTAATCAATCATTTTGATTCAAGTTTTGATTATAAAAAATGGGGACAGATGACTTTTCCAGATTGCTTTCTAGTTGACAAAGATAAGAGTGTGAAAAGAATTATGAAAGTTACATCTAGGTAATCATTTAGTTCAATCTATGTGATTTTATTTTCTGTTATTACAAATAGAATTGAAGGAAAAATAGCCATGATATTCGATCAGTCCTTGCAAGCCTACCTACATGAAGTAGATGATGTTCTTGTAGCTTGGGAAGAAAAACCAAGTGGAAACTTTGAGATGGAAGCTCAGTTGCTTGCAGCCAATTACCATAAAAATCTTTACCGTATTCTTGCATTTATACTGCCTCATTTACAAGAATTTTATGGGTATTTCACAGATGAAGAAGCTACTGAAAAATTGGGTAAACCCATCATCGAGCCAGAAAGACAAACCGTTACTTTCTGCGATCAAACTTTTGATGATATTCATATCTTTTCTTTTGACTATCAGGGGCAGGCATTTGAGAGTCTGGAGAATTTTGCCATTGATGGTTAAGGTCTGTTTTCAGTTTTAAAAAGAAGGAGAGAGACTGATGAGTACTGCTGATTTTGTCTTTATTGAGAGTAAAGACCCCATATTCCTAGATTTACAAGCCTTTTGTACTGCTTTGAGAGAAAAATTTCCAGGTATTTTGATCAGAGAAAGGACGAATCCTGAAAAAGCTTACTCGCTTTCTTGGGATTATCAAAGTCCTCAGCTTACTTTGGAAAGTTCACTGAGTAGCAAGAAAAATGTTTTTGTGATTGATTACTTTGATTCAACGAACAGGTTACAAGATTATGCCTCCTATATCATCTGGCTTCGGAAATGGTTTCCACCTGAAGAGAAAGTTTCCTTTTGTGATGAAGGTTATGAGTATGTGTTTGAACTTCCTAGTGATTTATCCCAAAAGGAGTTGGAAAACTACTTACGAACAAGGTTTGATGAGTGAAGAAGAAGTTCAAAAACGAATAATGATATGGAAAAGTTGAAAAGGAGAATCAGATGCTTACTAAAGATGATATGTTAGTTGCTTTGCATGATGCAATTACTGAAGACCAAGAATTTGAGTTGGCAGACGAGATTGTAGATGCCATGGAGGCTTACCCTCAACCCTTTGATTTGGTTGACCCCGTCTTAGACTTTATTTCCAAGCATCCAGAAGTAGATTTTGGAGCTCCAGGTGAGTTGGTTCACTTTGTGGAGCGATTTTATCATCAAGGCTATGAGGAATTATTGATGGAGTCAGTTCTAAAAAGTCCAACTGTGCATAACATCTGGATGCTTCATCGATGCTATAATGACAATGATCCAAATCTAGTCCGGCAGATTCAGACTTTGGTTGGAGAACTGAAGAAGGATAAGACTCTTGATTCACAAGTAAGAAGCATGATTGAAGACTTAACTTGGTAGAGGGAGGTGATGCAGCATCACCTTTTTATCTTTTCTTAGGGATAAAAATTTTCGATATAAATTAACACTTGTTTTCCGTAGACATTTGCACTATAAAAGGGTGTTATTAGGGCTTTCTTTCCTTATGTTGAAAAAGAAGGCAGTTTTTTTGGTATTTTAAGGAAACGATGAAACCAGAATTTTTGCTTAAAAGTATTATTTTAAGAGAAAAATTTCTCATTTCATAATCAATAAGCAAACGCTTGCATTCCTTTTTTTATTGGATTATAATAGGTTGGTATAAAGCCTTCTGTAATAATATTTAGAAAGTGTAGAAAGTAAGGATTTAGAATATTTGTGGTCAAAAATACAATGTTGCTTCTTACGATAGGGAGATAGATATGGCAATGATAGAAGTGCAACATCTTCGGAAAAATTTTGTGAAGACAGTTAAGGAGCCGGGTTTAAAGGGAGCCTTGCGCTCCTTTATTCATCCTGAAAAGCAGACCTTTGAAGCGGTCAAGGATTTAACTTTTGAAGTTCCAAAAGGGCAGATTTTAGGATTTATCGGGGCAAATGGTGCTGGGAAGTCAACCACCATCAAAATGCTGACAGGGATTTTAAAACCGACATCTGGTTTTTGTCGGATTAACGGCAAGATTCCGCAGGATAATCGCCAAGATTATGTCAAGGATATTGGAGTCGTTTTCGGACAACGCACCCAGTTATGGTGGGATTTGGCTCTGCAAGAGACCTACACGGTTTTGAAAGAGATCTATGATGTACCGGACTCGCTTTTCCATAAGCGTATGGACTTTTTGAATGAAGTTTTGGATTTGAAGGAATTTATCAAGGATCCTGTGCGGACTCTTTCACTAGGTCAACGGATGCGGGCGGATATTGCGGCTTCCTTGCTTCACAATCCCAAAGTTCTCTTTTTAGATGAACCGACTATTGGTTTGGATGTGTCGGTCAAGGACAACATTCGTCGGGCCATTACCCAGATTAATCAGGAGGAAGAGACAACTATTCTCTTGACTACTCATGATTTGAGTGATATTGAGCAACTCTGTGATCGGATTTTTATGATTGATAAGGGGCAAGAGATTTTTGATGGAACGGTTAGCCAGCTCAAGGAGACCTTTGGAAAGATGAAGACTCTCTCCTTTGACCTGACGCCAGGTCAAAATCATCTCGTCTCTCATTATGAGGGCTTGCCTGATATGTCCATTGATAGACAAGGAAATACTCTCAATATTGAATTCGATAGTTCCCGCTACCAGTCGGCCGATATTATCAAGCAAACCTTATCTGATTTTGAGGTCCGTGATTTGAAGATGGTAGATACGAATATTGAAGATATTATCCGTCGCTTCTACCGAAAGGAGCTCTAAGATGGTCAAATTGTGGAGACGTTATAAACCCTTTATCAATGCGGGGATTCAGGAGTTGATTACCTATCGAGTCAACTTTATTCTCTATCGGATTGGTGATGTCATGGGGGCTTTTGTGGCCTTTTATCTCTGGAAGGCAGTCTTTGACTCCTCTCAGGAGCCTTTGATTCAGGGCTTCAGTATGGCAGATATCACTCTCTACATCATCATGAGTTTTGTGACCAATCTGTTGACCAGGTCTGATAGCTCCTTTATGATTGGGGAGGAGGTCAAGGATGGCTCCATTATCATGCGCTTGCTGAGACCAGTGCATTTTGCGGCCTCTTACCTTTTCACCGAACTTGGCTCCAAGTGGTTGATTTTTATCTCTGTTGGTCTGCCATTTTTAAGTGTCATTGTTTTGATAAAAATCTTATCTGGGCAAGGTATTCTAGAGGTGCTGGGATTAACTGTCCTTTATCTCTTTAGCTTAACTCTGGCTTATCTGATTAACTTTTTCTTTAATATCTGCTTTGGATTTTCAGCCTTTGTATTTAAAAATTTATGGGGTTCCAATCTACTCAAGACTTCAATAGTGGCCTTTATGTCTGGAAGTTTAATTCCCTTGGCTTTCTTTCCGAAAATCGTTTCAGATATTCTGTCCTTCTTGCCTTTCTCATCCTTAATTTACACTCCGGTCATGATTATTGTTGGGAAATACGATGCCAGTCAGATTCTTCAAGCACTTTTGCTTCAGCTTTTCTGGCTTATAGTGATGGTGGGCTTGTCTCAGTTGATTTGGAAACGAGTCCAGTCATTTATCACCATTCAGGGAGGTTAGGATGAAAAAATATCAACGCATGCATCTGATTTTTATCAGACAATACATCAAGCAAATCATGGAATACAAGGTGGATTTTGTGGTTGGTGTGTTGGGAGTCTTTCTGACTCAAGGCCTGAACCTCTTGTTTCTTAATGTACTCTTTCAACACATTCCCTCCCTAGAAGGTTGGACCTTTCAAGAAATTGCCTTTATCTATGGATTTTCCTTAATTCCAAAGGGATTAGATCATCTCTTTTTTGACAATCTCTGGGCTTTAGGTCAACGACTAGTTCGAAAAGGGGAGTTTGACAAGTATCTGACTCGTCCTATCAATCCCCTATTTCATATTCTGGTTGAGACCTTTCAGATTGATGCCTTGGGTGAACTCTTGGTCGGTGGCATTCTATTAGGTACAACAGTGACTAGCATCGCTTGGACTCTTCCAAAATTCCTGCTTTTCCTAGTTTGTATTCCTTTTGCGACCTTGATTTATACTTCCTTGAAAATTGCTACAGCCAGCATCGCTTTTTGGACCAAGCAGTCAGGTGCCATGATTTACATTTTTTATATGTTCAATGATTTCGCCAAGTATCCTATTTCTATTTACAATTCGCTCCTTCGTTGGTTAATTAGCTTTATTGTACCTTTCGCCTTTACGGCCTACTATCCTGCCAGCTATTTCTTGCAGGACAAGGATGGACTCTTTAATATTGGTGGTTTGATTCTGATTTCCCTTGTTTTCTTTGTTATTTCCCTCAAACTTTGGGACAGGGGATTGGATGCCTACGAAAGTGCTGGATCGTAAGAGGTAAAGTAAGACTAAAATCAAGAAAGGAACTTATGATGTTTGTAATTAAAGAAGTCAAGGGTGAAGATCAAAAAATGGCAGTTGTCGCTGAGATTTTAAGGGATTTGCCAGAATGGTTTGGAATACCAGAAAGCACGAAAGCCTACATTGAAGGAGCTAAGGATTTACGAGTTTGGGCTGCTTATCAAGAAAGTGATGTAGTAGGGTTTATAAGTTTATCATATTCGAGTGAAGATTGTGCTGAAATTGACTGTCTAGGCGTGAAAAAATCATTCCAAGGTCAAGGAATTGGAAGGGAATTAATTACGACTATAGAAAGAGAAGCAGTCAAACAAGTGGACTACCTACAGGTCAAAACAGTCGCAGAAGGTTCAAATAAAGATTATGACCGAACAAATGTCTTTTATCGCAGTCTTGGATTTAAAAAGTTAGAGATTTTTCCATCTTTATGGGATCCGCAGAATCCATGTCAGATTCTGATAAAAAAGATCAACTAAAAGTGCTTGACATCCGCTATCAGAGTGCTATACTAAGAAGGTAATCGCCGATTTAGCTCAGTTGGTAGAGCAACGCACTCGTAACGCGTAGGTCACAGGTTCGATCCCTGCAATCGGCATAGAAAAAATCTGCTTTGAAGGAGCGAGACGACGAATGATGGTGATCACATATTCGTTCGGTCTCGCTCCTTCTTTTGACCACATAGGCGCCATTTTTGACCACTTAGTCAAAAGTCCTTGTCTCCGTAGGAGCTCTCTGCTATCATAGAATCATCAAAGGAAGAAATACTTCCGAATAATCAAAATGAGGTATATGATGAAAAAACTACTTGGACTTGGATTTATTTTGGTTGCTCTTGCGGTTGTCACAATGGGAATGGTTGGTTTTCCAAAGCTCGATGTGAACATCTGGCCCCTATTTCCTGTTCTCTTATTTGCATTCTTTACACTTGAAAATCTCTTGAAAAAAGATTACAAGGCAAGTGTTATCTGCGCCTTGATCGCCTTTATGATCGCAAATGCGATTTACGATCTCTTGTCGGTCTCAAATGGCCTGGTTATTACAGCAGGTGTGCTCGCTTGTGTAGGTCTTAGTTTTCTTTTACCGAACAAGGAAAGCAATAAATAAAGAAAGGAGGTTGGGATAAAAATCCTAGCCTCTCAATTGTCTTTGGATTGTAGAGCAAGACGCAGTGGTTGAGTGGGCTCTACTACGCTGATTTCATCAGCTTATACAGCCCTACTCAACTGTGCGGAGGTGGGACGACGGAATCGAATTCTAACGAATGACCGATTTCTGTCCCACTCTCTTTTTTACTTCTCAAATACGACCTCTTGATGGGGAAAACGTTCCGCTTACTGAAAAGCCCTTGTTTTGTTTTCAACAGCTGTTATAATGGTACTATCAAAACGTTGGGAAAGGAGTTTTATGAAAGTTAGAATCGAATTGGATCCATCTATGGACGAGCCTGAGATCTTGATTCGAGCTCCGCGCTTGACCCCGGAGTTGACCCAGCTGCAAGAGAGAATCCTCGAACAAAAGGTTGCTCCTTTGGCCTTTTACAAGGATCGAAGTGAGTATTTTCTGGATGTGGCATCGATCCTCTTTTTTGAGACGGACGGGGAGAAGATTTTTGGGCACACCAAGGACGAGGCCTATGAGGTTAAGCAGAAGCTCTATGAGTTGGAGGAGCTGCTTCCCATCGCCTTTTGTCGGATATCCAAATCCACCATTGTCAACGCAAAGCAGATCTACTCTCTGGAAAAGTCTTTTTCAGGGACCAGCACGGTCAATTTCTACCAGACTCATAAGCAGGTTCACGTATCTAGACGCTACTATCAACTCTTAAAAGAAAGACTAAATGAAATGAGGTAATATCATGAGAAAAAAATTAATTGGAGTATTCTTAATCCTTTTAGCAGCCTTAATCCTCTTACAAGGCTATTTTGTAAAATGGGACATCAGCATCTGGACCTTAGCTTGGGTTACCTTGCTTGCCGTCCTGTCCCTCTCTAGTTTCTTAAAACGCCATTTTGGTTGGGGCTTCATCTATGGACTTTTAGCCCTCTTTTGTCTCAATGGGCAATACCATTTCCTCCCAGTTTCAAATTCAGTTGTCATCCTTTCCTCAATTCTCGCGGTGATTGGGCTCAACATTTTGTTTAAACCCTCTAAGAAAACAAAAGCCCGCCTAGCTTCCTATTCTGCTGGATCCATGAATAAGTCGGATGGCAATGACATCGATGTCACTTTTTCAACAGTGACAAAATATCTCAATGATCAACACTTCATCCACGGAAGTGCAGATGTGAGTATGGGAGAAGCATCGGTTTATTTTGACAATTGCCGCATCGAGGGTCCATCTGCTCAGTTTGTTGTCGATGTTTCCCTTGGAAGTTTGAGTCTCTATGTACCAAGTGATTGGCGTGTCCATGTAAATGTGGATAATTCCCTCTCAGCGATCCAACATCAGGAAAATCCAAGTGCTCTGACAAGCAAGGATTTCTACATTACGGGCGATGTTTCCTTAGGAAATCTAGAAATTATCTATGTCGGAGCGAATTCGTTTTCTTAAGTTGGAAATGAAAAACTTTGGCCAAAAGCTTGCCAAGAGAGATTTTTTTTGGTAATATAGTACGGTATGTGGTGCTAGCACATCCGTTATATTAGATCTAATAGGAGGAAACACAGAAATGGCTAAAGTATGTTATTTCACAGGTCGTAAGACTGTATCAGGTAACAACCGTTCACACGCTATGAACCAAACAAAACGTGCCGTAAAACCAAACCTTCAAAAAGTAACTGTCCTTATCGATGGTAAACCTAAAAAAGTTTGGGCTTCAGCTCGTGCATTGAAATCTGGTAAAGTAGAACGCGTTTAATAAAGAATATAGAACCTCATAGAGGTTCTTTTCTTTTTCTCTAGAGACAGCTGTCACAGCGGGAGAAGAATAGTCCCTACCCTTTTACAGTTGATCTCTTTTATGGTAGAATAGAATATAAAATACTTTTGAGGTAGAAATTATGACAGTAAAAATCAATACAAAGGACGGTCAAATTGAATTGACTGATGAGGTTATCGCAACTGTTGTAGGCGGTGCCGCTACTGAGATCTTCGGTGTGGTTGGAATGGCCAGCAAAAATGCGATCAAAGATAATTTCCAAGCCCTCCTAGGGAAAGAAAACTTCTCTAAAGGTGTTGTTGTCAAAACAACGGAAGCAGGAACTATCGCAGTTGATGTTTACACTGTTTTGAGCTATGGAACAAAGATTAGCGAAGTCTCAAAAAATATTCAAGAACGTGTGAAATTTAGTTTGGAAAATCAACTTGGAATCACTACGGATACTGTGAATGTCTATATTCAAAATATCAAGATTGTGGGAGAATAATCGTGGCTAATATTACTACAAGTTTATTTCAAGAAATGGTTCAAGCGGGGGCTACGCGCTTAAATAAACAAGCGGAATATGTAAACTCTTTGAACGTCTTTCCTGTACCAGATGGAGATACAGGAACCAATATGGGAATGACCATCGAAAATGGGGCCAAAGAAGTATCTGACCGTTCTGCTTCAACTGTTGGAGAAGCAGCAGGGATCTTCGCTAAAGGTCTCTTGATGGGTGCGCGTGGGAACTCAGGAGTCATCACTTCTCAATTGTTCCGCGGATTTTCTCAAAGTGTCAAAGACAAAGAAGAATTGGATGGAGCAGCGCTTGCAGCAGCCTTCCAGTCTGGTGTAGAAGTTGCTTATAAAGCCGTTATGAAGCCTGTTGAAGGGACCATTTTGACGGTTTCTCGTGGAGCAGCTATCGGGGCCAAGAAAAAAGCAGAATCTACCAATGATGCAGTAGAAGTCATGCGTGCCGCTCTTGAAGGAGCTAAAACAGCTCTTGCGAAGACTCCAGATATGTTGCCAGTCTTGAAAGAAGTTGGCGTGGTAGACTCTGGTGGTCAAGGGTTGGTCTTCATCTATGAAGGATTCTTGTCAGCCTTGACAGGTGAATTCATCGCTTCTGAAGAGTTCCAAGCAACACCTGCAACCATGTCAGAAATGATCAATGCAGAACACCACAAGTCAGTTGCTGGCCATGTCGCAACTGAAGACATCAAGTTTGGTTACTGTACAGAAATCATGGTCGCTTTGAAACAAGGTCCAACCTATGTCAAAGACTTCGATTACGATGAATTCCGTAACTATTTGAACAACCTTGGGGATTCCCTATTGGTGGTGAATGACGATGAGATTGTCAAAGTTCACGTCCATACAGAAGATCCAGGTCTTGTCATGCAAGAAGGTCTTAAGTACGGAAGCTTGGTCAAGGTCAAAGTCGACAACATGCGCAACCAACACGAAGCGCAAGTTGAAAAAGAAGAGCGCCAAGCCAAACCAGTTGAAGAAAAAGAATATGCCATCATCGCAGTAGTTGCTGGTGACGGATTGGCTGATATCTTTAAAGCGCAAGGAGTTGATTACATCATCTCTGGTGGTCAAACCATGAACCCATCAACAGAAGACTTTGTCAAAGCGGTTGAAGAGTTGAATGCGCGCAACATCATTATCTTGCCAAACAACAAAAATATCTTGATGGCGGCTCAATCTGCAGCAGAAGTGATTGATCAACCTGCAGCAGTTGTTGAGACCAAGACTATCCCTCAAGGATTGACTAGTCTTCTTGCCTTTGATGAAAGCAAATCGATCGAAGAAAACTACGAACGCATGAGCGCTTCATTGGGTGATGTTGCGTCTGGTAGTGTGACAACAGCGGTTCGCGATACCACTATTGATGGGCTTGAAATCCATGAAAATGATAATCTTGGAATGGTCGATGGCAAAATCGTTGTTTCAAATCCAGATATGATGGAAACCTTGGAAGAAACATTCGCTCATATGTTGGACGAAGACAGTGAAATTGTGACCATCTATGTCGGTGAAGACGGCAGTGAGGAGTTGGCAAATGAATTGGCCCAAGCCCTTGCTGAGAAGTATGAAGATGTAGAAGTAGAAATCCACCAAGGTGGCCAACCTGTCTACCCATACTTGTTTAGTGTAGAATAATTGAACAGAAGGTTCCTTTCGGAACCTTTTTTTGTATATAGAAAAACGAGGAGATTCCCTATGAAATCAGCGTGATTCAGAGGAATTGAGATTGAAGTGACCCCTACACGGAAGCTTTATTCGTGAGAAAAAGAGGTTTCTGCAAAAAGTCTCATATTCATCAGATTTTTATTCAAATTGAAGAGCTTGAAAAGAGGGGGAAATGGTTTGAGCAGTGGAGTTTTTAGACAAGAAAGATGCGATATGTTATACTGGTATCAGTATGTGAAAGGAGAGTTATAAAAATGAAGAAATTTTTTGTAACCCTTGGGCTAGCCATTTTGGTATTGACTGGTTGTTCGCAATCCCAAACAAAGAAAACTACAACCGCTAGCTCATCTAGCAGTTCCTCTGTTAAAAAAGAAGTAAAAAATGAAGAAAAAACCACAACCTTAGTAGGAGATATCAATGGAACAAAACACCGGGATATCATCAAATCTAAGGGAGATAAGGTTGAAAACCTTCGTATCGAAGTGACAGCTGATCTGCCCCAACAACTTGGAACTATCGCAGCAGAGAAGTCACCTGAAGAGCTCACAGCAGCCATTCAAGCTTTGCTGGAGCAAAATGAAGACTATAAGAAGCTAAAAACCGTTCCCGGTTTTAGTTTGGAATACACAGTCACACCAGAGAAAAAATTGCTCTCAACCAGTGTGATTGACCTCAACCAAATTGACGCCAAGTCTCTTGAAGAAATTTCTTACTTCAAAGATGCTGGTCTCAATGATTTGAAAAACATGAAGGCAGATGCCTTGGTCAAGGCCTTGAAACTGCATGGCATGAAAGAAGAAGGTCAGTAAGAAGAATAGAAAAAGTCGAGTGAAGTCACTTGGCTTTTTTTAGTGACTTTTGTCATGTGAGCGAGTGACAAAATTATCTAGTGGCTGTTATTTTCTTTCGCTATAATATAGTCAGAAAGTAAGAGGTAAGGAAAAATGAAACAATGGTTCTATAAAGTGTTTACGTTAACAGTGGTGGGGATGGTCGTCTATTTGATCTTTTCAAAGGATGATAGTCTCTATTACCATTTTCCTTGGGAATTATTTGCTGGGATTGGCATCATGAGCTGGGCGGTTCAGGAAGGATTGAAAATGATCAAGGCTGTTAAAAAGGAGATGGAGCAATGAAAACAACGGGAGTAACCCTGGTTGTTTTTGCCATCATTCCGGCCGTTTAAGCCTGGTTGAAAGGAGAGTATCATGAGCGTCATTAGAGTAGAGAACTTGAAAAAAAGTATCAAAGGAAAAGTCATTTTAGAAGATCTTTCTTTTGCAGTTGAACGGGGGGATTGTCTGTCCTTGATCGGGCCAAACGGAGCTGGGAAAACAACCTTGATGAACTGTCTTCTGGGAGATATGAAGGCGACTTCTGGGATTATTGAAGTAGAGGGGAAGGCACCTGGTCATCCTCAGTTAAAGGCTAGTGTGTCCTATCTCCCTCAAGAGAATGCCATCGTTCAAAAGTTAACCGTGCAGGAACTGATCAACTTCTTTCGCTCTATTTATCCCCAACCCTTAACAGGGGAAGAAATCGATGATTTATTACGTTTTAGCTCAGAACAAAAGAAGCAATTGGCTAGTAAGTTGTCTGGTGGTCAAAAGCGTCTCTTATCTTTTGTTCTAACCTTGATTGGTCGTCCTAGCTTACTTTTCTTAGATGAGCCAACTGCGGGGATGGATACGTCCACTCGCCAACGCTTTTGGGAGATCGTCGGGCATTTAAAGGAAGAAGGCGTGACCATTGTCTATTCTTCGCATTACATCGAGGAAGTAGAACATACAGCTGATCGGATCCTGGTCTTGCATCAGGGCCATTTGCTTCGGGATACGACACCTCTCGCTATGAGAAGCGAAGAGGTAGAAAAACATTTCACCCTACCTCTACGCTACCAAGCTCTAGTGGCAGAGATGGAAGGCATTGGTCAAGTGGTCATTAAACCCGATGCTCTTCAGGTTGTGACACGCGACGCCAATCGTTTGTGGACTCGCTTGCAAGAAGAAGGATGTTCGATCCAAGAAATCGAAGTGACCAATCGAAGTTTATTGGATTCTATTTTTGAAAATACAAAGGAAGTAGGTAGAGAAGATGAAACGTATGAAAGCTCTTGGCGTGGTTGAGTGGCATTTGACCAGACGTCAAGCCATTTATTACTTGTTATCCATTGGGATGCCCACGGCTTTTTATCTCTTCTTTTCAGGGATGTACCAGGACACACCAGGGGGACCTGCTCACTTTATGAGGGATTATCTCCTCTCCATGACGGCTTTTTCCATGATGTCTACGGCTCTATTTTCCTTTCCAACAGTTCTTGAAACTGATCGACTCAATAATTGGCAAAAAGTCTTGCGCCATACTCCCGTATCTATGGTAGAATATTATCTAATAAAGGTTGTCGGTCTCTTTGTCGACTTTCTCCTATCCATTGGGGTTGTCTTCACCGTGGGTCATGTAGTGCGGCATGTGAATATGCCCCTGCAGGATTGGATCCTTGCAGCCTTCCTTCTCATTTTAGGAAGCCTGGCTTTTGTAGCTATCGGTCTGGTCTTGACCTTGCTTCCTTCTAGCCAATTGATGTCGGTTGCGGGCAATCTCCTTTACATGGGACTGGCTGTCATGGGTGGACTATGGATGCCGATTAGTCTCTTTCCAGAATGGATGCAAGCCATCGGCAAATGCCTGCCAACCTATCAATTGATGGAACTGATCAAGACCTTTTTAAACAAGGGGCGGGTTAATAGCTTTGCTAGTCTCTATTTAGCATTGTTTACCCTGGTCTTCTTTACCCTTGTCATTGTTTATCGTCGTCATTCTGAGGTTCGTTCATGATTGAAAAACTCAAGCGTATCCATTATATGTTTTACGCTAGCCTAGTCTTTATGGGCTTTCCCTTTATCTCTATTTTATTAGGGGAGGTCCCCTACTGGCACTTCTTTTTAGCCCTCTTGTTTATTGCTTCCTATCTAGGAGTCTTGATTACTGAAAACAAAAAGCTGACCTGGATTTGTTGGCTATACCTCCTAGCCTATGTAGCAGGAAATACTCTTTTTATTAACGCCAACTATTTTTGGTTTTATTTCTTCATCAGTAACCTGTTAGTCTATCACTTTGAGATTTGCAATTTTCGCTCTCCTTATCTTTGGACAGTTTTTCTATCGCAATTCCTACTTTTTGGAGTTATCTTTTTCAAACAGAATGCGATGGAGTATGAATGGGTATTTTTAATCATCATTTTCTTCTTTACCCATGCCATGACTTACGGCATGGTTCGGATTCGGATGATGGAAGAGTTGAAAGCTGACCATGCCAAGCAAAATGCCCAGATCAATCTCTTACTGGCAGAAAACGAGCGCCATCGGATTGGCCGTGATCTGCATGACAGTCTAGGACACACCTTTGCTATGCTCAGTGTCAAGGCGGACCTAGCTGATCAATTCTTGGCATTGGGTCAGGTTGAGAAGGCCCAGGAACAGGTGCAAGAGATTCAAGCCATCAGTCAAGAGTCCATGCACCAAGTCCGAGAGATTGTCGAGAACCTGAAGCAGCGAACCCTGGCAAGAGAGCTAGAAACCGTCAAGCAAATGCTGGAAGTAGCTCAAATCAAAGTGGAGATTCAAAACGAGCTTGATACTGCTAGCATCTCGCCGATTCTAGAATCTGCTCTGGCCATGGTATCTCTGGAATTAGCTACCAATATGATCAAACACGCTAAAGCGACGCAGGCCCTTCTCTCTTATCGCTCCACCGAAACAGGTGTAGAAATGGTCGCAGAAGATAATGGCATCGGCTTTGACAAGGTCTCTGACAAAGACCTGCACTCGATTCGCGAACGGATTGCCTTGTTGGGAGGAGAGCTGGAGATCAGTCATCAACACAAGCCGACCCGGATAGAAATACGGATCCCCTATCAAGAAAGGAAATAAGATGCGTTTATTAGTTGCTGAAGACCAAAGTATGTTGCGCGATGCGCTCTGCCAGCTCTTGCTCCTACAAGAGGATGTGGAAGATGTCTTGCAGGCTGGCGATGGGCAAGAGGCTATTCATTTACTCGAAACACATCCAGTCGATATTGCGATTTTAGATATCGAAATGCCCATCAAAACAGGGTTAGAGGTGTTGGAATGGGCTAAAAGTCAACAACCCCAGCTCAAGGTCGTCATCGTTACCACTTTTAAGCGGCCGGGCTATTTCGAGCGGGCCCTCAAGGCTGGAGTGGATGCCTATGTCTTAAAAGAACGCCGCATTACGGATTTGATGGCGACTCTTCATGCAGTTTTAGCAGGGCAAAAAGAATATTCGCCTGAATTAATGGAAGGGATCTTGACCCATCCCAATCCTCTAAGCACTCAAGAAAAGGCAGTTTTAAAAGAAGTCGCAAAAGGGGCTTCTAACCAAGAAATTGCTGATCGCTTATTCCTCTCAAACGGGACCATCCGCAATTATATGTCAGCCATTCTGACCAAGTTGGATGCGGAAAACCGGACTGAGGCGGCAAAAATTGCCCAAGAAAAGGGTTGGTTATAAGGAAGAAAAGTTTCTAGGGTTTCCTAGAGACTTTTTTTGTGATAGACCTAGCATTTTTAGAAAAACTCTCATTCTTCGGATTTGGATAGAAAATTCAGAAAATTTACTATTTTTCCTTGAAATATTTTCTAAAAATGGTATGATAGTAGCATGCTAATTTGATATACAAAGTACTGGAAAGGAGAGACATGGAGAAAATTACCTTAGAAACTGCAAAAACCGGTTCAGAGCTCGTTCTTGAAACCCTGCGTGATTTGGGCATTGACACGATTTTTGGTTATCCTGGTGGAGCGGTTTTGCCTTTATACGATGCCATCTATAGCTTTGAGGGTATCCAGCATATCTTGGGTCGTCATGAACAAGGATGCTTGCATGAGGCTGAAGGCTACGCCAAATCAACTGGAAAGCTGGGTGTCGCAGTCGTCACTAGTGGACCGGGGGCGACCAATGCCATTACAGGGATTGCAGATGCCATGAGCGATAGCGTTCCCTTATTAGTCTTCACTGGTCAAGTCAATCGTGCTGGGATCGGGAAAGACGCCTTCCAAGAAGCAGATATTGTGGGAATTACCATGCCCATCACCAAGTACAACTATCAAGTACGTGAGACGGCAGATATTCCGCGAATTATCACAGAAGCTGTCCATATTGCGACGACTGGACGCCCTGGCCCTGTGGTAATTGACCTTCCAAAGGATGTGTCTGCTTTAGAGACAGATTTCATCTATGAACCAAGTGTGAAGCTTCCAAGCTACCAGCCTACCATTGAACCCAATGAATTGCAGATCAAAAAGATTTTGAAGCAATTGAGTAAGGCTAAAAAACCAGTTCTTCTTGCTGGTGGTGGGGTGAGTTACGCTGGAGCTGCAAAAGAGTTGATTGCTCTAGCAGAGCGCTATCAGATTCCGGTAGTGACCAGTCTGTTAGGTCAAGGAACGATTGCGACCAGTCATCCTCTTTTCCTAGGGATGGGAGGGATGCATGGATCCTTCGCGGCCAATATCGCTATGACAGAGACGGATTTCATGATCAGTGTTGGTTGTCGATTTGATGACCGTTTGACAGGGAATCCAAAGACTTTCGCTAAAAATGCTAAGATTGCCCATATCGACATTGATCCTGCAGAGATTGGTAAGATCATTGCTGTCGACATTCCTGTGGTTGGCGATGCGAAGAAGGCCTTGCAGCAGTTGCTAGCAGAGCCGACGGTTCATAACAATACAGAAAAATGGATCGAAAAGGTGACCCAAGATAAGAACCGGGTTCGTTCATACGACAAGAAGGAACGGGTTGTACAGCCACAAGCTGTGATTGAACGCATCGGAGAGTTGACCAAGGGGGACGCTATTGTCGTCACAGACGTTGGACAACACCAAATGTGGGCTGCTCAATACTATCCTTACCAAAATGAGCGCCAATTGGTAACATCTGGTGGTCTAGGAACGATGGGATTCGGTGTTCCTGCAGCTATCGGAGCGAAAATTGCCAATCCAGATAAAGAAGTTGTTCTCTTTGTCGGAGATGGTGGTTTCCAAATGACCAACCAAGAATTGGCGATCTTAAATATTTATAAGGTTCCGATCAAGGTCGTTATGCTCAACAACCACTCGCTTGGGATGGTCCGCCAATGGCAAGAAGCCTTCTATGATGGTCGGACGTCAGAGTCAGTCTTTGATAGCCTTCCGGATTTCCAATTGATGGCGCAAGCTTACGGGATCAAGAATTATAAATTTGATAATCCTGAAACTCTTGAGAAGGATTTGGAAGTCATCACAGAAGATGTACCAATGTTCATCGAAGTAGACATTTCTCGGAAAGAGCATGTCTTGCCGATGGTACCAGCTGGTAAGAGTAATCATGAGATGTTGGGGGTGAAGTTTAATGCGTAGAATGTTAACAGCCAAACTTCAAAACCGATCAGGTGTTCTGAACCGCTTTACTGGAGTCTTGTCGAGACGTCAAGTCAATATCGAAAGTATCTCTGTTGGCGCAACAGAAAACCCTAATGTATCGCGGATTACCATTATCATTGATGTTGCTTCGCATGATGAAGTAGAGCAAATCATCAAACAGCTCAACCGCCAAGTGGATGTGATCCGTGTCCGGGATATCACTGATAAACCACACTTGGAGCGCGAAGTGATCCTGGTGAAAGTTTCTGCACCTGCTGAGAAGCGGGCGGAAATCTTGGCCATTATTCAACCTTTCCGTGCGACCGTGGTCGATGTAGCCCCAAGCTCTATCACCGTTCAAATGACGGGAAATGCAGAAAAGAGCGAAGCCCTCATTCGTGTCATTCGGCCGTATGGGATTAAAAACATCGCCCGCACCGGTGCAACTGGATTTACTCGAGATTAATTCTCACCTTAACATTGTTAACTCCGCCTTAAAAAGGCAAATAATAAAATAGAAAAGAGATTTTACTTATGGCAGTTCAAATGGAATACGAAAAAGACGTTAAAGTACCAGCACTTGATGGTAAAAAGATCGCCGTAATCGGTTATGGTTCACAAGGTCATGCACACGCACAAAACTTGCGTGATTCAGGTCATGATGTCATCATCGGTGTGCGTCCTGGTAAATCATTCGATAAAGCAAAAGAAGATGGATTTGAAGCTTACCCAGTTGCAGAAGCAACTAAATTGGCTGATATCATCATGATCTTGGCACCAGACGAAATCCAAAAAGATATCTACAAAGATGAAATCGCTCCAAACTTGAGCGCTGGTAAAGCTCTTGGTTTTGCCCATGGTTTCAATATCCACTTTGGTTACATCAAAGCTCCTGAAGACGTAGATGTCTTCATGGTGGCACCAAAAGGACCAGGTCACTTGGTACGTCGTACGTACACTGAAGGATTTGGTGTACCAGCACTTTACGCTGTCTACCAAGATGCTACTGGTAACGCGAAAGACATCGCAATGGACTGGGCAAAAGGTGTTGGTTCAGCACGTGTTGGTCTCCTTTCAACAACCTTCAAAGAAGAAACAGAAGAAGATTTGTTTGGTGAACAAGCCGTTCTTATGGGTGGTTTGACAAGCTTGATCGAAGCTGGATTTGAAGTTTTGACAGAAGCTGGTTATGCACCTGAATTGGCTTACTTCGAAGTACTTCATGAAATGAAATTGATCGTTGACTTGATCTACGAAGGTGGCTTCAAGAAAATGCGTCAATCATGTTCAAATACTGCAGAATTTGGTGATTTCGTAACTGGTCCACGTGTTATCGGTCCAGAAGTAAAAGAAAACATGAAAGCTGCCCTTGCTGATATCCAATCAGGTAAATTTGCACGTGAATTCGTTGAAGACCACGATGCTGGTTTCCCACGTTTGAAAGCCTTCCGCAAACAAGCTGAAGAACTTGAAATTGAAAAAGTTGGTGCTGAATTGCGTAAAGCAATGCCATTCGTTGGTCAAAACGACGATGACGCCTTCAAAATCTACAACTAATTGTCTGTAGAAGACTAAGCAAGTTGGGACACCCTAGCTTGCTTTTTTGATCAATACACAGCAACAGAGGTATGAAATGATAACAGCAAAAGATGTGGCCAAGGCCCATAAAATATTAAGTGGAGTCGTTGTCAATACGCCCCTTGAATACGACCACTATTTATCTGAAAAATATGGGGCAAAGATTTATTTGAAAAAAGAAAACGCCCAACGTGTTCGTTCTTTTAAGATTCGTGGAGCGTATTTTGCAATTTCTCAACTATCAAAAGAGGAGCGTGAGCGTGGGGTTGTCTGTGCTTCAGCAGGAAACCATGCCCAAGGGGTTGCCTATACTTGTAATGAAATGAAGATTCCTGCGACTATCTTCATGCCGATTACAACACCGCAACAAAAGATTGGACAAGTCCGCTTCTTTGGTGGGGACTATGTAACGATCAAGTTGGTCGGGGATACCTTCGATGCTTCAGCTAAGGCAGCACAAGAATTTACGCTTGCAGAAAAACGAACCTTTATTGACCCATTTGACGATCCACATGTACAGGCAGGTCAAGGGACAGTAGCTTATGAAATCCTTGAGGAAGCTCGAAAAGAGTCGATTGACTTTGATGCTGTCCTCGTTCCTGTTGGTGGAGGAGGGCTCATTTCAGGTGTGTCTACCTACATCAAAGAAACGGATCCTCGGATTGAAGTCATTGGGGTAGAGGCTGAAGGAGCCCGCTCCATGAAGGCTGCTTTTGAAGCAGGTGGTCCCGTCAAATTACCAGAAATCGATAAGTTTGCAGACGGGATTGCTGTGCAAAAAGTGGGACAATTGACTTATGAAGTGACCCGTCAACATGTGGAAACTTTGGTTGGGGTCGATGAAGGCTTGATTTCAGAGACTTTGATTGATCTTTATTCCAAACAAGGGATCGTAGCTGAACCAGCAGGAGCGGCCAGTGTGGCATCCCTTGAAATCTTACGCGAATACATCAAGGGGAAAACCATTTGTTGTATTATCTCAGGTGGGAATAATGATATCAACCGTATGCCTGAGATG
Source organism: Streptococcus sp. HCA-5024 (assembly GCF_037890265.1). Lineage (NCBI taxonomy): Bacteria > Bacillati > Bacillota > Bacilli > Lactobacillales > Streptococcaceae > Streptococcus > Streptococcus sp. HCA-5024. The sequence continues at coordinate 46,435 of NZ_JBBKBR010000009.1, forward strand.
GAAGAACGGGCCTTGATCTACGATGGGGTCAAACACTACTTTATCGTCAATTTCCCACAACGTCCAGGGGCCCTTCGTGAATTTGTAAATGATATCTTAGGTCCAAATGATGATATTACACGTTTTGAATACATCAAGCGTGCTAGTAAGGGAACAGGCCCTGTCTTGATTGGGGTTACTTTGGCCAATAAGCATGACTATGCAGGTTTGGTTAACCGTATCGAGCGTTTTGATCCGTCTTTCATTAACTTGAACGGCAATGAAACTCTCTATAATATGCTGGTCTGAGTATCATGCAGAAATAATCGACTATTTAAGCAATATATTTTTATGGAATATATTGCTTTTTTATGAAGACTTGTGATATGATATGCGTAAATTAAAAGGAGGAACTTTTTATGCCTGGATTTTTTATCTTTATTTTATTCTTGCTAATGGTTGCAGGATTCATTGTGATTAGCTCACTATATGTAGTCAAGCAACAATCAGTTGCCATCATCGAGCGTTTCGGACGTTATCAAAAAATTAGCGATAGTGGCATTCATATGCGAGCGCCTTTTGGCATCGATAAAATTGCCGCACGAGTTCAATTGCGCGTCTTGCAGAGTGAGATCGTGGTTGAAACAAAAACTCAGGATAACGTGTTCGTTACCATGAATGTGGCGACGCAATACCGAGTGAACGAAAGCAACGTAAAGGATGCTTACTACAAACTCATGCGTCCAGAATCACAGATTAAATCATACATTGAAGATGCTCTTCGTTCTTCTGTGCCTAAGTTGACCTTGGATGAATTATTTGAGAAAAAAGATGAAATCGCTCTTGAAGTTCAAAAACAAGTAGCAGAAGAAATGTCAACTTATGGATATATTATTGTTAAAACCTTGATCACCAAAGTTGAGCCAGATGCCGAAGTGAAACAATCCATGAACGAGATCAATGCAGCGCAAAGAAAACGCGTGGCAGCTCAGGAATTGGCAGAAGCAGACAAGATTAAGATCGTTACCGCTGCCGAAGCAGAGGCGGAAAAAGACCGTTTGCACGGGGTTGGTATTGCCGAGCAACGGAAGGCCATTGTCGATGGATTGGCAGACTCTATTAAAGAGTTAAAAGGTGCGAATGTAGACTTGACCGAAGAACAAATCATGTCTATTCTCCTAACCAACCAGTACTTAGATACCTTAAATAATTTTGCAGATAAAGAAGGGAATAATACGATTTTCCTACCAGCAAACCCTGATGGCGTCGAAAACATTCGTACACAAATATTATCAGCCCTGAAAGCAAAGTAAACTTTTTCTCATTTTTTAAAAAAGGTTCGTATTTTCAGCGATTTTAGTTGACAAAATGTGCAAAAAAATTTATATTAGTATTGGAAATAATAATATAGGAGAAAGATCATGGCTAAATCGAACTTTGAAAAAGTAGAATCAGTTGTTGGTTGGGTACGCGATAAGAAAATTACGGGATATCGTATCAGTAAAGAAACAAATGCCCGTGAAATGTCTATCATTGCCTTGGCTCAAGGACGTGCAAAAGTGAAGAATATCTCGTTTGAAACTGCACTTGGATTGATTGATTTTTATGACAAAAATCATCAAAAATTCGAAGATTAATTTGTTGTTCCAATTGAAAACCAGAGAGTTTCCTCTCTGGTTTTTTTCTATGCCTCAAAAGCAGAAGCGGTACAAAAAAACAGCTTGCTTCCATACTGGTAAGCAAACTGTTTCAAGAGATTAATGTAAGAAGCGTTGAAGGAATTCCTTGGTCCGTTCTTCTTTTGGATTGCTAAAGATTTCTTTTGGATCTCCTTGCTCAGCGATGACACCCTTGTCCATGAAGATGACCCGACTAGAGACATCGCGGGCAAATTCCATTTCGTGGGTGACAACAATCATGGTCAGGCCTTCTTTTGCAAGGTCCTGCATGATTTTCAAGACTTCCCCAACCATTTCTGGGTCTAGGGCAGAAGTCGGTTCATCGAAGAGAATGGCATCAGGATCCATAGAGAGGGCGCGTGCGATGGCGACCCGTTGCTTTTGACCACCTGAAAGTTGTTTCGGACGGGCAGCCCAATATTGAGATCCCATACCGACTTTTTCAAGGTTTTCTTTGGCAACTTTCTCTGCAGTCTCACGATCACGCTTGAGGACGGTCGTTTGTGCAACGATCGTGTTTTCCAATACGTTTAAATTTTCGAAGAGATTAAAGCTTTGGAAAACCATCCCTAATTTCTCGCGGTAGTGGGTAAGATCATACTCAGGATCAAGAACATTTTGTCCACGATAGAGAATCTCTCCAGCTGTAGGAGTTTCTAGAAGATTGATGGAGCGAAGGAAGGTTGATTTTCCGCTACCAGAGCTCCCGATGATAGAGATTACCTCTCCTTTTTCAACCGTAAGGGAAATATCTTTCAAAACCTCATTTTGACCATAGGATTTTTTTAAATGTTGGATTTCAAGAATTTTTTCTGCCATTATTTCACCTCCTTGACTTGCATTTGATTGGCGCCTGTAGTGTAGGTGTCAGAATCTAAACGACGTTCGATGTAGCGAAGAATTCGTGTGATAGTAAAGGTGAGGACGAAGTAAATCACTGCAATGATCGTAAAGGTTGGGAAGTATTGGTAGTTTTGAGTTGCGACCGTATTTCCTGTAAAGTACAGTTCAACTACAGAGATAACATTCAAAACAGATGTATCCTTGATGTTAATGACAAATTCATTCCCTGTTGCTGGCAAGATATTGCGAACAACCTGTGGAAGGACGACCTTGCGCATGGTTTGTCCATGGGTCATTCCCAGAGCAGTCGCTGCTTCAAACTGACCTGGATCCACTGCTAAGATCCCACCACGAACAATCTCACTCATATAAGCTCCGGTATTGATGGATACGATAAAGATAGCGGCCCAGGTACGATCCAAGGAAATGTTGAAGGCTTGGGCGGAACCGTAGAAAATGACCATGGATTGAACGATCATCGGAGTTCCGCGGAAGATTTCAATGTAGACATTGAGGAACCAACCAAAGGCAGTTTGGCATCCAGCAAGGAATTTATTTTTAGCCTTCGGAGCTGTCCGGAAGACACCGATTAACAAACCGATAATCAACCCAGCGATAGTTCCAGTCATAGAGATTAAGAGGGTCATTCCAGTTCCCCGTAAGAACTGTGGGCCATTATCCTTTAAAATCTTCATCATTTGGCTAAAGAATGTCTGCTTATCATCACTAGCATCACTGGAAGCTGGTTGCTTCTTAATCATATCATCCATGAGTTTGACTTGGTCTTCAGACGAAATCTTAGCTAGTGCGGCATTGACTTGGTCAATTCTAGTGTCACCCTTCTTCATCCCGATAGCGATAGTCGCATCTTCTTCCCCAACTTCAAATCCTTTTTTGAATTGAATCATCTTAAATTTAGAATTAGCGGACTCGGCGGTTAGGGCTTCGGGACGTTCAGAAACATAGGCATCAATAACACCCGATTCTAAAGCTTGACGCATCTGGGCAAAATCACCCATTGCAGTTTCTTGTTTCGCACCCTTGAGTTGGGAAATGAGAGAATAGAGGTAGACCCCTTGTTGAGAGGTGACCTTTGCATCCTTAAAGTCATCTAGACTAGTGGCGTTTGCATAGTTTCCATCTTTACGAACGAGCATGACCGGTTCACTGGTATAGTAGCTCTTGGAGAAGGCGACCTCTTTTTTACGTTCAGCGGTTGGACTCATCCCAGCGATAATCATATCGATTTTACCAGAAGTGAGGGCTGGAATTAAACCGTTCCAAGATGTTTTTACGATCAGAGGTTTTTTACCTAACTCCTCAGCAACTTTTTTGGCGATTTGGACATCGTACCCATTGGCATATTGATTGGTACCGTCAATTTTAACAGCTCCATTTGCATCATCTTCTTGGGTCCAGTTGAAAGGAGCGTAGGCCGCTTCCATTCCGATTCGTAAATAGTCATCTGCATGAGCAACCTGTGTGATCCCCAGGCAAATGAAAAGCCCCGTTAAGAGCGCGAATAATGTTTTTTTCATTTTTTCTCCTCTTCCTTATTTTAACTTCTCCTATTGTACAGTAAAATAGGCTGCATTTCAAACATGGTCCTCTTTTTATTTAAAAAATGCTATAATAATACAAAGGAGCGTGATCAAATGAAAAAGTATTTGTATGTTTTTTTCGCCTTTCTGGCCTGCCTTTTTGTCAGTCAGAATGTCCATGCATCTAGCCCATCTTATGATGTACTTTACTATGGTGGAACCTTGACCTTGGATACCTGGGACGACGCCACCTATGAGGAAGAACTGGTTTATTATTTCAAAGATTCTTATAGAGGGCAGTATGTTAGCCTAGGAACTGCCGGGAACATGCCACAAGGCTTTGCAATTGAGATACCGCCAAAGGTTGAGGTGGAAGGTCGTGATCTTCAAAGAGAACCCGAGATTACGAATCTAGGTGATGGCTACCGAGTGAAAATTTATAACAGTGGTGTAGCGCAAGATACAGTCAAAATAAAAGTCACATGGAAATTAAAAAATCTTCTTTATTCACACAAGGATATCTTGCAGTTGAACTGGAAACCGATCACAGATGGCGATCAGAAGGTGGACGAGGTTCAATTTCGTGTTATTCCTAAGTTCGCGCCCGCAAATGCCCAATCGGAACTGTATATCCATACAGCCTTTATGGGACCGGATGTGACTGTAAAGAAAGAAGATGGAATCTATTCTGCCACCTTCTATAACCTAGGCAAAGGAAAGGCTGTGGAGTTGTATGGTTACTGGTTGAAGTCAGACCTAACTACTTTGTATGATTCTGGTCGAAATACAGGATTGACCAAATTGGATGAATTTCACAAGAACCAAGCTAAAATTGAACAGGAAAAATACTGGACACGCATGTTTTGGAACTGGATCTTGCCAGCCTTCATTATTGCACTCTGGCTTCTTTCTCTCTTGGGTCGCAATCGGTTCAAAAAAATGATTTGGCCTGGTGTGACCTATCCGACCGATACTCGTCTTTATGAAATTCCACAGGATATTGCACCTCTTGTCATGAGCTCGGTTGTTTATTCAGCTGAATTAGACGAGGCCTCCCCGACCAATAAAGAGAAGGCAACTCCGCCAGTGTTTACATTTGAAAAAATGCTTCAAGCTACATTGCTGGATTTGATGGATCGTGGAGTGATTGTCTACGAGCAACAAGGAAATGAAGTCGTTTTGACGAGAAAGTCTCATGGACATGTGGATGATTTTGAACGCTCCTTTATGAATATGGCTTTTGGGGATCAAGTTTCCTGTCCTGTTAACCGTCTCTTTGAGAATTATGAATTTAGTGATGATGTATACAAACATGCTAAAAAAGCAGATCAAGATGCGATTCGTTCACTAGGAAGTAAGGCTCAGGCTCGTTTTGATACGGCTGTCAACCAAGTGGCCCGAGATGTTCATCGCAAGGTGGAAGATCTCCATTTGCCAAGCTACTATCGCCCTTTAGAAGCAAAAGAAGAAGCGCAAGCTAGACGAAGTCTCTTCTTTGGTTGGGCTGCTTGGTTTATCGCCCTTGGAGCAGAAATCTTTGCCATCTTTGGGATGGGTTGGTTCTCTGTTCCTTGTTTGATAGGGATCCTCATACTTTGGTTTATGCCAGTGCGCTTCAATGGTGTCTTTAAGGCCTGCCTACGAGATGGGGTTGTCAATCTTGCGGGAGCTGAGCAACGCTATTACTGGGATAGTTTTGGTCGGATGTTGAAAGAAATTGCCCACCTTAACGATGCAGAGTTGCAGTCTCTGGTCCTATGGAACCGCTTATTGGTTTATGCGGCCTTGTATGGTGTAGCCGATCAGGTTACAAAGGTCATGAAACTTCGGAATATTCATTTAGAAAATCAAGCCTTAAACGCCTTCGTTTACACCCCGTTCTATCATGATGTGACCCACTCAAGTCATGCCATGTCTACTTATGGATCGACAGCATCGACAGCTAGTCATTTCACAGTTTCCTCTGGTAGTGGAGGAGGTTTCTCTGGCGGAGGAGGCGGAGGAGGCTTTGGCGCCTTCTAAGTAGCGCTGAGAATGGTCTTGGTCGCTCTTTCCCTTCTAGTTTAGAGGGCCTGGTCCAGTCCATAGATTTATGATATAATAGAGCAAATGTAAGTTTAGGAGAAAAAGATGTTTCTGATCGAATTAATCAAGGCGGTTCTTTTTGGGATTGTCGAGGGGATTACAGAATGGTTACCGATCTCAAGTACAGGTCACTTGATTCTGTTACAGGATTTTGTGCAGTTTAAAAATCAAGATCCAGCCTTTATGGAGATGTTCAATGTCGTGATCCAATTGGGTGCGATTCTAGCAGTTGTGGTGATTTATTTTGATAAATTGTATCCCTTCAAACCTGGGAAATCTCCACTAGAAGTACGTCGAACTTGGCAATTATGGGCAAAAGTTGCGGTTGCAACCCTCCCGCTTGTCTTTGTTTTTAAATTGGATGATTGGTTTGAGGCGCATTTCCACAATTCGATTTCCGTTGCGATTATGTTGATCACCTACGGGATTGCCTTTATCTATCTGGAAAGACGGGAACAGGTTGAGCCAGCAGTAACGGAATTGCATAAGTTACCTTATCGAACAGCTCTTTATATTGGACTATTCCAAGTTTTATCGCTATTTCCAGGAACAAGCCGTTCAGGTGCTACGATTGTAGGTGGTTTGATCAATGGTGTTAGCCGTCCAGTGGTGACAGAATTTACCTTTTATTTGGGGATTCCAGCTATGTTTGGAGCTAGCCTCTTAAAGGTTGGGAAATTCGTTCTTGGCGGGCATTCACTTGCACTAGGGCAACTTTTTATTCTACTGGTAGCGATGGGAGTAGCCTTTGTGGTCAGCATGTACGCTATCCGCTTCTTGACAGATTATGTGAAAAATCATGATTTCACCGTCTTTGGGAAATACCGGATTGTTCTTGGTTCCATCTTGCTATTGTATGGACTCTTCCGTGTTATTTTCTAAGAGAAGGCTTGAACTTGATCAAATTATTTTTCGAGGTTGGAGACTTTTGTCCCGACCTCTTTTCTATGCATCCTTTTTTTGAATTCTATCCAATTTTTTAGTATAATAGTAAGACTAGAAGTATGAGGTTATGCTATGAAGATGAAGCAAATTAGTGATTCAACAATTAAGATCACGATCCAACTAGAAGACTTAGAAGAACGTGGGATGGAAATTGCTGATTTTCTTGTCCCACAAGAAAAAACAGAAGAATTTTTCTACGCTATTTTGGATGAGCTCGAAATGCCTGAAAGCTTCCTGGATAGCGGGATGCTGAGTTTTCGTGTGACACCAAAACCAGATAAATTGGATGTTTTTGTTACCAAATCAAAAATTGACCAACAATTGGATTTTGAGGATTTGTCAGATCTTCCCGATATGGAAGAGTTGTCGCGCATGACGCCAGATGAATTTATCAAAACCCTGGAAAAAACAATCTCTGATAAGACAAAAGGGGATGCAGAAGCCATTCACCATTTGGAACAAGAAGAGTTGCGGGACAATCAAGAACAAGATCCGACACCTGAAGCACCAGTAAGTCAGTATATTTATTACATTTTGCGTTTTTCAAATATCCAGCAAGCAGTTGCCTTTTCAAAAACGGTAAGCTTCCCAGTGGATACTTCTGAATTATACAAAATGGAGTCAGATTATTATTTAACTGTCTTGATCGATACAGAGGATCAACCAAATCAATATCCAACCTGGTTACTTGCTATCATTCGGGAGTATGCGGATGATTCAGAAGTGACACGGGCCGTTCTACAGGAACATGGTCACTTACTAATGGTGTCTGGTGCGATTGAGAATTTGAAGAAAGTTGCTAGCTTATGATGTCCTTTTCCTTGCAATTTGTTCTGGTGCTGATTGGGACTTTTATGATTGCCTTGGTATTGACGCCCTTGGTTCGCCTATTCTCCTTTAAGATTGATGCAGTAGATTATCCGAATGCACGCCGAATCAATACCAAGCCCATGCCAAGCGCGGGTGGACTGTCTATCGTGATTGCTTTTTCAATTGCGACTCTCGTCTTTATTCCTATGCTGACATCCACTACCGCACCAATCAAAAGTTACCTGTCTTATACCTTGCCGGTCGTAGGAGCGGGATGGATTATCGCTCTTACAGGCTTGATCGATGATGTAAAAGAGTTGTCTGCCAAGAAAAAGATGATCGGCATCCTGCTGGCAGCGAGTCTGGTCTGGTTTTTGACAGATTTTCGGCTGAATGATTTCAAGATTCCATTCGGTGGTCCCTTACTTCATTTTGAACCGTGGCTTTCTTATCTTTTGACAGTGATTTGGATTGTTGCCATTACCAATGCGGTCAATCTGATTGATGGATTAGATGGCTTGGTGAGTGGGGTCTCTATTATTTCCCTAGTAACAATGGGGATTGTGTCCTATTTCTTTCTACCAGTCCCCAATCTCTTTCTGACCATGACGATCTTTGTCTTGGTTGCGTCCATCGCAGGTTTCTTTCCCTTTAACTACCATCCAGCCATTCTCTATCTGGGAGACACCGGTGCCTTGTTTATCGGATTCATGATTTCTGTCTTGTCCTTGCAAGGTTTGAAAAATGCAACGGCAGTTGCGGTAGTCACCCCAATGATTATCCTCGGAGTACCGATTACAGATACCTTTTTAGCGATTATCCGTCGGACTCTTTCTGGTCAAAAATTTTATAAACCGGATCGCAATCACTTGCACCACCGACTTCTGTCTCTGGGCTTGACACATCGGGGAACTGTACTTGTGATCTATGGAATTTCGATGATTTTCTCCTTGATTTCTCTCTTGCTCAACATCTCGAGTCGCATTGGGGGCGTCCTACTTGTGATCGGGCTCTTGTTTGGGGTAGAGCTGTTAGCAGAATTGATAGGGGTTCTGGGGCCACATCATAGTCCTTTGTTAAATGTTCTGCGCTATATAGGGAATTCTTCCTACCGGGAGGAAGTTCGTCAAAAACGAAAAGAAAAAACTAAATAAGAATAGTTCTAATCAAAAGAAAAGCCATTTAGGCTTTTTTTTGATATACTTGAAAGGTAAAAAAAATACTTTGTGATGAAGGAATCTTTGCTTTGAGAAGCCTTCCAGACTTCAAAGTAAAAAGAAAGGGAATGCAATGTCGACATTAGAAATTAAAGACCTTCACGTTGAAATTGAAGGCAAAGAAATTTTAAAAGGTGTAAACCTGACCCTAAAAACTGGTGAGATCGCAGCCATCATGGGACCAAACGGAACAGGGAAATCTACTCTGTCAGCTGCCATTATGGGAAATCCGAATTATGAAGTAACCAAAGGGGAGATTCTCTTTGATGGTGTCAACATCTTGGAATTGGAAGTAGACGAACGAGCACGGATGGGCTTGTTCCTTGCCATGCAATACCCTTCAGAAATCCCAGGAATTACCAATGCAGAATTTTTACGTGCAGCCATGAATGCTGGTAAAGAAGAGGACGAGAAGATCTCTATTCGTGATTTCATCAAAAAATTGGATGAAAAGATGGAATTGCTCAATATGAAAGAAGAAATGGCAGAACGCTATTTGAACGAAGGGTTCTCAGGTGGTGAGAAAAAACGCAATGAAATCCTTCAATTGTTGATGTTGGAACCAACATTTGCCCTTTTGGATGAAATTGACTCTGGTTTGGATATCGATGCTCTTAAGGTCGTATCTAAAGGGGTTAATGCAATGCGGGGTGAAGGTTTTGGAGCGATGATCATCACCCACTACCAACGTTTGTTGAACTATATTACTCCTGACGTCGTTCATGTGATGATGGAAGGCCGTGTCGTGCTTTCAGGTGGGCCAGAATTGGCTGCACGCTTGGAACGGGAAGGCTATGCCCAACTCGCAGAAGAACTCGGTTACGACTATAAAGAAGAACTATAACCTGATGACAAGTGATCTAATGTTGTCATAAAATCAAACAGATAGTATCTTTATTAGGAGAAAAAAATGAGTATTGAAAATATTACCCTCTTTTCGGAACTGCATGCTGAGCCAAGCTGGCTGCAAGATTTACGAAAAAAAGCTTTTGACAAGATCGATCAGTTGGAATTGCCAGCCATTGAACGTGTCAAATTCCACCGCTGGAATCTTGGAGATGGGACGATCACAGAAAGCGAGGCTTCTGCCAATGTTCCCGATTTTACAGCCCTCGATTCAAACTTAAAATTGGTCCAAGTTGGAACTCAAACTGTATTTGAACAGGTGCCACAAGCCTTGGCAGACCAAGGAGTTCTTTTTACAGATTTCCATACTGCCCTAGAAGAAATTCCTCAGGTAGTGGAAGACTACTTTATGTCTTCGGTTAAATACGACGATGATAAACTAGCAGCATACCACACGGCTTATTTTAATAGTGGGGCTGTGCTATATGTTCCAGATAACGTCGAAATTTCAGAACCAATCGAAGGTATTTTCTACCAGGATAGCGACAGTGATGTACCTTTTAATAAGCACATTTTGATTATCGCAGGTAAAAACAGCAAGTTTAGCTATTTGGAACGCCTAGAATCAAAAGGTGAAGGCTCAGCAACAGCAACTGCTAATGTGACGGTTGAGGTGATCGCCCGCTCAGGTGCCCAAGTGAAATTTGCGGCGATTGACCGCCTGGGTGAAAATGTCACAGCCTACATCAGTCGACGTGGGAAACTAGGTCAGGATGCCAGCATTGATTGGGCTATCGGTGTTATGAACGAAGGTAACGTGGTTGCAGATTTTGACAGTGACTTGGTTGGAAACGGAAGCCATGCAGATTTGAAAGTCGTTGCCTTATCAAGCGGTCGTCAGGTGCAAGGAATTGATACCCGTGTGACCAACTTTGGCTGCAACTCGATCGGAAATATCTTGCAACACGGGGTTATTCTTGAAAAAGGAACCTTGACCTTCAACGGAATTGGTCATATTATCAAGGGGGCTAAAGGAGCAGATGCTCAGCAAGAAAGCCGTGTCTTGATGTTATCGGATCAAGCACGTTCAGATGCGAACCCAATCCTCTTGATTGATGAAAATGACGTCACAGCAGGCCATGCTGCATCGATCGGTCAAGTGGACCCAGAAGATATGTATTACCTCATGAGTCGTGGTCTGGATCAACACACAGCAGAACGCTTAGTGGTGCGTGGTTTCTTGGGATCTGTTATTGTTGAAATTCCAGTTAAAGAAGTACGTGATGAAATGATTGCCACCATCGAAGAAAAGTTATCTCAACGCTAAGGAGAAACAATGCTAGATAAAAATACGATTGCTCAAGATTTTCCCATTCTCGATCAACTAGTTCACGATGAGCCTTTGGTTTATCTAGATAATGCAGCAACGACGCAAAAACCTAAACCTGTTCTTGAAGCAGTTAATCACTATTATTTGCAAGATAACGCCAATGTTCATCGTGGAGTTCATACTTTGGCTGAACGAGCGACAGCAGCCTATGAGGCGGCGCGTGAGAAAGTCAGAAAATTTATCAACGCTTCATCAACCAAGGAGGTGCTCTTTACAAGAGGGACAACGACTGGACTCAACTGGGTAGCTCGCTATGCAGAAGAAGTCCTAAAGGAAGGGGACGAAGTCTTGATTTCCATCATGGAACATCATTCCAACATCATTCCTTGGCAGCAAGCCTGCAAGAAGACAGGAGCAAAACTGGTCTATGTCTATCTAAAAGATGGCTTACTGGATATGCAGGACTTAAAGAGCAAGCTTAGTGAGAAGACAAAATTTGTCTCCATCACCCATGCTTCGAATGTCTTAGGGGTGGTCAATCCGATCAAGGAAATTGCTCGATTAGCCCATGAAGTTGGAGCGATCATGGTCGTAGATGGGGCTCAATCAACCCCTCATATGGCCATTGATGTACAAGACTTAGATGCGGATTTCTTTGCTTTTTCTGGCCATAAGATGGCTGCACCAACAGGGATTGGTGTCCTCTATGGGAAGGAAGAAATCTTAGAGCAAATGTCTCCAATCGAGTATGGGGGCGAGATGATTGACTTTGTTTACGAACAATCTGCCTCTTGGAAGGAATTGCCTTGGAAATTTGAAGCTGGAACACCTAATATGGCGGGAGCAATTGGTCTTGGTGCAGCAATCGATTACTTAGAAGAGCTGGGTATGGACCAGGTAGAAGCGCATGAGCAAGAACTGATTGCCTATGTGTTTCCAAAATTACAGGCTATCGAAGGCTTGACCATCTATGGTTCCCAAGACTTAGCCCAACGTTCTGGCGTCATTTCCTTTAATCTAGGAGATCTCCATCCGCATGACTTAGCAACAGCACTAGATTATGAAGGGATTGCCGTTCGTGCAGGTCACCACTGTGCACAACCGCTTCTTCAATACCTACAAGTCCCAGCGACAACGAGAGCAAGTTTTTATATCTACAACACCAAAGCGGACTGTGATAAATTAATTGAGGCATTGATCAAAGCAAAGGAGTTTTTCAATGGCACTTTCTAAATTAGATTCGCTGTACATGGCGGTCGTAGCCGACCATTCAAAACACCCCCATCACCAAGGGCAGATTGAAGATGTTGATCAGATCCAACTCAACAATCCAACTTGTGGAGATGTGATCCAGTTGAGTGTGAAATTTGATGAGAATGACAGGGTGGAAGATATTGCCTTTGTGAATTCAGGTTGTACGATCTCAACGGCTTCAGCTAGTATGATGACGGATGCTGTAATGGGAAAAACAAAAGAGGAAGTCGAAGAATTGGCACAGGTCTTTTCAGAAATGGTCCAAGGCCAATCAGATCCTCGCCAAGAGGAGTTGGGAGATGCAGCCTTCTTATCTGGAGTCTCAAAATTCCCACAACGGATTAAATGTGCAACCCTCTCCTGGAATGCTCTCAAAAAAGCGATCGAACGTAGCAAATAATTAAAAGAAGAAACAGAGAAAGAAAGGAAATTATGGCTGAAGAAAGAGTCGAACCGAAACCAATTGATCTCGGTGAATATAAATTTGGATTTCACGATGACGTTCAACCCATTCTCTCTACCGGGAAGGGATTGAATGAAGCGGTTATTCGTGAATTGTCTGCAGCAAAAAATGAACCAGAATGGATGCTCGAATTCCGTTTGAAATCTTTTGAAACCTTCAAAAAGATGCCCATGCAAACCTGGGGAGCCGATCTATCAGAAATTGACTTTGATGATTTGATCTATTATCAAAAACCTTCGGATAAACCTGCCCGTTCATGGGACGAAGTCCCAGAGAAAATCAAGGAAACCTTTGAGCGTATCGGGATTCCTGAAGCGGAACGTGCTTACCTAGCGGGAGCTTCTGCTCAGTATGAATCAGAAGTGGTTTACCACAATATGAAAGAAGAGTTTGAAAAGTTGGGGATTATCTTTACCGATACAGATTCTGCCCTAAAAGAATATCCAGACCTATTCAAACAGTATTTTGCGAAGTTAGTGCCACCAACGGATAACAAATTGGCTGCCCTAAACTCAGCAGTCTGGTCTGGTGGAACCTTCATTTATGTGCCAAAAGGCGTAAAAGTAGACGTTCCCCTTCAAACTTACTTCCGTATCAACAATGAAAATACAGGTCAGTTTGAGCGCACGTTGATTATCGTGGATGAGGGAGCAAGTGTTCACTATGTAGAAGGCTGTACAGCACCGACCTATTCAAGCAATAGCCTCCATGCAGCGATTGTTGAGATCTTTGCCTTGGATGGTGCTTATATGCGCTACACGACCATCCAAAACTGGTCTGACAATGTCTACAACTTGGTCACCAAGCGGGCCAAAGCTCAAAAAGATGCTACAGTTGAGTGGATCGACGGGAACTTAGGAGCCAAGACAACCATGAAGTACCCATCTGTTTATCTAGATGGAGAAGGAGCGCGTGGGACCATGTTGTCCATTGCCTTTGCGAATGCAGGTCAACACCAAGATACAGGTGCCAAGATGATCCACAATGCCCCTCACACTAGCTCGTCTATCGTATCCAAATCCATCGCGAAGGGTGGCGGAAAGGTAGACTACCGTGGACAAGTGACTTTCAACAAGAACTCTAAGAAATCAGTTTCTCACATTGAGTGTGACACTATTATCATGGATGATTTATCTGCATCAGACACGATTCCATTTAATGAAATCCACAACTCACAAGTTGCTTTGGAGCACGAGGCCAAGGTTTCAAAAATTTCAGAAGAACAACTGTATTATTTGATGAGTCGTGGTTTGTCTGAATCAGAAGCGACAGAAATGATTGTCATGGGATTTGTAGAGCCCTTTACAAAAGAACTTCCAATGGAATACGCCGTTGAGTTAAACCGACTCATTAGCTACGAAATGGAAGGATCTGTAGGATAATTCATTTTCATCAATCAAAAATCACAATGGATTTGACTCCATTGTGATTTTTTTACTTATAATTTTTCGTTGACATAACGAACAAATTCATTCCACCAAACCTTTAAGAAAAAGCTTTTCTCAATGGTTCTTCCTGCTACCATATCGACTGTTGGTTCTTGATCTTCTAAGTAGCCACGTCCGATTTTATCTGGATCAGTGTAGTGTAATTTTCCAAGATTTGTGCCTGATTTGACAGGTGCTCGGAATGATTCTTGGTCACTCTTGAATTGAATTTTTGGTTCTGCTTGACTGCCTTGCTTTTCAACGATATAGAAGTCTTTTTTTGCAACAGCTAAAACAGTCTCTGACTTCCCATCCATGATAGTTGCCTTACTTTTTCCGTAGGGATCTCCTTCTTTGACGACAATGGAAGAAACAAAGGTCCGTACCACGTAGTTCATCAGAGAAGAAGTAGCCACAAAGCGTGCATATGGATCACCGTCAACTGCCTCCACTCCTAGGACAACCGTGATCATATGGATGCCATTTTGCGTCGTCGATGCAGCAAAGGTGATGCCACCTTTGGTAGAGTTGCTGACCCGTAGGCCATCAACTCCAGAACGATAATTCGGCATGCCTTCTAGCATCAGGTTGGGGTTTTCAATCTGCGTGTTTGAAAAAAGAGCAGTGGGTTTTGAAGTATATTTGGTCACTTCAGGAAAATCCTGGAGTAAGTGCTTGGCAATGACAGCAATATCATAAGCACTCAATTGATTTTCGTCTCCTTTCCCGTCAGGATCTCCGCTGATGGTTTGAGTATTTAATCCGGTAGCATTAATTAAATGAGGAGATTGAATGCCCCATTCAGCAAGTTTTTGCTTCATTTTTTCAACGAAGCTTTTTTCGGAGCCCCCCACTTTCTCAGCTAAGGCCAAGGCAGCAGTGCTAGAATTTCCAACTAAAAGAGCAGTCAATAACTGTTCAACTGTATATTGGTTCGCTTCCATAGGAAGAGTACCAGCACCTTCGATATCATTTAAGGCCAGAGCTTTCTCAGACAATTTGATAGGATCTTTTAGAGAAAGTTTTTTTTCATGAATGGCTTCGAAAATCAGATAAGTGGTCAAGAGTGTAGATAGTCCCCCCACATCTCGCTTTTTCTCTGAATCCTTTTCATATAAGATTTTACCTGTATCAGCTTCAACAGCAATAGCGCTTTGAGCAGGAAGATCCAGATCATCTGCTAGAACGACTTGATAAGGTAAACTGCATAACAGCAGCATGAAGGTTAAAAAAGAAAGAAAGAATTTTTTCACAGTTGTTTCCTCGTTGCTTAGTCCTCTCTATTGTATCATACAAATGATCAATGGAAAATCGTAAAATCATCAATTAGGCTAAAAAGTCAATCATAACAAGGTTTTTGGATGGGGTTGAAGCAAATATTCAGAAAATTTAGTTTACTTTTTTTTCTACTTGTGATATAATCTTAAACAAATCTAAAAAAACTATTGGAGAATTCCTATGAAAAAAGGTAAAGTATTCGCAGTTGCCGGAGTAACACTCCTTGCAGCTGGATTGTTGGCTGCATGTTCTGGTTCAAATACTAGTAAAGCAAGCTCAGGTGAAGACAAAAACTATGGTTATGTCTACACAGATGATCCTCAAACTTTGGACTACACTGTATCTTCTAAAGCTGCTACACATGATATCACTACAAATGTCGTAGATGGTTTGATGGCAAATGACAAGTATGGAAATCTTGTGCCATCACTTGCAGAAGATTGGTCTGTTTCAAAAGATGGTTTGACTTATACCTACAAGATTCGTAAGGGTGTTAAATGGTACGATGCAGATGGTGAAGAACATGGTGAAGTGACTGCCAAAGACTTCGTAACTGGTTTGAAACACGCTGCTGATAAAAAATCTGAAACCCTTTCACTTGTTCAAGGTTCTGTCAAAGGCTTGGATGATTATGTACAAGGAAAAACTACAGACTTTAGCCAAGTTGGTGTCAAAGCTGTTGACGATTACACACTTCAATATACATTGAATAAACCTGAAACCTTCTGGAACTCTAAAACAACAAACGGAATCTTGTTCCCAATTAGCACAGAGTTCTTGAAGAGTAAGGGAGATGATTTTGGTCAACCAAACGATGTGAAATCAATCCTTGCAAACGGACCTTTCCTTCTTAAATCAATCACTTCAAAATCATCTGTTGTATTTGAAAAGAATGACAACTACTGGGATAAGAAAAATGTTCACCTTAAAGAAGTGAAACTCACTTATTATGATGGATCAGACCAAGATTCATTGGCGCGTGGTTTCTCTGATGGAGCTTATACAGTTGCTCGTCTTTTCCCAGCAAGCTCAAACTTTGCTACAGTAGAGAAAAAATATAAAGACAACATTTACAACACACCGGCTGGTTCAGGTGTAGCAGTCCTTGGTTTCAACATTGATCGTCAATCTTACAAACACACAGCTAAGAAATCAGATGCTGAAAAATCTTCTACTAAGAAAGCAATCTTAAACAAAGATTTCCGTCAAGCTATCACCTTTGCCTTGAATCGTGAAAACTATTCAGCGCAAGTAAATAGTAAAGCATTTGCTAAACCAGCTATCCGTAATACCTATACAGCTCCTGCTTTTGTACAAGTTAATGGGAAAGACTTTGGAGATGTGGTTGCAGATAAGTTGACTACTTATGGAGACCAATGGAAAGGTGTCAACCTTGCAGATGGTCAAGACGGTCTTTACAACAAAGACAAAGCAAAAGCACAACTTGAAAAAGCAAAAGCTGAACTTCAAAAAGATGGCGTTCAATTCCCAATTCATATTGACGTACCAGTAGCACAAAACTCTACAAACTTTGTTTCACGGATGCAATCATTGAAACAAACAGTGGAAGATACTCTTGGTAAAGACAATGTCGTTCTTGACCTTCAAATGATGGACCAAGACGAAGTGTTGAACATCACATTGAATGTTCCATCAGCTGCAGATGCAGATTGGGATCTTCAAGGATTGGTCGGATGGAACCCAGACTACGATGATCCATCAACTTACCTTGATACTCTTCAACCATCATCAGAAGACCAAACAAAAGTTTACCTTGGTTTTGCAGGTGGTGTAGATAATGCTTCAGCCAAAGCAGTTGGCTTGGATGAGTATGCGAAACTTCTTGCAGATGCTAATAGCGAATCACTTGATGTAGCTAAACGTTACGAAAAATATGCTACTGCTCAAGCTTGGTTGAGTGATAGTGCCTTGGTAATCCCAACAATGTCAAGCACAGGCGCAGCAACAGTTGTTTCTAAAGTGGTTCCATTCTCTGGCCCATCAGCTCAAACAGGTAACAAAGGATCTGCTTACTTCAAATATGTAGAAGTTCAAGATGAACCTGTTACTAAGAAACAATACGAACAAGCACGTGAAAAATGGCAAAAAGAAAAAGCTGAGTCAAACAAAAAAGCTCAACAAGATCTTGAAAAACACGTTAAATAATTAATTATTGCTTTTCATTAGAACTTTCTCTTCTAGGGGAGAAAGTTCTTTTGGACATTAAAGGAATGAAATATGAAAAAATATGTTTTTATGCGTATTTTGCGTTCGTTAGTGTCGATCTTTCTCGTCACGACATTAACCTACATGATTATCTATACGCTAACACCGAGAAATCTCATCTTTAAAAATGACCCCAACTACAATAAAGTAGCGAAGACAAAAGATTCGAAGATCAACTACGAAAATACTGTCTACGATCGCATGGGTTATTTGGAATACATGGATTCAAAGAGCTTGCAACAAAAAGCAAGTAAAGAAGATTCTTCTGTAACAGTTGATGCGACAACTGCCAATGAAAAGATCTATAAGGAATACATTAACAAATTAGGTCATGGTTGGCAGTTGAAACGTTTCCCAGAAAGTAAGTCTTTCTATGCGGTGCGTGAAATTCCAGTTTTTGAACGTGTCGTCAGCTTCTATGCGAATTTGATTCAATTTGATCATCCAGGTTGGGTGAAAGATGCTTCAAATCCAAACCTCAAACGCTATATCCGTATTGAAAATGATCCGTCTATTGGTTGGTCAGTTGTAGGTTCTGGTACGAAACACAAATACCTCTTGTACTTTAATGGTCAATTCCCATATGTACACCAAAACTTTGTGACCTTAAACCTTGGAAATTCATATCCAACTTATTCAAATACCCCTGTTCTTCAAGTTATTACACAAGGACAAGGAACAACTAAGAAGAGTGAAGTGAACTTCCCAACAGGTAAAAAGACATCTTCCATCGATATCTACTCACGTACCTACAAATCACCAAGTAAGGCAGACTCACAAGATATCAGTCGATTTGGTAAAGGGGACGCTTATACAGCAACGTTGAGCAACTATGAGAATCCATCCATGATTGCATCTTCTTCAATCATTGGTTTGATTGGTATTGCAATTTCTTATTTGATTGCGATCCCATTAGGATCTTACATGGCTCTGTTCAAGAACTCATGGTTTGATAGCATCTCAACAGCTGCTTTGACATTTATGATGTCTCTTCCAACCATTGCTTCGGTCTACATTGTCCGTTTAGCAGGTTCATTCTTTGGGCTTCCAGACTCATTCCCAGTTCTTGGAGCACAGGACTGGCGTTCATATGTATTGCCGTCTCTGATTCTTGGTTTATTGAGTGCACCATTTAACGCCGTTTGGATTCGTCGTTACATGATCGATATCCATTCACAAGATTTCGTCCGTTTTGCTCGTTCAAAAGGATTGTCAGAACGTGAGATTTCAAAAAAACACATCTTCAAAAATGCGATGGTTCCATTGGTATCTGGTATTCCGACATCTATTATTGGAGTTATCTCAGGTGCGACACTTACTGAAACAGTCTTCGCTTTCCCAGGTATGGGTAAAATGTTGATTGACTCTATTAAAGCATCAAACAACACCATGGTTATCGGACTTGTCTTCATCTTCACATCGCTTGGTATCTTTGCTGCCATGTTAGGTGATATCTTGATGACAGTGCTTGATCCACGGATTAAATTAACGAATACGAAAGGAGGCAAATAATGGCTACAATCGATAAAAATAAATTTCAGTTTGTAAAACGCGATGACTTTGCCTCTGAAGTAATCGATGCTCCAGCGTATTCATACTGGAAATCTGTATTCAGACAATTCTTTAAAAAAAGAACCACGATCATTATGCTTGCTGTTTTGATTGGGATTCTCTTGATGAGTTTTATCTACCCGATGTTTTCAAATTTTGATTACAACGACGTAAGTAAGGTAAATGACTTTTCAGCACGTTTGAATCCACCAAGTGCCAAAGCTTTCTTTGGTACAGATAACAACGGTAAATCCCTCTTTGATGGAGTTTGGTTTGGTGCTCGAAATTCGATTATCATTTCCTTTATCGCAACTGTTATTAACGTGGTGGTCGGAGTCATCGTTGGTGGAATTTGGGGAATCTCAAAATCCATCGACCGTATCATGATGGAAGTTTATAACGTTATTTCAAACATTCCATTTATGTTGATCGTTATCGTCTTGACTTACTCAATGGGATCTGGTTTCTGGAATTTGATTCTTGCCATGTCCTTAACAGGATGGATCGGAATTGCCTACATGATTCGTGTTCAAATCATGCGTTACCGTGATTTGGAGTACAACTTGGCCAGTCGAACATTAGGAACACCAACGTTGAAAATTGTTACGAAAAATATTTTACCTCAATTGGTATCTGTAATCGTGACCCAGACATCACAAATGTTACCAAGTTTTATTTCTTACGAAGCTTTCCTTTCCTTCTTCGGACTTGGTCTTCCAATCACAGTTCCAAGTTTGGGACGGTTGATTTCTGACTATTCTCAAAACGTAACTACAAATGCCTACCTATTCTGGATTCCACTTACTGTTTTGATTTTAGTATCCTTGTCATTCTTTATCGTCGGACAAAACTTGGCCGATGCCAGCGACCCACGTACACATAGATAGGAGGAGTAGATATGACATCAAATAACAATATTATTTTATCTGCTCAAGATATCGTAGTGGAATTTGACGTGCGCGATCGCGTACTGACAGCGATTCGTGGCGTATCGCTTGAGCTAGTAGAAGGTGAAGTTCTTGCCTTGGTTGGTGAGTCAGGTTCAGGGAAATCAGTTTTGACAAAGACGTTCACCGGAATGTTAGAAGATAATGGCCGTATTGCCCAAGGTTCGATTAAATACCGTGGTCAAGAATTGACAGATTTAAAATCGAATAAAGATTGGGAAAATATTCGTGGATCTAAGATCGCTACAATTTTCCAAGACCCAATGACAAGTTTGGACCCAATCAACACAATTGGTTCACAAATTACGGAAGTCATTATCAAACACCAAGGGAAAACAGCTAAAGAAGCTAAAGAAATGGCTTTGGACTATATGGAGAAAGTTGGAATTCCAGATGCGGAACGTCGTTTTGATGAGTATCCATTCCAATATTCAGGTGGGATGCGTCAACGGATCGTTATTGCCATCGCCTTGGCCTGCCGTCCAGATATCTTAATCTGTGACGAACCAACAACAGCCCTAGACGTAACCATTCAAGCGCAAATCATTGATTTGTTGAAATCCCTTCAAAAAGAATACCAATTTACAGTTATCTTTATCACCCACGACTTAGGTGTGGTTGCAAGTATTGCAGATAAAGTAGCCGTTATGTATGCTGGAGAAATTGTTGAGTTTGGTAAAGTAGAAGAAATTTTCTACGATCCAAAACATCCATACACATGGAGCTTGCTTTCAAGCTTGCCTCAATTGTCAACCTCAGATGGTGATCTTTACTCTATCCCAGGGACTCCGCCATCATTGTATGCTCCAATCAAAGGAGATGCCTTCGCTCTTCGTTCAGACTATGCAATGCAGATTGATTTTGAAGAAGAGGCACCTGCTTTCAAAGTGACCGATACTCACTGGGCGAAGACATGGTTGCTCCATCCAGATGCACCAACAGTTCATAAACCAGAAGTAATCGAAAACCTTCACGAAAAGATTGGCTCAAAAATGGGCTTCACTCACATGACAGAATAGGAGGAAGGAAATGACTGAAAAATTAGTTGAAATTAAAGATTTAGAAATTTCCTTCGGTGAAGGAAGTAAAAAATTCGTTGCTGTAAAGAACGCCAACTTCTTCATTAATAAGGGAGAAACTTTCTCTCTTGTTGGTGAATCAGGAAGTGGGAAGACAACAATTGGACGTGCGATCATCGGTTTGAATGATACAAGTGCTGGAGAAATTATTTATGACGGTCGCAAGATCAACGGAAGAAACTCTCACAGTGAAAAATCAGAGTTGATCCGAAAAATTCAAATGATCTTCCAAGACCCAGCAGCAAGTTTGAATGAACGTGCAACAGTTGATTATATTATCTCTGAAGGTTTGATCAACCACCATTTGTTTAACAGTGAAGAAGAACGTCAGGAAAAAGTAAAAAATATTATGCATGAGGTTGGACTTCTAGCAGAACATTTGACACGTTATCCTCACGAATTCTCAGGTGGTCAACGTCAACGGATCGGTATTGCCCGTGCACTTGTCATGGAACCAGAATTTGTCATTGCGGATGAACCAATCTCAGCCCTTGACGTTTCAGTACGTGCACAGGTCTTGAACCTTTTGAAAAAATTCCAAAGAGAATTAGGCTTGACCTACCTCTTTATTGCCCATGACTTGTCAGTTGTGCGCTTCATTTCTGACCGTATTGCAGTTATCTATAAAGGGGTTATTGTAGAAGTAGCAGAAACTGAAGAGCTATTTAACCACCCAATCCATCCATACACCCAATCCCTACTTTCAGCGGTCCCAATTCCAGATCCAATTCTAGAACGTAAAAAAGTTCTAAAAATCTACGATCCAGAACAACATGATTATTCTGAAGATAAACCACAAATGGTTGAAATTAAACCAGGTCATTATGTATGGGCTAACAAAGCTGAAGAAAACAAATACAGACAAGAATATAAATAGAGAGGATTCCCTCTCTATTTTTTTATTTCAAAAAAACT
>NZ_JBBKBR010000010.1:0-51711 GCF_037890265.1 Streptococcus sp. HCA-5024
CTTGAAAAAGGCCCGTAAAGCATCACAATTTAGTAAACGTTAATTCGTTACTGGACAGCAGAATACAAACGAAAACACTTTGCATCTTGCAAGGTGTTTTTTTCTATGAGAACTGGCGGTGCGCAATTAGGATAGCTCTAGCGACTTTAGTCGCATAGAGATATGCTATGCACAGTTGCCTCAAGAAAACAATGCTTCTTGGTCCACCCTGTTAGACAAGCTTCAAAACCAAGGAATCCAACAGATTTCTCTTGTAGTTACAGATGGCTTTAAGGGGCTTGAGCAGATTATCAGTCAGGCTCACCCATTAGCTAAACAACAATGTTGCTTAATTCATATTAGTCGAAATCTAGCTAGTAAAGTGAAACGAGCAGATAGAGCGGTTATTCTGGGGCAATTTATAATGATTTATCGTGCTGAAAATTTAGAAATGGCAGGACAAGCTTTAGAGGACTTTCTCGCCGAATGGAAACCAAAGTATAGGAAAGTCATGGAAAGTCTGGAGAAGACGGATAATCTTTTAACTTTTTATCAGTTTCCCTACCAGATTTGGCACAGCATGTATTCGACAAACCTCATTGAGTCTCTTAACAAAGAAATCAAACATCAAACGAAAAAGAAGGTTCTTTTTCCTAATGAGGAGGCTCTGGAACGTTACTTAGTTACGTTGTTTGAAGATTATAATTTCAAGCAAAGTCAACGAATCCATAAAGGGTTTGGTCAATGTTCTGATACACTTGAAAGCTTATTTAATTAACACTCCGTAACTCTACTTAAGTGTTTACACATAATTATTGACAGTATCAAAAAATAAAGTATATTGTTTTCATCATAATATAATTAAATATCAGTATAGAGAATTTTATCTATATATCAGATATCAGCAATTGCTTTTGCTGTCATTTTTCGCTACAATAGTTACAAGGAGGAAATAAACATGTTAAAAGAAGTATTAAACGTCGCAAAAGTTGCGAAAAAATCATCTCTCTTCTTAGGAGGGGTAGCATTTGGGACGCTTGGCTTGAAAGTCTTAGCAAGTAAAGAAGCTAAGAAAGGCTATTCTAAGGCCTTGGCTAAAGCTTACAAATTGAAAGATGGACTGGATGCATCTGTTTCTGTTGTAAAACAACACGGTGATGATGTTTTACAAGACGCTAAATATTTATACGAACAGGAAAAGAAAGAAGAACAATTAGATAGCCTGACAGGTGAATAATATGTCTTTTAAAGTGCTACACAGAGGATATCAACATATCCGATTATCGTCCTCGTTTTCACTGACCTTGGATATTCAAGATTATCTTCGTTCCTTGGCTAAAGATGAAAAAGGGATCGACTCTATTCAGTTTTATATGGATCAGCAGCACTTTACTCTACGTATGAAAGAAGGCTTCTCTGTATTAGAAAATGCAGAGGCCTTTTTAAAAAAAATTGACAAGGGGAAAGTTTCGGACTTGATGACTCTTCCCATTCGTAGAGAAGAGAGTGCTTATTCAATTGTATCGGGTGCAGCGATTAAGCGTTTGCTGTTTCGAAGTTTTGTACCCTACCCTATTCGTTATATTTGGACTTGTTATCAGGCTTTGGGTTATGTCAAAGAAGCCTATCAAACTTTAGCGCGCAAGGAACTAACCATGGAGGTCTTGGACTGTTCGGCCATTTTGTTGTCCTTGTTTATGAACCAATCCAAGACAGCTAGCAACATCATGTTTATGCTTGATTTGGGTAATCATCTGGATCAGTGGTCTTTTAAAAAAACAGCAACAGATTTGGAACAAAGCCTTCTTGCTAAAGAAAGTGATGTTTTCTTAGTGCGGGGAGACATGGTCATCAGCATCAAGAGTTCTGATGTTCAAGTAGGTGATGTATTAGTTGTCTCCCAAGGGAATGAAATCTTGTTTGACGGCCAAGTGGTTTCAGGATTAGGCATGGTCAATGAGAGTTCCTTGACTGGAGAGAGCTTCCCTGTTGAAAAGAAAGAGGGAGATTCTGTATGTGCGAATACTGTTTTGGAAACAGGAGAGTTAAGAATTCGTGTGACTGATAATCAGATAAACAGTCGTATTTTGCAACTCATCAATCTGATGAAAAAATCTGAAGAGAGTAAGAAGACAAAACAACGTCATTTTATTAGGATGGCAGACAAGGTTGTAAAATATAACTTCTTAGGTGCTGGTTTGACTTATCTGTTAACAGGTTCGTTTTCAAAAGCCATTTCCTTTTTATTGGTGGATTTTTCATGTGCTCTAAAAATATCCACACCTGTAGCCTACCTTACGGCCATAAAGGAAGGTCTAAATCGAGAAATGGTTATTAAAGATGGTGATGTATTAGAAAAATATCTGGAAGTGGATACTTTCTTGTTTGATAAAACGGGTACCATCACGACGAGTTATCCTTTGGTTGAAAAGGTTCTTCCTTTCGGAGATTATACTGAGAAAGATATTTTAAGAATAAGTGCATGTTTGGAGGAACATATCTATCATCCTATTGCCAATGCAATTGTTAAACAAGCTGAAATTGAAGGCATTGAACACGAAGAAATGCATGGCAAGCTTCAGTATGTTGCAAGCAAAGGGATTAAATCGCAAATTGATGGTCAATCGGTTGTCATTGGAAATTATGTACTAATGCAAGACGAACAGGTAAGAATTAGTTCTGAGCAGCTGGCCTTGATTGAGCAATATAAGACTCATTACAATTTATTGTTTTTGGCTTATAAGAAAGAATTAATTGGGATGTTTTGTATCCACACTCCCTTGAGAAGCGAGGCGAAAGTTGCATTGAAAAAGCTAAAGCGCCAAGGGAAAAAACTGATTCTGGCAACTGGTGATACGTTGGCTAGAACAGAAGAGTTGGTTAAAGATCTGCCATTTGACAACGTTTATACTGATTTAAAACCAGATGGTAAGTTTCAGTTGGTTCAGGAATTACAGAAAGCTGGCCGAACTATTTTGATGGTTGGAGACGGGTTAAACGACTCTGCTGCCTTGACGCTTGCAGATATTGGGGTTGTGATGAATGAAAGTGCTGATATTTCTAAGCAGATGAGTGATATTTTATTATTAGATAATCGTTTAGATTTCTTCGAGGAATTGAATTCTTTATCTGAATCGTTGCAGAAATTAATTCAAAGAAATATTCAAGAAACAGTTGTAATAAATGGAAGTTTAATTGGATTTGGGTTGTTAAATTGGTTAAGCCCATCTAATCTTTCGATATTGCACAATCTGACTACTTTAAGAATCGTCCTTCGTAGTCTTTCTATTAAAAGTAGGTAAGAGACCGAGAAGCTGAGGTTATAAAAACTAAAAGGAGTTGTCTCATTTGAGAATAACGGCTCTTTGTCAACTGTAGTGGGTTGGTGGAAAATTATACCCTGGAGAGGACCAAATTGGTTCTCTCCTTTTAAATATTGAAAAAACCATTGGCAGTGGACATACTTTAAGACTATATATTTCTGAAACTAGTTTCACAATACAAATATTGACATGCAATTATTAATTGGTGGATTTTAAGTTGACATCAACAAAGTTTAATGTTAAAATACATTCAAAAATATATTTGAATGAGGTGCTTTATGGTTCAAAATGTTGTTACTTCAATAATCCTGTATTCTGGGACAGCCGTAGACTTACTTATTATCCTAATGTTATTTTTTGCCAAAAGAAAAAGCAGAAAGGACATCATTAACATCTATTTAGGACAATTTCTAGGCTCTGTTAGTCTAATATTCCTAAGTTTGCTTTTTGCATTTGTCTTGAATTATATTCCTAGTAAAGAGATTTTAGGTTTACTCGGTTTGATTCCAATTTTCCTAGGCCTCAAAGTTTTGCTTTTAGGAGATTCTGATGGAGAAGCTATTGCAAAAGATGGTTTGCGAAAAGACAATAAAAACCTGATTTTTCTAGTCGCTATGATTACTTTTGCAAGTTGTGGCGCTGACAATATTGGTGTCTTTGTCCCATATTTTACCACCTTAAATTTAGCGAATTTGATAGTGACTTTACTTACTTTTCTAGTCATGATTTATCTCTTGGTTTTTTCTGCCCAAAAATTAGCACAAGTCCCTTCTGTTGGAGAAACTTTGGAAAAATATAGCAGATGGTTTATTGCCGTTGTCTATTTAGGATTGGGGATGTATATCCTGATTGAAAACAACAGCTTTGACATGCTATGGGCTGTGTTAGGCTAGGAGAAAAAATTATGAAAAAAGATAGTATCTGTCAAGTGGATGTTATAAATCAACAAAATGTTACAACCGCAACGAACTACCTTGAAAAGGAAAAAGTCCAAAAATCACTTCGCATTTTATCAAAATTTACCGATAATAAACAGATAAATATCATCTTTTATCTCCTTGCCGTCGAAGAACTCTGTGTCTGCGATATAGCCTGTTTATTAAATCTCAGTATGGCATCTGCCTCCCACCATCTTCGTAAACTAGCCAATCAAAACATCTTGGACACTAGAAGAGAGGGGAAAATTATATATTATTTTATAAAAGATGAGGAAATCAGAGATTTTTTTAATCAACTAGGATAACAACTATTTTTACTACTTTTCCATGATTATAGGGAGATTATATATGAAATTTTTTGATGAAAATTACTCACAAGAAATACCTGCTCGTATCAAATGTTTAAGAAAAAAGTATAATTTAAAGCAAAGCGACCTAGGTAATGCAGGTCAAGTTAGCCAAGTTGAAAAGGGAGAAATTTGAAAGAATTTGTATCTTTTATTTTTTGTTTCATTTATGCCCTATGCTACTGGAATAGTTAGTAGTCATTTCATGAATCATACGGCACAGCTCTTTTATGGACTGATTGTTATTGTTTCAACGGTAGCAAACTGGTTTTTACATAAAGTAATTGATAAACCCAATATAGATCAGAAAGAATTACTTGAAGCTACCGCACAATATAGGAAGTTATTGATACCTGACCTAATAATTAAAGGAGTGGGATTGATTCTATCTTTAATTGTCTATCCTCCGATTATGATGTATAGTGTTTTAATTGCGGCATTTTACATCATAACTTTAAAAACACTATCTGAAAAAAGAGTGAATAACTAAAAAACGGTGACCAAAGTTAGGTGTATTATTTTAATGCTTAGAGACCTAAACTATTCCCCTATTTTAAAAATATTGATTCAGATTTTATGAAATTAAAAAGTAGATATTGTTCAGAAAATCCTTGATATTACGCTGTTTTTAGTCCAACTGAAATCCATACTTTCCAAACCAGGTCTTAAGAAAGCTCGTAAAGCATCACAATTATCAAAACGTTAATCAACACGCTTATATCAACGTTTACAGACATTTAAGAAATTTCTCTTGGATGTCTTTTTTTGTCTAGCTTAATTTTACAAAGTGGGCAATTTAGGTTACTCAATAATATAAAAAAGATAAAAATTTAAAGTTCGAATTTTAATTTTAAAAAAAGTAATTATTATTGAATATCTGTTCAAACATTCTTTCTTTTCTAAGGTTAATATAAGTATATATACTTTAAAAAAGGAAGTCAAACATCTTGCTCATAGATTTTTGCATTTTTAAAAAATACATTTCGTCATATAATAATGTGGAAAATTGACGGATTCCTTAAATAATCATATAATACGAATATGTAAACCCTTACATACTATTCTACTTATACTTGATAAAATGCAAGTCCTTGAGGATCTATAAATATATAGACACTCTTCTATTTATAAAGTGAAATAAAGAATCACGGAGAAAGTTTATGGATATTAAAGAGACATTCAACCAGCTAGACAATACATAATTTAATGATTTCAATAATCGCCTTGAAGGTTTTGAGAAACTTTTTAAAGACAAATATTATTTTACCCATCCCGAAGATTTTAGCTCAATCTTTAGCATTTTGGTAAAGTATGGAAAAAGTACAAGTAAATATATTTTATCGAAAGGAGAGATATATGAGTGAAATAGTTATTAATGCTCAGAATTTATCTAAAAATTTTTATAATTTTGATTCAAGACTCCCATTTATCAAGAGATTTTTGAAACGTAATCAAATAACGATTCGAGCTGTTCAAGATATTAGTTTTACGATTAAGAGAGGGAGTATAGTTGGCTTTATTGGGAGTAATGGAGCTGGTAAATCCACAACGATTAAAATGTTGACTGGGACTCTTTATCCTAGTTCCGGAAAATTAGAAGTGAATGGAGAAATTCCATTTAAAAGAAGTATAAATTTTAGAAAAAAAATTTCAATAGTAGTAGGAAATAAATTACAGTTATTTCAAGATGTTTCGGCTATGGATTATTTTCAATTGATTGGTACTTTATATGAGGTAGAACCGGCGATTTTACAAGAACGAATTCAGGAATTAAGCAATTTGTTGAATGTAAAAGATCAGCTTTACCAGCAGGTCCGGACCCTCTCTCTTGGACAAAAAATGAAAATGGAGTTTATCGCGGCATCTTTAACAAGTCCGGAAATATTATTTTTAGACGAGCCTACTATAGGGTTAGATATACAGTCTAAAAAAGATATCAGAACATTTTTAAAGAAAATGAATGAAGAATGTCATACTACTATTATTTTAACGAGTCATGATATGGATGATATTTCGTCTGTTTGTGACGAATTAATCGTCATTGACAAAGGAAAAATTATTTTGCAGGAGTCAATGGATGTTATTTTATCTAAATTTTCTGATTTTAAATATTTAAAGATAAAAATGACATTAGATTTGGTACCAGAGTTATGCTCTGTTAAAGGAGTAGTAGTCATTTCTCAAACAAAATCGGAATGTATACTAAAAATACCTAGAGATTTTGTCTTTGAGACATTAGAATCAATCAATAAGCTTGTAGATATAGAAGATTTTGAAATATCAAATCTTTCTTTAGAAGAAATTATTTTACAAAACTATTTTACAAAAAAGGAGCACAATTGAAAAAAGAAATGTCTATTATTCTGATATCATTTCGATCTATTTTGAACTATAAATCAAGTGTACTATTGTTAATGTTACAGGCAAGTATACAAATTATGATATCAGTATTTTTATGGACGTATATATATCAGAGTAACCAGATAAATATAGCAGGATATGATTTTACCTCAATGGTTCAATACTATTTGGGGACTATAATTTTTTCATATTTTGTTTTTTATCCAGTTGATTGGGAAATCAATGACGATGTTCATTCAGGAAATTTTTTTAGCATATTAATAAAACCTGTTACTTTTTATAAGTATTATTTTTGTAAAATGCTTGGAGATAGGATTGCTCATTTATTATTTATCATCATTCCTGTCATTTTATTCTCCAGTGTTTATTACAAGAATGAGTTATTAACCATTGAAATTCTTATTTTAGGAAGTATTGCAATTATTCTATCTATGGTTCTATGGTTTTTAATATCATGTTGTGTAGGTATGCTTTCTTTTTGGTTAGAAAATATATTTTTTGTCCTTACTGTTAAAGAAATAGTAATTCAGTTTTTATCAGGAATATTATTGCCTTTAAGTTTTTTTTCAAATAATTTTCGTCTGTTTTTAGATGTATTACCTTTTAAATACTTAGTATATGAACCGCTTCAGATGTTTAGTAATGATACATATAAATTAATAGACTATTTGAGAATTATTTGTATTCAATTGATTTGGTGCATCATTTTTTATATTATATCAAGATTCATATTGAGAAAAGGAGTGGAGCACTTCTCAAATGTGGGAGGATAAAATGTTTAGAATAAAAGTAATTTTTAGGCTACTTCATTTTGGTTTTAAATCTGATATGAATTTTCATTTTGACTTCTTTTGTGGTCTATTTTCGTCGATACTGTGGATTGGTTTACCTATTGTATTTTTTAGATTGATTTTCTTAAACATAGACTCTTTTAATGGTTGGGACTATTATCAAATTTTATTTTTGGTAGGTTCCTACACTATTGTAGATGGAGTTATGATGGGATTGTTAATTAGAAGTATGGGAATTTTAGAATCAGATATTTTGAGTGGTAACTTGGATCAAATTTTATTGAGGCCGTTTGATACTCAGTTGTTCTATATTTTTAGATCATTTAATTTAGTTCAATTCGTGAATACTTT
Source organism: Streptococcus sp. HCA-5024 (assembly GCF_037890265.1). Classification (NCBI taxonomy): domain Bacteria; kingdom Bacillati; phylum Bacillota; class Bacilli; order Lactobacillales; family Streptococcaceae; genus Streptococcus; species Streptococcus sp. HCA-5024. The sequence goes on from NZ_JBBKBR010000010.1 coordinate 8,091, forward strand.
TTTTGGTCTTGCGATCATTTTTATAAGTTATGGAAATTTAAATGTACATTTAAATTCATTAAAAATATTATTTTATATCCTTTCTTTAATGTGTGGTTGTATTATATATTATTCAATTTGGTTTCTAATAACGATTAGTTCATTTTGGTTCCCAACTAAATTTTCAAAAGTAGATGTATTTTTGAATTATATTGGAATTTCTAAGTATCCATATAATATTTTTACAGGTATTAACAGATTGATCACTATGTTATTTGTTCCCAATTTATTAATTGCCAATCCTGCAGTATTAATATTTTTAGGGAAAGATACATTGAACCTATTTTTATATCAAATAGTTTTTACAGTTTTTTTGATTATTATCAGTCGTACAATTTTTAGAAAAGGATTGAAAAAATATGAAAGTGCAGGAAGATAAACAATGTTGTTCAGTTATATGTTTGACTAAAGGAAGTGATTCGCTGTACTTTGTTTTGTGGTCATTGAAACATCAGATAATTATAAACTATAATTTAAAGAATAGTATTATTAACTTATAGGTGCTAAGAAAAAATTTAAAGAAATTCCCTCATTCAATCAAACTTATTCATATTTTTTAAAATAAGAAAATAGTTGGATTTTGATGATGGTTGATATAAAGCTAAACTGAAAGTACCTGAAATCCAACTGTGTCAAACCAGGTCATACGATCTGTGAGAAAAAGAACACATAACAAAAAGAGGAGCTTCATACTAAAGTTCCTCTTCTTTTATATATCCGAATCATTATTCTTATTTCAAAAAGGTAGTGAAAAAGGTAGTGTTTGAATTGAAATACAGTGCAATATATCGCATTTAGCAAAAAGAAAAAACGCTTGAAATCAGCGTTTTTCTTCTGTATTGATTCGTATTGAATGCTTACTTCACTTCTGTAAACACAACGTGTTTGCGAAGTTTTGGTGAGTATTTCTTCAATTGAAGACGGTCTGGAGTGTTACGTTTGTTTTTAGAAGTAAGGTACAAGCGTTCACCAGATTCTTTGTGTTCAAGTGTAATATTTACGCGCATGGTATCTCCCTTCTATTATTCAGCTGATGCAGCTTTAGCGATCTTACGTCCTTTGTAGTATCCTTTAAGTGATACACGGTGTGAACGTGAGTAATCTCCAGTTGCTTCGTCAAAGTTTACAGATGGAGCTGTTACTTTGTAGTGCGTACGACGTTTGTTTTTCTTCGCTTTTGATGTGCGACGTGCAGGTACTGCCATTTCGTTTTTCTCCTTTTAAGATATAAATTCAATTAGGTTTGATTTTCATCAACTGTAACAGTATAACAAAACTTTTTTGTAAAGTAAAGTTACTTGACAAAAAAATTGAAATTTTTGGGAAAAGTTTCTTCTCCACAGTTAATCTCAAAGTTTGGATCTGCCTTTGGGCCTTCTTTTATGCTATAATGGTAAAAAATGAAACGAGAGGAATGACATGACAGAATTAGACAAACGCCATCGTAGTAGTGTCTACGATAGCATGGTAAAATCTCCCAACCGTGCCATGCTTCGCGCGACGGGAATGACCGATGAAAGTTTTGAGAAACCGATTGTTGGAGTGATTTCGACATGGGCGGAAAATACCCCTTGTAACATCCACCTTCACGATTTTGGAAAATTGGCTAAAGAAGGTGTGAAGGATGCAGGAGCTTGGCCGGTCCAATTCGGAACCATTACGGTTGCGGACGGGATTGCTATGGGGACTCCTGGTATGCGCTTCTCCCTAACATCTCGCGATATCATTGCGGATTCTATCGAAGCAGCTATGGGTGGTCACAACGTGGATGCTTTTGTAGCCATCGGGGGCTGTGATAAGAACATGCCTGGTTCGATGATTGCCATTGCCAATATGGATATCCCAGCGATCTTTGCTTATGGTGGGACTATTGCCCCAGGGAATCTTGATGGAAAAGATATCGACCTGGTTTCGGTTTTCGAAGGAATTGGGAAATGGAATCACGGTGATATGACGGCTGAAGAAGTGAAGCAACTGGAATGTAACGCCTGCCCTGGCCCTGGTGGCTGTGGTGGGATGTATACGGCCAACACCATGGCGACAGCGATCGAGGTCCTTGGGATGAGCTTGCCAGGTTCCTCTTCTCACCCTGCTGAATCAGCGGATAAGAAGGCCGATATCGAAGAAGCAGGTCGTGCTGTTGTCAAGATGCTGGAAATGGGACTCAAGCCATCTGACATCTTGACCCGTGAAGCCTTTGAAGATGCTATTACCGTGACCATGGCGCTAGGTGGTTCCACCAATGCCACTCTTCACTTGCTCGCGATTGCTCACGCAGCCAATGTGGACTTGACCCTTGAAGACTTTAATGATTTCCAAGAGCGCGTCCCTCACTTGGCGGACTTGAAACCTTCAGGGAAATATGTCTTCCAAGACCTTTACAATGTTGGTGGTGTACCGGCCGTCATGAAATACCTTCTGAAGAATGGTTTCCTTCATGGGGATCGAATCACATGTACTGGTAAAACGGTGGCTGAAAACTTAGAAGCCTTCGCTGATTTGACACCAGGTCAAAAAGTCATCATGCCACTTGACAATCCAAAACGTGCGGATGGTCCATTGATTATCTTGAAAGGGAACTTGGCTCCAGAAGGGGCAGTTGCCAAAGTATCAGGTGTGAAAGTTCGTAACATCACTGGTCCTGCTAAGGTTTTTGACTCAGAAGAAGCTGCCATTGAAGCCGTTCTTTCGGATGAAATCGTGGATGGCGACGTTGTTGTTGTTCGTTTTGTAGGTCCTAAGGGTGGTCCTGGTATGCCGGAAATGCTGTCCTTGTCATCTATGATCGTTGGGAAAGGTCAAGGGGACAAGGTGGCCCTCTTGACAGATGGACGCTTCTCTGGTGGTACTTATGGTCTCGTTGTCGGTCACATTGCGCCTGAAGCTCAGGTCGGTGGCCCAATCGCCTACCTCCACACAGGGGACATGGTAACAGTTGATCAAGATACCAAAGAAATTACCATGCATGTTTCAGACGAAGAGTTAGCGAAACGCAAGGCTGAAACAACTTTGCCACCACTGTATAGCCGTGGGGTTTTGGGTAAATACGCTCATATCGTTTCTTCCGCATCACGTGGTGCTGTAACCGACTTCTGGAATATGGAACAGTCTGGTAAACAGTAATTACAAGGACGACTTTGTCCAAAGAGAGAGTGGGACAGAAATCGGTCATTCGTTAGAATTCGATTTCGTCGTCCCACCTCCGCACAGTTGAGTAGGGCTGTAAAAGCTGATGAAATCAGCGTAGTAGAGCCCACTCAACCACTGCGTCTTGCTCGACAATCCAAAAATAATTGAGAGGCTAGGACTTTTGTCCCAGCCTCTTTTTTGGCTCAAAGTCGCTATTTTTAACCCTGTCGCTGAAGCGTATGAATATTACTTTTTGGGGGATTTGAGTGTATTATCTGTCATTTTTCTTGTAAATCCGTCTATAATTTGCTATAATTGTGACTAATCGAATTAATCCTTTAATACTGTCCAGAGAGGCAGGCAAGGAGCTATGGAAATGAAAGGCCTGGGAAGACCAGCCTATATTTTGTGTATCTCCTTGTTGTGGGGGATTTTTTTGTATAGTTGAAAAGTGGTTTGATCAAAAAAGAAATCGTCGATGATGGAAGTAGGGAGTGCATCCTTACGATTTGGTCATCGAAGGTAGACGTTTTTGTTCAGCCATAGCTTGTCGCATCTTAATTTTAGGAGGTTTTTACGATCGTGAATGACGTTAAATATGATGTGAATGATATGCCAAAACCTGGTTTATTGATTGGTTTATCTTTCCAGCATTTGTTTGCCATGTTTGGGGCGACAGTGCTGGTGCCGATTTTGGTTGGGATTGATCCTGCCATTGCTTTGTTCTCATCTGGTTTGGGGACCTTGGCTCACTTGACAGTGACCAAGTATAAGATTCCTGCTTACATGGGGTCTAGTTTTGCTTATATTGCTGCTATGCAGATGCTGATGAAGTCAGATGGAATCGCAGCAGTTGCCCAGGGTGCTATGGCGGGTGGTTTGGTCTACTTGTTTGTAGCTCTGATTGTTAAGCATGCGGGTAAAGATTGGATTAATAAGGTCCTTCCACCAATCGTGGTTGGTCCCATTATCATGGTAATTGGTTTGAGTCTTGCGGCAAATGCAGTCACTGATGCGACAACCTTAAATAAAAGCTATAGTGGTTATGCTCTATTGATTTCGATGGTGACCCTCTTTGCGGTTATCCTCTTTAACATGTATGGCAAGAAGATTGTCGGTGTCGTCCCAATTTTACTTGGATTAATTGTGGGCTATATTTTCTCATTGGCTCTTGGTTTGCTGACAGGACATAGTTTTGTCAATTTCTCAGAGGTAAGTGCGGCGCATTGGATTCAAGTTCCAAACTTTGACATTCCATTTGTGGATTATAGCTTTAAGCTCTATCCAAGTGCGATTTTGACCATGGCTCCGATTGCCTTTGTGACCATGACGGAACATTTTGGCCATCTCATGGTTTTAAACAGTTTGACTGAGCGTGATTACTTCAAGGATCCAGGGCTTGATCATACGCTTACTGGTGATGGCTTGGCACAGATTATTGCTGGATTCTTTGGAGCTCCTCCAGTAACTTCTTATGGGGAAAACATTGGGGTGATGGCCCTTAGTAAGGTCTACTCAGTTTACGTTATTTCAGGCGCGGCAGTGATTGCGGTTGTCATGAGCTTTATTGGGAAGCTATCAGCACTCTTGCACTCTATTCCAACTCCTGTATTGGGAGGTTTGTCTATTGCCCTCTTTGGGGTTATCGCTGCTAGTGGTTTGAAAATTTTAGTTGAACATAAGATTGATTTTGATAATAAAAAGAATCTCTTGATTGCAAGTGTGATCTTGGTATCAGGGATCGGTGGTTTGATGATTGACCTCGGTGGTCTTCAAATCACTGGTGTCGCAACGTCAACCATTCTTGGGATTGTGTTGTATCAAATCCTTCCAGAACCAAAAGCTGATGAGGCTTAGTCCATTCTGGTAGTGAAAAAGTTTGAATGGATTTAAACATTATAAAAAACGAGGAACAGACTCTGATGTCAGAGCTGGTGTTCCTCGTTTTTATTGTGGATCGGATTTCCAAAGAGGCCTTCCTTCGTTAGTTGAATGCATTTTTTAAAAGGTAATGCTTATTATCGTGGTGGAAGACCAAGGGCGATGCGCCCGTATCGGCTGATTCGTGTAATTTTCCAAGCGGGTGACCAAGTCACTTCAACCTTGACATCTTCGATCCCCTCGATTTCTTTTAGGCGAGCGACGATTTCGATCGGAAGGCTCTCAGCACAGCTACAAGCCGTATCGGTAAAGGTCATAACCACCTTGCAAGTGCCGGCTTCATCTAGATGGATCTCGTAGATCAGTCCCAGATTATAAACATCTAACTCAACATCGGTATCAAATACAAGCTCCAATTTTTCGATTAACGGCTTCTCTAGTGCCAGGGCGCGGTCATTGATTTTGATATCCTCTCTCATCGCAAGATCCTTTCAGTGTAGTATGGCTTCCATTTTCTCATAATTCGGCTGATAAGGCAAGAAGAGAAAGAGGTTTTGAACGTGTCGAACGAAGGAAATTCGGTCCAGCCTCCATTTCTCTTCGAATTTGTGGTAAAATAGAGGCAAAAGTAAGACAAAGGATGAAGGCTATGAAATTACAAAAACCAAAAGGGACCCAGGATATCCTTCCTGACGATTCAGCGAAATGGCAATATGTAGAAGGCTTTGCACGCAAGGTCTTTGCGCGATACAATTATGATGAAATCCGCACACCGATCTTCGAACATTATGAAGTCATCAGCCGTTCAGTAGGGGATACGACGGATATCGTTACCAAAGAAATGTATGATTTCTATGACAAGGGAGACCGTCATATCACGCTTCGTCCAGAAGGAACAGCTCCTGTTGTCCGCTCCTATGTAGAAAATAAACTCTTTGCGCCTGAGGTACAAAAACCAAGTAAGTTCTATTACATAGGCCCAATGTTCCGCTACGAACGTCCTCAAGCAGGTCGTTTGCGTCAATTCCACCAAATTGGGGTAGAATGCTTTGGATCGAGCAATCCTGCAACGGATGTCGAAACAATTGCCATGGCCGCGCAATTCCTGAAAGAACTAGGGATTGATAATGTGACCTTGCACTTGAACACCTTGGGAAGCCCTGCTAGTCGTCAGGCTTATCGTCAAGCCTTGATTGATTACCTCTTGCCAATGAAGGATCAATTGTCTAAGGACAGCCAACGTCGCTTAGAAGAAAATCCGCTTCGTGTTTTGGATTCAAAAGAAAAAGAAGACAAGGCCGCGGTTGAACAGGCTCCTTCCATCCTAGACTATCTAGATGAAGAAAGCCAAGCGCATTTTGATGCGGTTCGTCGGATGTTAGAAGACTTGGGGGTAGCCTATGTCATCGATACCAATATGGTGCGTGGCTTGGATTACTACAACCACACGATTTTTGAGTTCATTACAGAAATTGAAGGCAATGAATTAACAGTCTGTGCGGGTGGTCGCTATGATGGTTTGGTTGAATACTTCGGTGGCCCTGCGACAGCTGGTTTTGGATTTGGGATTGGTCTGGAACGGATCCTTCTCGTTCTTGAAAAGAAAGGCATTGAATTACCGATCGAAACAGGCCTAGATGCCTATATCGCTGTCCTAGGAGATGAAGTCAATGAAGCAGCGCTTAGCTTGGTTCAGGCCCTTCGAATCCAAGGTTTCAAGGCAGAACGTGATTACCTTGGACGCAAGCTCAAGGCACAATTTAAGTCAGCAGATGTCTTTGCGGCCAAAGCCTTGATTACCTTAGGAAGTAGTGAAGTTGAGAGCGGTCAAGTTACTGTGAAAAATAACCAAACTCGTCAAGAAGTAACGGTAGCTCTTGAAACCTTGAAGAAAGACTTCCCATCTGTTTTAGCAGAGTTGGGATTGGCTTGATCAAGTCTTGCAGACACCTGAAAAACAGATTCGCATGGGAGTAGGAGCAAAGTCGTTGCGCCTGCTCTCTTTTATCTAGCTTCTGTTTGCCGACCTTTGCCAAGATTTGGCGAAAAGCCGTTAAATTTTCTGACATTTATGATATAATGAGAAGACTACTAGTAAAGGAATGAAACAGTCATGACATTAGTTTATCAATCAACACGAGATGAAAAAAATACTGTAACAGCTAGTCAAGCCATCCTTCAAGGATTGGCGACAGATGGCGGTTTGTTTACTCCAGTCTCTTATCCTCAAGTAGAGCTGGATTTTGATACCCTCAAAGACGCTTCTTACCAAGAAGTGGCCAAGCTTGTTTTGTCAGCCTTTTTGGACGACTTTACAGCAGAAGAGTTGGACTACTGTATTTCTCATGCTTATGACAGCAAGTTTGATACCCCAGCTATTGCTCCGCTTGTCAAACTCGATGGGCAATACAACTTGGAACTTTTCCACGGTTCCACCATTGCCTTTAAAGATATGGCTTTGTCGATCTTGCCTTACTTTATGACAACAGCAGCTAAAAAGCACGGTTTGGAAAATAAAATTGTCATCTTGACGGCGACTTCTGGAGATACTGGAAAAGCTGCGATGGCAGGTTTTGCCGATGTTCCAGGAACAGAGATCATTGTCTTTTATCCAAAAGATGGTGTCAGCAAGGTGCAAGAATTGCAAATGACGACTCAAACGGGGGACAATACCCATGTCATCGCGATCGATGGAAACTTTGACGATGCCCAAACCAATGTCAAACACATGTTCAATGATGTGGCGCTCCGTGAAAAATTAGCAGCCAACAAGATGCAATTCTCATCAGCCAACTCTATGAACATTGGCCGTTTGGTGCCTCAGGTTGTCTATTACGTATACGCCTATGCGCAATTGGTCAAGACAGGCCAAATCACAGCGGGAGAAAAAGTCAATTTCACTGTTCCAACAGGAAACTTTGGAAATATCTTGGCAGCTTTCTATGCCAAACAAATCGGTCTTCCAGTTGGGAAATTGATCTGTGCGTCAAATGAAAACAATGTCTTGACAGACTTCTTCAAAACACATGTCTATGATAAGAAACGTGAGTTCAAGGTGACCACTAGCCCATCAATGGATATTTTGGTCTCTTCAAACTTGGAACGCTTGATTTTCCACTTGGTAGGCAATGATGCCACAAAGACCAAAGAGTTGATGGAAAGCCTTGTTGCAACAGGTCAGTACCAATTGTCCAACTTTGATGCAGACATCTTAGATTTGTTTGCGGCTGCATACGCAGATGAAGCAGAAACTGCTGCAGAGATCAAGCGGGTCTATGAAGCGTCTGATTACATCGAAGACCCTCATACAGCCGTAGCATCAGCCGTTTATCAAAAATACCGGACCCAAACAGGGGATACTGCTAAAACAGTCATTGCCTCTACAGCAAGTCCTTATAAATTCCCGGTTGTGGCAGTAGAAGCGGTGACGGGCGAGACAGGTCTAGGTGATTTCGAAGCCTTGGCTAAATTACACACACTCTCAGGTGTTCCTGTGCCACCGGCTGTAGACGGCCTTGAAACTGCACCGGTTCGCCATCGTACAAGCGTGGCAGCCAAAGACATGCAAGCAGCCGTAGAAGACTACTTGGGACTTTAATTCTTCCTATTAGAAAGATCAAAAGAGCCGTTTGGCTCTTTTATATACGCATGAATTCATACAAAAAAATCTTAAACATCGCCCTTCCTGCCATGGGTGAAAATTTCTTACAAATGCTGATGGGCATGGTGGACTCTTATTTAGTGGCTCACCTGGGCTTGATTGCCATTTCAGGTGTTTCCGTCGCAGGGAATATCATCACGATCTATCAAGCCATCTTTTTGGCACTGGGTGCGGCAGTTGCCAGTGTAATGTCCAAAAGCTTGGGTGAAAAAAATAAAGAAACCATTGCCTACCATGCGACAGAGTCACTGAAGGTGACCTTGTTGTTGAGTGCTCTCCTAGGAGGGGCTTCGCTGTTATTTGGACGCCAGATGATTTCGCTGTTGGGGACTGAAGCTGCAGTAGCCGAAAGCGGGGGGATTTACCTTTCCTTGGTTGGCGGGACCATAGTTCTCTTAGGATTGATGACGACCTTGGGCTCCTTGGTTCGGGTGGCCAACAATCCACGTCTTCCTATGTATGTGAGCCTGTTGACCAATCTATTAAACGCTCTGTTCTCCTCTGTAGCCATTTTCCTTTTTGGTTGGGGCATTGTTGGTGCAGCTTTGGGGACAGTGCTGGCCCGTCTGGTGGGCGTCATCCTCTTGTGGCAAAAGGTCCAGCTACCCTTTGCCCCCCTTGGTTGGGGATTGGATCGTAAGCTCTTGAACTTAGCGCTTCCAGCTGCCGGGGAGCGGCTGATGATGCGAGCTGGAGATGTGGTGATCATTGCGATCGTGGTTGCTTTTGGGACCGAGGCAGTCGCAGGAAATGCCATCGGAGAGACCTTGACCCAGTTTAACTATATGCCTGTATTTGGAGTGGCCACAGCGACGGTCATGCTCGTGGCACGGAGCCTAGGTGAAGGTGATCTTGAGCAGATTGCTCGCCTTCGAAAGCAGTCTTACTGGTTGTCCTTCGTGTTAATGTTACCTATTGCCTTGGGAATCTTTTTTGGGGGCACCCTTCTGACCCATCTCTACACCCAAGATACAAAAGCAGTAGAAGCTAGTTTATCGGTTGTCCTCTTTTCTTTGTTAGGAACGCCGTTTACGGCAGGGACAGTCATCTATACAGCTGTTTGGCAAGGCTTGGGAAATGGGAAGCTTCCATTTTATGCGACGACGATTGGCATGTGGGTCATTCGAATTGGAGCCGGTTATCTGCTTGGAGTAACCCTTGGCTTTGGCCTTCCAGGGGTCTGGACGGGGACGCTGCTCGACAATGGCTTCCGTTGGCTATTTTTGAGTCAGCTATATAGACGAAAAGTAGGAGAGAAGAAAAAATGACAAAACGAGCCTTTATTTGGGATTTGGATGGGACCTTGCTAGATTCCTATGATGCTATTCTGGCAGGTCTTGAGGAGACCTATGCAACTTATCAGCTTCCCTTTGACCGAGCCAGCATTAAAGATTTCATCTTGAAGCATTCGGTCCAAGATCTTTTAGTAGCCGTGGCGGAGGAGTATCATCTGGATGTGACTGACTTGAATCATCGTCGAGCAGAAAGTCTAGCGGAGAAAAATGCCCAGGTCCTTCTGATGGATGGGGCGCCTGATGTCCTATCCTGGGCACAAGAAGCTGGAATTGAGCAGTTTGTCTATACCCATAAGGGAGAGAACGCCTTTGTCATCCTGCGGGACTTGGGTTTGGAATCTTTTTTTACAGAGATTTTGACCAGTCAAAGTGGTTTTGCCCGCAAGCCTGACCCAGAAGCTGCTAGGTATCTGATGGAGAAGTACGGGGTGGAGCCAGAAAATACCTACTATATTGGGGATCGGAGCCTGGATATTGACTTTGCAAGAAATAGCCAGATTCAGAGTATCAATTTCTTGGCGTCTGACTATCAAGGTAATCATCAGATGAACACCTTACTAGATATTCCAGTTATTTTAAACGCTGAAAAGAATCTGTAAAGAATTTGTTTTCATTTTGAAATAAAGTCGTAAGCTTTCTTTAAGAAATGTCCGCTATAATAGAACCATAAACAAAGACCTCCTAACTTTGTTTAGAAAAATCCTAAAACTTTTCTTTTTCATAATAATCTCCCTAAGAGTCGCCAAATCAGGCGGCTTTTTTTGTGCGGAAAAACAGTGCAAGCTCTTTTCCTTGCAAGAGGATATGAAATATTTTATAATTGATTAGTCAATTATTGATTTATCAAAAATAATACGGAGAAGGAATATGGCAGAAATAAATGATTTGCTCTACCAACTACGCTTGGCAGATCAATCAACTACGCAACTCTTTGAAAAGCGCCTAGGGATTAGCTTAACACGTTATCAAATTTTGCAGGATTTATTAGAACAAGCACCTTGCAATCAGATCGCGGTTCAGGAGCGCTTGCAGATTGATCCAGCGGCTTTAACCCGGCATTTCAAAATATTAGAAAAGGAAGGATTTGTCCATCGGAGTCGAAATCCAAAAAACCAGCGGGAAATCTTAATTCATTTGACGGATACGGCCTATAATCGTTTGGTCAAACATCCCCCTTGCTATCATGTGGCGGTGAAAGAACAGATGAGTCGGATTTTGACTGCTCAAGAACAAGAGCAATTTTCTTACCTGCTGGACAAATTAGTATCTGGCATTGAACAAATAACAGTTGAATAAAAAGGAGAATCTACGATGTCATTACTGACGATTATTTTAGCAAGTCTTGCTGCATTGGAGCATCTATATATTTTTTATTTGGAGAGCATCAGAACCACATCTGATACCACAAGTCGGGTTTTCAACATGGATAAAGAAGAACTCGCTCGTCCATCTGTGACCTCTTTATTTAAGAATCAAGGGATATACAATGCCTTGATTGGGGTGTTCCTCTTGTATGGATTGTTTGTCTCTAAAAATAGTGAAGTTGTTACGATTTTTGTGCTCTTTATTATTGGAGCTGCGGCCTACGGTGCGATGACAGCCAATAAAAAGATTATCTTGACCCAAGGTGGCCCTGCTATTTTGGCCTTGTTAAGTATCCTATTTTTGGGTTAAAAAAGATGCGCCGATAGGGAACTTTGAGTTGATTGTATTAAATAAGTGTAGAAAAAAGTATAAAAAAAGACTAAAAATTTTATTGACTTTCGAAGAAAAAGGGTTATAATGGTAGCAACAGAAAAGTAATGAGTCAGCTATTTCCAGGGAGCTTGTGGGAATTGTGAACAAGCAATAGCGACTGATGAAAATTGGACTGTTATGATTAATGAATTCTAACCCATGTGAATTCGGTTGGCACCCCTTACCGTGCAACTCCTTGATAGAGGAGATAGAGATGTAGGGAAAGACCAGCTATTTTTCCCTATAAAAGAGGTGGCACCGCGGACATTACGCCCTCACACAGTTTTTGTGTGAGGGCTTTTCTATGTGCCTTAGCAAGCGAAGCGAGCTTAGGCACATAGATCCCAAAGCGAGAATTGAGCGATGGGATACCCTTGATCGCCTTAGCAAGAAAAGCATGGGCCGGCGGAATTCCTTAGAATAAAAGAGTTCTAGAAGAGAGGTTTCTGATATGAAAAAAGTTTTATCTGCTGATGTGTTGAGTCCAATTTTGGCTTATATGCGTTTGGATGCGCCCCATAAAATGATCTTAGAGTCAATTCCTCGTGAAAAAGAGAATGCGCGTTTTTCAATTGTAGCCTATCGGCCAGTCAGTGAAGTCAAGTTTGAACATGGCGTCCTCTATTACAATGATCAAATTGTTGAAGAGGATCCTTTAGACTTTTTGAACCGCATCACGGTCAAAACGAAAACTTCTGAAGAGCTTCCTTTTAACGGTGGGGCGATTGGATTTGTCGGCTATGACTTGATTGGCCTCTATGAGAACATTGGTTCCATTCCTGAAGATACGATTGGCACACCAGATCTTCACTTTTTCTTATATGAGAGCTATGTGATTTTTGATCACAAAAAGGAAAAGGTCTATGTGGTGGAAGAGAACCTCTATAGTGGACGGAGTGAAGCAGAGCAAGCGTCGAGCTTGGAGCAAGTATTAGCACAATTGGCAAGACCTGCAAAAGAAGAGTTTCAGGACAAGGACCTGCATGCGCTTCATTTCCACAATCATTTGGAGCAAAAAGAGTTTGAGGAAATGGTGGCCCTAGCGCGGGACTATATTCGAAAAGGAGATATGTTCCAATGCGTGCTCAGTCAACGTTTTTCAGCTGACTTTTCAGGAAAACCACTAGATTATTACCGCAATTTGCGCGTGACCAACCCTTCGAATTATCTCTACTTTTATGATTTTGGGGAGTACCAAATTATCGGTGCTAGTCCAGAAAGTCTGGTGTCGGTCAAGGACCGAGTGGTGACAACTAATCCCATTGCGGGCACGCGTCCCAGAGGGCTCGATGAAGAGAGTGATCGGAAATTGGCAGCTGATTTGGCAGGGGATCCAAAAGAAGTCGCAGAGCACCGGATGTTGGTGGATCTAGGGCGCAATGATATTGGTCGTATTGCTCAAAATGGGTCAGTTGAAGTGACCAAATATATGGAAGTGGAATTCTTCCGTTATGTCATGCACCTGACCAGTGTGGTCAAGGGGCAATTACTTCCTGGACTAGCCTCTATTGAGGCTCTGAAGGCAACTCTTCCAGCTGGAACAGTTTCTGGTGCTCCCAAGATTCGAGCCATGAAGCGAATCTATGAGGCAGAAAAAGAGAAACGCGGGGTCTATGCGGGGGCTATTGGCTATCTCTCTGTGACGGGGGATCTCGATTTTGCTATTGCGATTCGAACCATGATCCTCAAAAATAAGAAGGCTTATGTGCAGGCTGGAGCAGGAATCGTTTATGATTCGATCGCTGAAAATGAATACCAAGAAACCGTCAATAAGGCAAAATCAATGACAAGGATTGGAGAAGAAGGATGATTTTATTAGTAGATAATTACGATTCATTTACCTACAATTTAGCACAGTATATCGGAAAATTTGATGAGGTCCAGGTGCTTCGAAATGATGATCCGGATTTGTACCAGGTTGCCCAAGAAGCAGCTGCCTTGGTCTTTTCTCCAGGTCCAGGTTGGCCAAAGGATGCGGGCAAGATGGAGGAGATGATCCGAGATTTCGCAGGGGTCAAACCAATCTTGGGGATTTGCCTGGGACATCAAGCGATTGCGGAAGTTTTTGGAGGGCGCTTGGGATTGGCACCACAGGTCATGCATGGCAAACAAAGCCAGATACAGCTAGAAGCTCCCTCTCCTCTATACGCGGGTGTCGCAAAAGAAGTCCCAGTCATGCGTTACCATTCGCTGACGATTGAAGACATGCCAGAGGATTTTGTCATTACCTCTCGGACGACGGATGATCAAGCCATTATGGGAATTCAACACCGTAGCTTACCGATTTATGGTTTTCAATACCATCCAGAAAGTATTGGGACGCCAGATGGGCTCAAGACCATCGAAAATTTTGTCAAACTAGTCAAGAAGCGGAAGATGAAACAAGTGCTTGCAAAAGTAGCAGAAGGAATGGATCTAACCAGTGCAGAGTTAGAAGCTGCTATGGAGGAAGTCGTTGCTGGTCGTGCTTCAGAAGCACAGGTGACGGCCCTTCTTCTAGGTCTCAAAATGAAGGGAGAAACGGTTGAAGAGCGGACGGCTATTGCAAAAGTGATGCAGGCCTATGCAGTCGCTATTCCTACAGAAGTTCAAGGAGCAATGGACAATTGTGGAACTGGGGGTGATCGTTCTTATAGTTTCAATATTTCAACAACAGCTGCCTTCGTTCTTGCTGGTGGTGGCATCAAGATGGCGAAACACGGAAATCGTTCGATCTCTTCTAAATCTGGTTCTGCGGATGTACTAGAAGCTCTAGGGATTAACCTTGATTTGGGTCCAGAAGATTTGGGACGAGTGTTTGAAAAGGCGGGCATTGTCTTTCTGTTCGCCAAAAATCTGCACCCTGGCATGCGCTATATTATGCCCGCTCGCTTGGCGCTAGGGGTTCCAACGGTGATGAACTTAACCGGTCCTCTTATCAATCCGATTCCTCTAGAAACCCAGCTATTGGGAACCAGTCGTCCAGATATGCTGGAAAGTACGGCGGAGATTCTAAAGAATTTGGGTCGAAAACGCGCAGTGGTGGTGAGTGGTCCACAAGGTTTGGACGAGGCAGGTCTTGATGGGGAAACCCAGCTCGCTATTCTGGAAAATGGACAGGTTACCTTATCCAGCTTTCAACCAAAAGATATCGGAATGGAGCGCATTGAAATTGATCAAGTACGTGGTGGAGACGCCAAACGCAATGCGGAAATTTTGCTCAGCGTCTTGGAGAATGAAGCAAGTCCCTTCTTAGAGGTGACTGTCTTGAATGCTGGCCTTGGTTTTTATGCCAACGGCAAGGTAGATTCTATCAAAGAGGGGATTGCCTTGGCACGTGAAGTGATTGCCAGTGGGGCCGCCCTTGAGAAATTGAGATTATTACAGGAGTATCAAAAATGAGTCAAGAATTCTTGCCAAAGATTCTAAAGGAAAAGGCGCGTGAAGTGGCTGTGCTGAAAGAAGAGGAACTCCAACCTTTGCGCGAGACCTACCGCTTGTATGATTACCTAAAGAGTCATCCAGAAAAGCTTCAGGTTATTGCGGAAGTGAAAAAGGCTAGTCCGAGTCTGGGAGATATTCATGTTGATGTGGATATCGTCGCGCAGGCTAAGACTTACGAAGAAAATGGGGCCGTGATGATTTCTGTCTTGACCGATGAAGTGTTTTTCAAGGGTAGTATCGAGTATCTCCGGGAAATATCTAGTCAAGTACGTATCCCCACCCTCAACAAAGATTTTATTGTGGATGAAAAACAAGTGATTCGGGCGCGAAACGCAGGGGCGACCGTGATCTTGTTGATAGTTGCAGCCTTACCAGAGGCTCGTCTGAAAGAACTCTTCGATTTTGCGACCCATCTGGGCCTGGAGGTTTTGGTGGAGACCCATAATCTGACAGAACTAGAGGTGGCTCACCGGATTGGGGCTCAGATCATAGGGGTCAATAATCGCAACTTGGTGACCTTTGAGACAGATCTCCATACTAGCCTTGAATTAGCGACCAATTTTGAACAAGAACCGGTTTACGTCTCTGAGTCTGCTATTTTCACAGCAGCAGACGCGCGCATGCTGGCTCCTTATTTTAATGGCATTCTCGTTGGGACAGCTCTCATGAAGGCAGACAATGTGGCTGAAAAAGTAAAGGAGTTGCAGATTGACAAAGGTTAAAATTTGCGGACTGTCCACTCCAGAAGCTGTCCAGACAGCTGTTGAAGCTGGTGCGGACTACATTGGTTTTGTCTTTGCACCAAGCAAACGGCAAGTCACGTTGGAGCAAGCTCGGCAGTTGGCTACAGGCATTCCAAAGGGAGTTCAAAAAGTCGGTGTTTTTGTATCACCACAAAGAGAAGAAGTGGAGCAAGCTTGCCAAGTTGTGGGCTTGGACCTGATACAGGTGCATGGACCGATGGATGAAACCATTTTGCAAGACCTTCCCCAACAAACGATTCGAGCTGTTCAAGTGGGGAAAGACGCAACTCTTCCTGAGACTGGTGCTGATTATCTGCTCTTTGATGCTCCTGTAGCAGGAAGTGGGCAGACCTTTAACTGGCAAGAACTCGAAACCCAAAATTTCACAAAGCCCTTCTTTATTGCAGGGGGCTTGACAGTAGATAATGTAGCAGATGCTATTCGCTTCTTTCATCCTTATGCGGTGGATGTATCCAGTGGGGTCGAGACAAATGGAATAAAAGATCAAGAAAAGATAAAACGATTTATAGAAAGGGTCAAGCATGGCATATAAACAACCAGATAAAAACGGATTTTACGGGCGGTTCGGGGGACGATTTGTCCCTGAAACCTTGATGACAGCAGTTTTAGAATTAGAAGAAGCCTATAGAGAAAGTCAAGCAGATCCTTCTTTTCAAGCAGAATTGGATCAGCTTCTGAAACAATATGTCGGTCGGGAAACACCGCTCTATTACGCTAAGAATCTAACCAAGTATGTTGGTGGAGCCAAGATTTTTCTTAAAAGAGAAGACCTCAACCACACAGGGGCTCATAAAATTAATAATGCTCTAGGACAGGTTTTGTTGGCACACCGGATGGGCAAAAAGAAGATCATCGCAGAAACAGGGGCCGGACAGCACGGTGTTGCAACAGCAACAGCTGCTGCTTTATTTGATATGGAATGTACCATCTACATGGGGGAAGAAGATGTCAAACGCCAAGCCCTCAATGTCTTTCGGATGGAATTGTTGGGCGCCAAGGTTCAATCAGTAACAGATGGGTCACGGGTTCTCAAGGATGCGGTCAATGCTGCCCTTAGAGCCTGGGTAGCAAATGTGGAGGATACCCACTATATCATGGGGTCTGCTCTAGGGCCTCATCCATTCCCAGAGATTGTCCGTGATTTTCAAAGTGTCATCGGTCGAGAAGCCAAACGCCAATTTGCAGAGCAAAATGATGGTGCGCTACCAGATGCAGTCTTAGCCTGTGTAGGAGGCGGATCGAACGCCATTGGGCTCTTTTATCCTTTTGTTGAGGATGCCTCTGTTGCCATGTATGGGGCGGAAGCTGCTGGCCTTGGGGTAGATACAGACCAGCATGCAGCAACCTTAACCAAGGGACGTCCGGGAGTCCTTCACGGCGCCTTGATGGATGTTTTACAGGATGCCCATGGACAGATTTTAGAAGCCTTCTCGATTTCGGCAGGTCTCGATTATCCAGGGATTGGGCCAGAGCATTCTTATTTCCATGACATCAAGCGGGCAACCTATGTGCCTGTGACAGACCAAGAAGCCCTAGAAGCCTTTCAATTGCTTTCGAAAGTAGAAGGAATCATTCCAGCTCTGGAATCGAGCCATGTTATCGCCTATGCGGTGAAGTTGGCTAAGGAGATGGGACCTGAAAAATCTATGATTGTTTGCTTATCAGGTCGTGGGGATAAAGATGTGGTACAAGTCAAAGACCGCCTAGAAAAAGAGAGAGGAGAGTAAGATGGGAAAGACCTTAACAGAGCATTTACAAAAGCTGAAAGACCAGCAGCAAGGGATCTTTGTTCCTTATATTATGGCAGGAGATCATGAAAAAGGCTTGGCAGGTTTGCAGGAAACCATCCAATTTTTGGAGGAACTTGGTGTCTCAGCTATTGAGGTTGGTATTCCTTTTTCGGATCCGGTGGCAGATGGTCCTGTGATTGAAGAGGCGGGACTACGAAGTTTAGCCCATGGGACGACGACAGAGGAACTGGTGCAAACGATCCAGCACTTAGAGACAAGTGTTCCTTTGGTCATCATGACCTATTTCAACCCCTTGTTCCAATATGGTCTAGAAAACTTTTTTAGAGATGTAGAAGGAACAGCAGTCAAGGGAGTGATTATTCCGGACCTCCCCCATGAGCATGCGGATCTGGTAGAACCTCTCTTAGTGGATAAAGACATCGCTTTGGTGCCGCTAGTGAGCTTAACCACAGGAATCAAGCGCCAGAAGAAATTGATCCAAGATGCAGAAGGATTTATCTATGCCGTTGCCGTCAATGGAGTGACGGGGAAAGCTGGTAGCTATCGAGATGATTTGGATCACCATTTGGCCCAATTACATGAAATAGCGTCTATTCCTGTTTTAACAGGTTTTGGAGTTTCCAGCATGGAGGATGTTCACCGTTTCAACAAGGTCTCAGATGGGGTTATTGTGGGGTCCAAAATCGTTAAGGCTCTCCACCAAGGGGAGACAGACGCCATTGCTCGTTTTATTTCTCAAGCAGTGAAGGGTTAGAAGCTTCATTCCATTCATCATCAGCTTGATTCTCCTAGATCAAGCTCTTTGTCTACTATTTTAAACATTCCCCTCGTTGGTCTTTACAAACGAGGCTTTCTCGTTACAATAGAGGTAGTAACAAGAAAAGAGGAGAAGAGAATGATAAGCCTTGAAGAGATTGATCAAGTCATCCAGTCAGGTCCTTTTGAACCCACCTGGGACTCTCTTAGCCATCAAGTCTGTCCGGATTGGTATCGGGATGCCAAATTTGGAATGTTTATCCACTGGGGCGTCTACAGTGTACCTGCCTTTGGTTCAGAATGGTATTCGCGAAATATGTATATCCAAGGGAATCCTTGTTGTGACTATCATCGAGAGCATTTTGGAGACCAGGCCGGCTTTGGCTACAAGGATCTCATTCCTCTTTTTACAGCCGATCGCTTTGATCCGGCATCTTGGCTAGATCTCTTTCAAAAAGCGGGAGCCCAGTATCTTTTTCCAGTTGCGGAGCACCACGATGGTTTTCAGATGTATGCCTCTACTCTCTCGCCTTATAATAGCTTAGAAATGGGGCCGAGACGAGATGTCTTAGGAGAGCTGAGGGAGGAAGCAGAAAAACGTGGTCTGCACTTTTGTACGTCTTCTCACCGGGCAGAACACCAGTTTTTCTTTTCACATGGCAAGGAATTCACTAGTGACATTCCGCAAGAAGTCCCAAGAGACAGCCTTTATTGGCCAGCGGAGCCAGAGCCCAAGGATCATTTTGATCTGACTTCTAAGCCTTATCCAAGTAAAGAATTCTTGGAAGATTGGCTGTTGCGAACCTGTGAACTGGTGCGGGACTACCAACCAGAGCTCCTATATTTTGACTGGTGGATCCAGCATGAGAGTTTCCGTCCCTACTTGATGCGCTTTTTGGCTTATTATTACAATCTAGCAGCACAAGAGGATCGCAAGGTGGCTGTTTGTTACAAACAGGACGCCCTCCCTTTCGGTTCAGGAATCGTTGAGATGGAGCGGGGAGGATACGGAGAGACGCAAGCCTTTCCGTGGCAAATGGATACCGCGATCGCCCGTAATTCTTGGTGTTATACCCAGGATCTAGCCTACAAGACCAGTAAGGAATTGCTACAAAATTTAGTTGATGTTGTGGCCAAAAATGGCAATCTTCTGCTCAATATTGGACCCAAGGCAGATGGCACTATACCTGAGCAAGACCAAGACATCCTCACAGAGATCGGGGACTGGCTGGCGGTAAATGGAGAAGCCATTTATCAGAGTCGGCCTTGGCGGGTGTCATCGGACGGACCGACCGAGGCCCAGGAAGGTTCCTTCTCAGACGGGCAAGCGCCACTCTATACCAGCCAAGATTTCCGCTATACCATGCGTGATGGCTTTCTTTATGCCATCCAGCTGGAACCAAGTGGAAGGACGGAAGAGTTGACCTTGCCGTCTCTCGCCTATGATCTCAAGCAACCGAGAATTCTTCATGCGCGCATTCAAAAGCTAGAACTCCTTGGAGAAAGTCAGCTTCTTTCTTGGAGCCAAGATGAGACAGGGCTCCATCTTCAGTTACCAGCTTGTAGGAAAAAACAACCGCGTGTTTTGCGCCTCAGCTTTTAGTTTTCTTGAAGCTTTCTATAAGGAATCGTTTAGGTTTCTCTTGTATACTGTACTCATCCAATAAGAAATGAGGTACAGAAAATGAAAATCTCAGTTAATTATCCAAAACGCTTTAAGAAATTGCCACAACAAGGTTCTTGTTACGGCGAGTAAACACTTCTCTTCATTTTTCATAAGAAACTCCTAAAAAAGACTCTACCCGAAAGGGTAGAGTTTTTATGTACCAGAGACCTTGCGATTCATGGTATAATAGGCCTATGGAAAAAAAGAATAAATTACTACTCATCGACGGCTCTTCCGTCGCTTTTCGTGCCTTTTTCGCACTTTATAATCAAATCGATCGCTTCAAAAATGCTAATGGGTTGCATACCAATGCGGTCTATGGCTTTAATCTCATGTTGAGCCATCTCTTGGAGCGCATCCAACCAACCCATGTCCTCGTCGCCTTTGATGCAGGAAAGACGACTTTTCGGACGGAGATGTATGCTGACTACAAAGGGGGGCGTGCAAAAACACCAGATGAATTCCGCGAGCAGTTCCCTTTTATTCGTGAGCAATTAGACCATCTGGGAATTCGTCATTATGAGCTGGCCCAGTATGAAGCGGATGACATTATTGGAACGCTGGATAAGTTGGCAGAATCCACTTCTGTTCCTTTTGATGTGACCATCGTTTCTGGGGACAAGGACTTGATCCAGCTAACAGATGACAATACGGTGGTTGAAATCTCCAAAAAAGGGGTGGCAGAGTTTGAAGAATTCACTCCAGCCTATCTGAAAGAAAAGATGGGACTGACACCGGAGCAATTTATCGACCTCAAGGCCTTGATGGGAGATAAGTCGGATAATATCCCAGGTGTTACCAAGATTGGAGAAAAGACCGGGATCAAACTACTCCTAGAGTACGGCTCTCTTGATGGCATTTACGAGCATATTGACGAGATGAAGCCTTCTAAAATGAAGGAAAATCTCATCAACGACAAGGAACAGGCTTACCTGTCCAAGACCCTTGCGACCATCGATACCAATGCACCTATTGAGATTGGCCTGGACGATATCACCTATACAGGTCCCCATCTTGAAAATCTGGCTAAGTTTTATGAGGAGATGGGCTTCAAGCAACTCCGTCAGGCCTTGGATCTAGGCGGAGAAGAAGCTGCTCCCGTAACCATTAACTACATGGAGGTAGAGCAGGTCACCTCGGATATGCTCACAGAAGATAGTTTCTTCCATTTTGAGATCTTTGGAGACAATTACCACATAGAACCCATCATCGGTTTTGCATGGGGGACAAAAGGTCAGCTCTACGCTAGCACAGACAGTAGTCTTTTACAAACACCGATTTTTAAAGAATTTCTCGAAAAAACGCCCCTCAAGGTTTATGACTTCAAGCGGGCCAAGGTCTTGCTCAGCCACTTGGGCATTACCCTGCAAAAGCCGGCTTTTGATAGTCGGTTGGCCAAGTATCTCTTGTCGACCGTAGAGGACAATGAAATTTCAACGATTGCGAGCCTCTATAGCCAGATTGCGCTACCGCTCGACGAAGTTGTTTATGGCAAGGGGGCCAAAAAAGCCATTCCAGAAAAGCCGGTTCTATTAGAGCATTTGGCACGAAAAGTCGCTGTTCTACTAGACACGGAAGAGCCTATGAAGGAGCAGTTGCAAGCCCATGACCAACTAGATTTGCTCTATGATATGGAGCAAC
Source organism: Streptococcus sp. HCA-5024 (assembly GCF_037890265.1). Classification (NCBI taxonomy): domain Bacteria; kingdom Bacillati; phylum Bacillota; class Bacilli; order Lactobacillales; family Streptococcaceae; genus Streptococcus; species Streptococcus sp. HCA-5024. Next base: position 29,834 of record NZ_JBBKBR010000010.1, read on the forward strand.
CACTAGCGGCTGTTCTAGCCAAGATGGAAATCGCAGGGATTAAAGTAGAACGCCAGACCCTCCAAGACATGCAGGTGGAAAACGAAGCAGTCTTGGAGCGCCTGACCCAAGAAATCTACGAGTTGGCAGGAGAAGAGTTCAATATCAATTCTCCAAAACAATTGGGGGTCATCCTCTTTGAAAAATTGGAACTCCCTCTTGAATACACCAAAAAGACTAAAACCGGCTATTCGACGGCTGTTGATGTCTTGGAACGCCTGGCTCCAATTGCACCGATTGTGTCTAAGATTCTCGAATACCGCCAGATTGCTAAGATTCAGTCAACCTATGTCATCGGGCTTCAAGACTGGATTTTGGAAGATGGGAAAATCCATACCCGCTATGTGCAAGACTTGACGCAGACAGGCCGTTTGTCTAGCGTGGATCCCAATCTGCAAAACATTCCTGTCCGTTTGGAACAAGGCCGTCTCATTCGTAAAGCCTTTGTCCCAGAAGAGGAAAACAGTGTCTTGTTGAGTTCGGACTATTCACAGATCGAACTGCGCGTCTTGGCCCATATTTCGGGAGATGAGCATTTGATTGATGCCTTTAAGCATGGGGCAGATATCCATACATCGACTGCTATGCGCGTCTTCAATATTGAAAAACCAGAAGACGTGACGCCGAATGACCGTCGCAATGCAAAAGCAGTAAACTTCGGTGTGGTTTATGGAATTTCCGACTTTGGACTGTCTAATAACCTAGGGATCAGTCGAAAAGAAGCCAAGGCCTACATTGAGACTTACTTCAAACGCTACCCTGGCATCAAGGACTATATGGAGAGAGTGGTACGGGAAGCGCGTGACAAAGGCTATGTGGAGACCCTCTTCAAGCGTCGTCGGGAGATTCCAGATATCAATTCTCGCAACTTCAATGTTCGAGGCTTTGCGGAGCGGACAGCTATCAACTCACCAATCCAAGGATCTGCAGCAGACATCTTGAAAATTGCCATGATCCACTTGGACCAAGCGCTAGAAAGAGGAGCATACAAGACCAAGATGCTTCTTCAAGTGCACGATGAAATCGTTCTGCAAGTACCAAGTGATGAACTGACGGCGATCAAAGAACTCGTCAAAGAGACCATGGAATCCGCTATCGAACTTGCAGTACCACTGGAAGCCGATGAAAACGAAGGCAAGACATGGTATGAAGCCAAATAAGATTGAGTTTGTCCAAAACAGAAAGCGGTAGGAGACTTTTCAGTTCCCTACCGCTTTTAACGACAAACACTTGCAATGCCTTCCGTATTGTTATACTATTTAAAGAAAGGAAACGCATACAAAAGGAGATTCTTATGGCTTATTCATTTCGCAATCCTAGTGATGGCATTATCAAACATTACCTAGAAACCAGCAAGATTATCGCTGTGGTTGGATTATCTGACCGTGAAGACACGACCAGTCATCGTGTTAGCAAGGAGATGCAAGAGCGGGGCTATCGGATTATTCCCGTTAATCCTCGTGCAGCCGGTGGCCAGATTCTTGGAGAAACGGTGTACGCTAGCTTGCAGGAGATTCCTTTCCCAGTAGATATCGTCGATGTATACCGTCGCAGTGAGTTTTTACCAGATGTGGCACGTGATTTTATTGAGACGGATGCGAAAATTTTCTGGGCACAATTGGAGCTGGAAAATCAAGAAGCAGAAGAAATCCTTCGTGGAGCTGGACGAGAAGATATTGTCATGAACCGCTGTATCAAACGGGAACACACCCGACTGATCTTAGGAGACTCCCTATACGGTTTATAAATGATAAACAATTGACATAGAAGAAAACCCCAGCTTGCTGGGGTTTTCTTCTTACTCTTATTCAGTTTCATGGTTTGGATGGCCTGTAAAATGGCGCGGCCCTTGTTTAATCTGCTTGATTTGATCATAAAAGGCAATTTGGCAGTTGATAAAGTAAGGCATGGTATAAAAGCCGATGACATCGCGCGTGAAGTAATTCAAGAAGTACCAACCAATCAAGGTTAGATCGAGCACCAAGCGATTGCTGCGGAACCCTTTCATGGTTTCACGACTTTGGCGAAGGACTCCAAAGGCTCCCTTGTAGTTGCCGTCTCGTAATTGCTCGTAGAGGATCAATTCGACCAGGCTGAGACTGTAGTATTGTGGCAGGTAAAAGAGGAGGCCAAGTAGGCCAAGTATGACACCAGCAGTCATCAGAGGCATTTGTTGCATGAGAGATTGGAATTCAGGACTGGAAGCACTCAGAGTGCTAGGGTTGCTCACCTTATCGTAGATCGCCAAAAATCGAATGCTGGCGTAGGTGCTGATGAGACTACCCGCATAGAGAATGACTCCCCATAAAAAGAGGACGACTTGCTTCAAGATCAAGGTGGCAAATACAGAGGTAAAGCGATCTTGTTTAAAGATATCTAAGACGCGTGTTCGGTGTTCGATCTTGGGATTAATCGTATCTAAATAGCTAAAAGTCGCACCAACCACTAAAATGGAGATGACAAAGGAGACGACAGAAGGAAAGAGCTGTCGCTGGATCATGTAGATACTTGCTTGCTGCAAGGTCATATCCGGTAGTAGATCGATCAGATCTTGCCCGCTTAAGAGAAAGTTAGCAAGAATGGTCAACAGGACCGGAAGAGCAAAAAGGATAGCTAAGCCCGGTTGCTGGACTTGCATGGTGCGTGCCCGGAGGCGAATCAGTTTAAGGTTCATAGATGACACTCTCTTCATAGTAGTACTTTTTATTATAACATAAGTCCGTGACAGAGCTGGTAAAATTTGGTACAATCGTACAGGTGCTCACAGGAAAACTGTGACAGGAATAAGAAGGCTGGGAATGTTTTTCCCAGTACGGAGGTAACCATGACAGATTCACCGATTCAATATCGATTAATCAAAAAAGAAAAGCATACAGGAGCTCGTCTGGGAGAAATTATCACCCCTCACGGGACCTTCCCAACCCCAATGTTTATGCCTGTAGGGACTCAGGCAACCGTTAAGACCCAATCGCCAGAAGAACTCAAGGAAATGGGCTCCGGAATTATTTTGGCCAACACCTACCATCTCTGGCTTCGTCCGGGGGACGACTTGGTTGCAAAAGCAGGAGGACTGCACCAGTTCATGAACTGGGACCAGCCAATTTTGACAGATAGTGGAGGCTTCCAAGTCTATTCATTAGCGGATACCCGCAACATCACCGAAGAAGGGGTAACCTTTAAAAACCACCTCAACGGCTCGAAGATGTTCCTCTCTCCAGAAAAGGCCATCTCCATCCAAAACAATCTAGGAAGCGACATCATGATGTCCTTTGATGAATGTCCTCAGTTCTATCAGCCCTATGATTATGTGAAAAAATCAATCGAACGGACCAGTCGTTGGGCAGAACGTGGCCTAAAGGCTCACCGTCGCCCTCATGATCAAGGTCTTTTCGGGATTGTCCAAGGGGCTGGATTTGAAGACTTGCGCCGTCAGTCTGCCCAAGATTTGGTCAGCATGGACTTTCCAGGCTATTCCATCGGTGGCTTAGCTGTTGGGGAAAGCCATGAAGAGATGAATGCGGTACTAGATTTCACAACTCCGCTCTTACCAGAGAACAAGCCACGCTATCTCATGGGAGTAGGAGCTCCAGACAGTCTGATTGATGGCGTTATTCGTGGAGTGGACATGTTTGACTGTGTCTTGCCGACGCGGATTGCGCGAAATGGTACCTGTATGACTAGCCAAGGACGCCTAGTAGTGAAAAATGCGCAATTTGCAGAAGACTTTACACCGCTGGATCCTGAATGTGATTGCTACACTTGTAAGAACTATACCCGAGCTTACCTTCGCCACCTCCTCAAGGCAGATGAGACCTTCGGCATTCGCTTGACTAGCTACCACAACCTATACTTCTTGATCAACCTCATGAAACAGGTCCGTCAAGCCATCATGGATGACAATCTCTTAGAATTCCGGGAGCATTTCGTCGAAAAATATGGCTATAACAAATCAGGACGGAATTTCTAGGAATAGATAAAAAATAAAGAAAGTTCTACTGAAAAGTAGAACTTTTTTGATTAAATTTCATAGAGCATCGATATTGTTGTAAGCAGAATTGTTATTGGGTATAATGTATTCAGGAAGGATGATAACTATGGTAGAAGATCTTCGAAAATTTGCAACTCTTGTGAAAAAATATAGAAAACAAAAAGGAATGACCAAAGAAGAGTTGTGTCAGGATGAGAGCGAGTTGACTGTGCGTCAATTAACTCGAATAGAGTCAGGCTTGTCGAGACCAACATTAACTAAGATAAATTTTTTAGCTGAACGACTAGACATGAATTTATTTTCATTGATGCCAGACTATACAGAATTACCAAAAGAATATTTAGACTTAAAATACCAATTATTAAGAAATACGACGTATTCGGATAAAAGAAAGATTTATGAAGAGGAAAAACGTTTCGAAATCATATATGAGAATTATTATGAAGATTTGCCTGAAGAGGAGCAATTGATTGTTGATATCTTAACCACTATATCCGATGTTAATGAGAGTGAATTGATTGAACTTGGAAATCATTTATTGGAGGATTATCTTGATCAACTAAAAAAGAAGAATACATATACCTTAAATGATCTATTGTTGATTAAATTACTTTTAATAATAATGATACACGATGATGACATATACTGTAATCCAGGATGGCAATTGTTACCGCAAATTGTACAAAGGTTATTGGTAGATGATGGTGAATTATTAATCTATCAGCAATTTGTATTGAGAGATACACTTTTTCTAGCTTTAGGGTTGTTTTTTAGATTAGGTGATTATAAAAAAGTTAGAGAAATATTAGACAGGTTAATCCAAATTATGGAACGAACTCAAGACTATCAAAAAAAATCTTTGATAGATATGTTCGAATGGAAATATTATCTCAGTTACAAGAATGATAAAAAAGAGGCTAAAGAGTATTACGAATCAGCTATACACTTTGCAGAAATGATTAAAGAAGATATGCTATTAAAAAAACTAAAACAGGAATGGCAACAGGATATTAAATAAATAGCAGGACATTTTTGTCCTGTTAAACTATATATCAAAAACCTATAATAAGTGTATTAAGAAAGTAGGTGAAAAAAATGGCTAATCAAACTAAAAAGATCATATCTCTAATAGCAATAGTTTTATCTATTGGGATTGTATCGTATGCATTACAAAAAAACGCCATTGCTGAATCAACAGGAATTGATCAAAAGGAAAACCAAACAATACAAATTTATAAAAAAATCTTAAGAGGTAAATCAGAAAAAGAAATAAATGATTATTTTGGGAATTTACCTGATAGTAAAGTAATTATTGCTGATGAATCCGGTGGATTTACAACGAGTTCCACAAATGATTATAGTAATCCAGTTGAAACTATTGATGAGAGAGGGAATAAAGAGTTAAAGTCATTTCAAGATACAAGCACTGCATCAACAATTGGTGAAATAAAAGCGGCCTTGAAAATCAATAAATAAAAAGTGAAAGGAAGTAATTAGCGTATCACTTTACGTTAAAAAGTTCTACTTTGCTAAAAAGTAGAACTTTTTTCTATATAATAGCAACTTTTTTAGCACTCTATTTCTTTCGAAAACACTTTCATCAAAAAAACGAAAAAAATCTTCTCAAATCCCTTGCATTGGGCCTTTGTTTGTGTTAAACTACTATGGTGCTGTGAAAAACAGCTATTAGCTTTGATGCAAGAGGTTGCGACACGCTCGGTTGCATTGCCACGCAACGCGCGTCGGTTTTCTTGTGGAGCTAGCCTATTATCTTAAATAGACGAAAAGGAGAAAAAGATGGCAAACAAAAAAATCCGCATCCGTTTGAAAGCGTACGAACACCGTACACTCGACACAGCGGCTGCAAAAATCGTAGAATCAGCTACTCGTACAGGTGCACAAGTTGCGGGGCCAATCCCACTTCCAACTGAACGTAGCCTCTACACAATCATTCGTGCGACTCACAAATACAAAGATTCTCGCGAACAATTCGAAATGCGTACACACAAACGTTTGATCGACATCATCAACCCAACTCAAAAAACAGTTGACGCTTTGATGAAATTGGATCTTCCAAGTGGTGTAAACGTAGAAATCAAACTTTAATCTAAAGCTTGATCTAGAGCATAAAAAACGCTCGTTAAAAACTTTTTGAATAAAAAACTATAGAAAAGGAACTATTTTCTCATGACAAAAGGAATCTTAGGGAAAAAAGTGGGAATGACTCAAATCTTCACTGAAGCTGGCGAATTGATCCCTGTAACAGTTATCGAAGCAACTCCAAACGTTGTTCTTCAAGTTAAAACTGTTGAAACAGATGGTTACAACGCTATCCAAGTTGGTTTCGATGACAAACGCGAAGTATTGAGCAACAAACCTGCTAAAGGACATGTAGCAAAAGCTAACACGGCTCCTAAGCGCTTCATTCGTGAATTCAAAAACGTTGAAGGCTTGGAAGTTGGTGCTGAAATCACAGTTGACACTTTCGAAGCTGGAGACATTGTTGATGTAACTGGTACTTCTAAAGGTAAAGGTTTCCAAGGTGTTATCAAACGCCACGGACAATCACGTGGACCTATGGCCCACGGTTCTCGTTACCACCGTCGTCCAGGTTCTATGGGACCTGTTGCACCTAACCGCGTATTCAAAGGTAAAAACCTTGCAGGACGCATGGGTGGCGATCGTGTAACAATTCAAAACCTTGAAGTTGTACAAGTTGTTCCAGAAAAGAACGTTATCCTTATCAAAGGTAACGTACCAGGTGCTAAGAAATCTCTTATCACTATCAAGTCAGCAGTTAAAGCTGGTAAATAATAAGGAAAGGGGAATACAGTCAAAATGGCAAATGTAACATTATTCGACCAAACTGGTAAACAAGCGGGCGAAGTTGTTCTTAACGATGCGATCTTTGGTATCGAACCAAACCAAGCAGTTGTATTTGATGTGATCATCAGCCAACGTGCTAGCCTTCGTCAAGGAACTCACGCAGTTAAAAACCGTTCAGCCGTTTCAGGTGGCGGACGCAAACCATGGCGTCAAAAAGGAACTGGACGTGCTCGTCAAGGTTCTATCCGCTCTCCACAATGGCGTGGTGGTGGAATTGTCTTCGGACCAACTCCACGTAGCTATGCGTACAAACTTCCTCAAAAAGTTCGTCGCCTTGCACTTAAATCTGTTTACTCAGAAAAAGTTGCTGAAAACAAATTTGTAGCCGTTGATTCTCTTGAATTTACAGCTCCAAAAACTGCTGAATTTGCAAAAGTTCTTGCAGCTTTGAGCATCGATTCTAAAGTCCTTGTTATTCTTGAAGAAGGAAATGAATTCGCAGCTCTTTCAGCTCGTAACCTTCCAAACGTGAAAGTTGCGACTGCTACAACTGCAAGTGTTCTTGACATCGCAAATAGTGACAAACTTCTTGTTACTCAAGCAGCTATCTCTAAAATCGAGGAGGTTCTTGCATAATGAATTTGTATGATGTTATCAAAAAACCTGTTATCACTGAAAAGTCAATGGCTCAACTTGAAGCAGGCAAATATGTATTCGAAGTTGACACTCGCGCTCACAAACTTTTGATCAAACAAGCTGTTGAAGCTGCGTTTGAAGGTGTAAAAGTTGCGAATGTGAACACTGTAAACGTAAAACCTAAAGCAAAACGCGTTGGACGTTACACTGGTTTTACTTCAAAAACTAAAAAAGCTATCATCACGCTTGCAGCTGATTCTAAAGCAATCGAGTTGTTTGCTACTGAAGCTGAATAATCTAAGGAGGAAATATCGTGGGAATTCGTGTTTATAAACCAACAACAAACGGTCGCCGTAATATGACTTCTTTGGATTTCGCTGAAATCACAACAAACACACCTGAGAAAACTTTGCTTGTTTCTCTTAAAAACAAAGCAGGTCGTAACAACAACGGTCGTATCACTGTTCGTCACCAAGGTGGTGGACACAAACGTCATTACCGTTTGATCGATTTCAAACGTAACAAAGATGGAGTTGAAGCAGTCGTTAAAACGATCGAATACGATCCAAACCGCTCAGCTAACATCGCGCTTGTACACTACACTGACGGTGTGAAAGCTTACATCATCGCCCCTAAAGGTCTTGAAGTAGGTCAACGTATCGTATCAGGACCAGAAGCAGATATCAAAGTCGGAAACGCTCTTCCACTTGCTAACATCCCAGTTGGTACTTTGATCCACAACATCGAATTGAAACCTGGTAAAGGTGGAGAATTGGTACGTGCTGCTGGAGCTTCTGCTCAAGTATTGGGTTCTGAAGGTAAATATGTACTTGTTCGTCTTCAATCAGGCGAAGTTCGTATGATTCTTGGAACTTGCCGTGCTACAGTTGGTGTTGTCGGAAACGAACAACATGGACTTGTTAACCTTGGTAAAGCGGGACGTAACCGCTGGAAAGGTGTTCGCCCTACAGTTCGTGGTTCTGTAATGAACCCGAATGATCACCCACACGGTGGTGGTGAAGGTAAAGCACCAGTTGGACGTAAAGCGCCATCTACTCCTTGGGGTAAACCTGCGCTTGGTCTTAAAACTCGTAACAAGAAAGCGAAATCTGACAAACTTATCGTTCGTCGTCGCAACCAAAAATAATCATAAGCAACTAGCTTACGCTTTCCGCCAGCTCGGTAGCGCTGCTTAGCAGCGCAAGCCGCTGTGGTACTAAATTTTAAAGGAGAACATTACAAAATGGGACGTAGTCTTAAAAAAGGACCTTTCGTCGATGAGCATTTGATGAAAAAAGTTGAAGCTCAAGCTAACGACGAAAAGAAAAAAGTAATTAAAACTTGGTCACGTCGTTCAACGATCTTCCCAAGTTTCATCGGATACACTATCGCAGTTTATGATGGACGTAAACATGTACCTGTTTACATCCAAGAAGACATGGTAGGTCACAAGCTTGGTGAATTTGCACCAACTCGTACTTACAAAGGTCACGCGGCAGACGACAAGAAGACACGTAGAAAATAAGGAGAACATAAATGGCAGAAATTACTTCAGCTAAAGCAATGGCTCGTACAGTGCGTGTTTCACCTCGTAAATCACGTCTTGTTCTTGACAACATCCGTGGTAAAAGCGTAGCCGATGCCATCGCTATTTTGACATTCACACCAAACAAAGCTGCAGGGATCATCCTTAAAGTGTTGAACTCAGCAGTAGCAAACGCTGAAAACAACTTTGGTTTGGAAAAAGCTAACTTGGTAGTATCTGAAGCATTCGCAAACGAAGGACCAACAATGAAACGTTTCCGTCCACGTGCGAAAGGTTCAGCTTCACCAATCAACAAACGTACAGCTCACATCACAGTAGCTGTTGCAGAAAAATAAGGAGGTAAACTCGTGGGTCAAAAAGTACATCCAATTGGTATGCGTGTTGGTATCATCCGTGATTGGGATGCCAAATGGTATGCTGAAAAAGAATACGCGGATTACCTTCATGAAGATCTTACAATCCGTAAATTCATTCAAAAAGAATTGGCTGACGCAGCCGTTTCAACTATTGAAATCGAACGCGCAGTAAACAAAGTTAACGTTTCTCTTCACACTGCTAAACCAGGTATGGTTATCGGTAAAGGTGGAGCAAACGTTGATGCACTTCGTGCAGCTCTTAACAAATTGACTGGTAAACAAGTACACATCAACATCATTGAGATCAAACGTCCTGACTTGGATGCTCACCTTGTTGGTGAAGGAATCGCTCGTCAATTGGAACAACGTGTTGCTTTCCGTCGTGCACAAAAACAAGCAATCCAACGTGCTATGCGTGCTGGAGCTAAAGGAATCAAAACTCAAGTATCAGGTCGTTTGAACGGTGCAGATATTGCCCGTGCAGAAGGATACTCTGAAGGAACTGTTCCACTCCACACACTTCGCGCTGATATCGATTACGCTTGGGAAGAAGCAGACACTACTTACGGTAAACTTGGTGTTAAAGTATGGATCTACCGTGGTGAAGTTCTTCCGGCTCGTAAAGACGCTAAAGGAGGTAAATAACCAATGTTAGTACCTAAACGTGTAAAACACCGTCGCGAATTCCGTGGTAAAATGCGCGGTGAAGCAAAAGGTGGAAAAGAAGTAGCATTCGGTGAATACGGTCTTCAAGCTACAACTAGCCACTGGATCACAAACCGTCAAATCGAAGCTGCTCGTATCGCCATGACTCGTTACATGAAACGTGGTGGTAAAGTTTGGATTAAGATTTTCCCACACAAATCATACACCGCTAAAGCTATCGGGGTACGTATGGGATCTGGTAAAGGGGCTCCTGAAGGTTGGGTAGCACCAGTTAAACGTGGTAAAGTGATGTTCGAAATCGCTGGTGTATCTGAAGAGATCGCACGCGAAGCACTTCGTCTTGCTAGCCACAAATTGCCAGTTAAAACTAAATTTGTGAAACGTGAAGCAGAATAAGGAGAGGTCATGAAACTTACAGAAGTAAAAGAATTTGTTAAAGAACTTCGTGGTCTTTCTCAAGAAGAACTCGCGAAGCGTGAAAATGAATTGAAGAAAGAATTGTTTGAACTTCGTTTCCAAGCAGCTGCTGGTCAATTGGAACAAACTGGACGTTTGAAAGAAGTGAAAAAACAAATCGCTCGTATCAAAACTGTTCAATCAGAAGCTAAATAATAGACTAGGGAAGGAGAATTTCAATGGAACGCAATAATCGTAAAGTTCTTGTTGGACGCGTTGTGTCTGACAAAATGGACAAAACAATCACAGTTGTAGTTGAAACTAAACGTAACCACCCAGTCTATGGTAAACGTATCAACTATTCTAAAAAATACAAAGCTCATGATGAAAACAATGTTGCTAAAGAAGGCGATATCGTTCGTATCATGGAAACTCGTCCGCTTTCAGCTACAAAACGCTTCCGTCTTGTAGAAGTCGTTGAAGAAGCGGTCATCATCTAATCATACCTGAAAGGAGAAAACGTAAATGATTCAAACAGAAACTCGTTTGAAAGTCGCTGACAACAGTGGCGCACGCGAAATCTTGACAATCAAAGTTCTTGGTGGTTCAAAACGTAAATTCGCGAGCATCGGTGATGTAATCGTTGCATCTGTAAAACAAGCTACTCCTGGTGGTGCGGTTAAGAAAGGTGACGTTGTAAAAGCTGTTATCGTTCGTACTAAATCAGGTGCTCGTCGTAAAGATGGTTCATACATCAAGTTCGACGAAAATGCAGCAGTGATCATCCGTGACGACAAAACTCCTCGCGGAACTCGTATCTTTGGCCCAGTTGCACGTGAATTGCGTGACGGTGGTTTCATGAAGATCGTATCACTTGCTCCAGAAGTACTTTAATCAATAAAAAAACAAACACAGTCCCCTGGCTTAGCCAGGGTGCCCATCGGGCGTAAGAATAAAAGGAGAATAAAATGTTTGTAAAAAAAGGCGACAAAGTTCGCGTTATCGCTGGTAAAGACAAAGGCGTAGAAGCTGTTGTTCTTACTGCTCTTCCAAAAGTAAATAAAGTTGTTGTAGAAGGTGTAAACATCATTAAGAAACACCAACGTCCAAATAACGAAAACCCTCAAGGTGCGATCGTTGAAAAAGAAGCTCCAATCCATGCTTCTAACGTTCAAGTTTTGGACAAAAACGGTGTTGCTGGACGTGTTGGCTACAAATTTGTAGACGGCAAAAAAGTTCGCTACAACAAAAAATCAGGCGAAGTGCTTGACTAATCACGAAGGAAAGGAGAAGTATAATGGCTAATCGTTTAAAAGAAAAATACCTTAATGAAGTAGTACCATCATTGACTGAACAGTTCAACTATTCATCAGTTATGGCTGTGCCAAAAGTTGATAAAATCGTTTTGAACATGGGTGTTGGTGATGCAGTATCAAATGCTAAAAACCTTGAAAAAGCTGCTGAAGAGCTTGCTTTGATCTCAGGTCAAAAACCATTGATCACTAAGGCTAAAAAATCAATCGCCGGCTTCCGTCTTCGTGAAGGTGTTGCGATCGGTGCAAAAGTTACCCTTCGTGGTGAACGTATGTACGAATTCTTGGATAAATTGGTAACAGTTTCACTTCCACGTGTACGTGACTTCCATGGTGTTCCAACAAAATCATTTGATGGACGCGGAAACTACACACTTGGTGTGAAAGAACAATTGATCTTCCCAGAAATCAACTTTGATGATGTTGATAAAACTCGTGGTTTGGATATCGTAATCGTAACTACAGCGAACACAGACGAAGAATCACGTGCATTGCTTACTGGCCTCGGTATGCCGTTTGCAAAATAATATAGGAGGTAAAACTAATGGCTAAAAAATCTATGATTGCTAAGAACAAACGCCCAGCGAAGTTCTCTACTCAAGCATACACTCGCTGTGAACGTTGTGGACGTCCACACTCAGTTTACCGCAAGTTTAAACTTTGCCGTGTTTGCTTCCGTGAATTGGCATACAAAGGTCAAATCCCAGGTGTCACAAAAGCATCTTGGTAATAGCATGATATAAAGAGCGTAACAACCCCAGCAAAAATAGGAGATTTGGTGCAGGAGCGTTGCTCCAAGACAAATCTATCTTTTTTGCCCAGGTTGTAGCTCGTGTTCAAATGAGTATAATCTCGTTTGCATGTATCAAAACTTTCTGAGCCTAGCTCAATCATTAACTAGCAAGTGCAACTTGCAAACTACTAGTAAGAGGAGAAATTATAATGGTTATGACTGACCCAATCGCAGACTTCCTTACACGTATTCGTAACGCTAACCAAGCAAAACACGAAGTACTTGAAGTACCTGCATCAAACATCAAAAAAGGGATTGCTGAAATCCTTAAACGCGAAGGTTTTGTAAAAAACGTTGAATTTATCGAAGATGACAAACAAGGCATCATCCGTGTATTCTTGAAATACGGACAAAACGGTGAAAAAGTTATCACAAACTTGAAACGTGTATCAAAACCAGGTTTGCGTGTTTACAAAAAACGTGAAGATCTTCCAAAAGTTCTTAACGGACTTGGAATTGCTATCCTTTCAACTTCTGAAGGTTTGCTTACTGATAAAGAAGCACGCCAAAAGAACGTTGGTGGGGAAGTTATCGCTTACGTTTGGTAAAATCAAGATACAAAGCTTGTAAAGAACAAAGCAAAATTAGGAAGTTGGAGCAGTTTGTTGACAAACAAGCCAACTTATCTATTTTACACAGTTCTTAGAGCGTGTTCAGTTCAGCTCTTGAACTAAATAAGTATCTTAAACCCCGTGAAAACTGGCCCGCAAAGGCCTGACAATTTAACAGGAGAATATAAAACATGTCACGTATTGGTAATAAAGTTATCGTGTTGCCTGCTGGTGTTGAACTCACTAACAATGACAACGTTGTAACTGTAAAAGGACCTAAAGGAGAACTTACTCGTACGTTCTCAAAAGATATTGAAATCCGTGTGGAAGGTAATGAAGTAACACTTCACCGTCCAAACGATTCAAAAGAAATGAAAACAATCCACGGAACAACTCGTGCCCTTTTGAACAACATGGTTACTGGTGTATCAGAAGGATTCAAGAAAGAACTTGAAATGCGCGGGGTTGGATACCGTGCACAACTTCAAGGATCAAAACTTGTTTTGGCTGTTGGTAAATCACACCCAGACGAAGTTGAAGCTCCAGAAGGAATTACTTTTGAACTTCCAAACCCAACAACAATCGTTGTTAGCGGAATTTCAAAAGAAGTAGTTGGTCAAACAGCTGCTTATGTACGTAGCCTTCGTTCACCTGAACCATACAAAGGTAAAGGGATCCGTTATGTTGGTGAATACGTTCGCCGCAAAGAAGGTAAAACAGGTAAATAATGTAGTTTGGTTGTTTTTCAACCAACCTTCATCTTACCAACTCAGTGCTTAGCACATGATTTTAAAATTAAGAGGTGAAAATTGTGATTTCGAAACCAGATAAAAACAAAATCCGTCAAAAACGCCACCGTCGCGTTCGCGGAAAACTCTCTGGAACTGCTGATCGCCCACGTTTGAACGTATTCCGTTCTAATACAGGCATCTACGCTCAAGTGATTGATGACGTAGCGGGTGTAACGCTCGCAAGCGCTTCAACTCTTGACAAAGAAGTTTCAAAAGGAACTAAAACTGAACAAGCCGTTGTTGTCGGCAAACTTGTTGCTGAACGTGCAGTTGCTAAAGGTATTTCTGAAGTGGTGTTCGACCGCGGTGGATATCTATATCACGGACGTGTTAAAGCTTTGGCTGATGCAGCTCGTGAAAACGGATTGAAATTCTAATAGGAGGACACTAGAAAATGGCATTTAAAGATAATGCAGTTGAACTTGAAGAACGCGTAGTTGCCATCAACCGTGTAACAAAAGTTGTTAAAGGTGGACGTCGTCTTCGTTTTGCAGCTCTTGTAGTTGTTGGTGACCGTAATGGCCGTGTTGGATTTGGTACTGGTAAAGCTCAAGAAGTTCCAGAAGCAATCCGTAAGGCTGTTGAAGATGCTAAGAAAAACTTGATCGAAGTTCCTATGGTTGGAACAACAATTCCACACGAAGTAACATCAGTATTTGGTGGAGCTCGTGTATTGTTGAAACCAGCTATCGAAGGGGCTGGGGTTGCTGCAGGTGGAGCAGTTCGTGCCGTTGTCGAATTGGCAGGTATTGCAGATGTTACATCTAAATCACTTGGATCAAACACTCCAATCAACATCGTTCGTGCAACTGTTAACGGTTTGGCACAATTGAAACGCGCTGATGAAGTTGCTGCCCTTCGTGGTATTTCAGTTTCTGACTTGGCTTAAGAAAGGAGATTCAAATGGCTCAAATTAAAATTACTTTGACTAAGTCTCCAATCGGACGCATCCCGTCACAACGTAAAACTGTTGTAGCACTTGGACTTGGCAAATTGAACAGCTCTGTTATTAAAGAAGATAACCCAGCAGTACGTGGTATGATCACTGCTGTATCTCACTTGGTAACAGTTGAAGAAGTAAAATAATCTATTTAAAAATAGAAACAAAGTTTTCAGGGGTATGAGAGGTTCTCATCCCCTAAAACTAAATATAAGTATAGGCGAGTTTGTAGTTAGGACACCTTTTCCTGATTACATGCGTTAGCAATTTACAAAAGAGGAGAAAATTAATAATGAAACTTCATGAATTACAACCTGCTACAGGTTCACGTAAAGTTCGCAACCGTGTTGGTCGTGGTACTTCATCTGGTAATGGTAAAACTTCTGGCCGTGGTCAAAAAGGTCAAAAAGCTCGTAGCGGTGGCGGTGTACGTCTTGGTTTTGAAGGTGGACAAACTCCATTGTTCCGTCGTCTTCCAAAACGTGGATTTACAAACATCAACGCTAAAGAATATGCTATTGTGAACCTTGATCAATTGAACGCCTTTGAAGATGGTGCTGAAGTAACTCCAGTAGTACTTGTAGAATCAGGAATTGTAAAAGCTGAAAAATCAGGTATCAAAATTCTTGGTAACGGAGAATTGACTAAGAAGTTGACTGTTAAAGCAGCTAAATTCTCTAAATCAGCTGAAGAAGCTATCACTGCTAAAGGTGGTTCAGTTGAAGTCATCTAAGTGAGGTGACCTATGTTTTTTAAATTATTAAAAGATGCATTTAAGGTGAAACAAGTACGGTCGAAGATTTTATTTACGATCTTCATCATTCTTGTTTTCCGCATTGGGACCACGATTACAGTGCCTGGTGTAAATGCGAAAATTCTGAACAACCTTCAAGATGTGTCCTTCTTGAACATGCTCAGTTTGGTTTCTGGGAATGCCATGAGGAACTTCTCAGTTTTCGCATTAGGGGTTAGCCCATACATCACAGCTTCGATCGTCGTGCAACTTTTGCAAATGGATCTGTTACCTAAGTTTGTTGAATGGGGCAAACAAGGGGAAGTTGGTCGAAGAAAGCTTAACCAAGCAACACGCTATATTTCTTTGGTTCTAGCCTTTGTTCAATCCATCGGGATTACAGCAACCTTCCACACCTTGTCTCAGGCGAAATTAGTCGCAACTCCAAATACCAAGACCTATCTATTAATCGGTGCGATTCTAACGACCGGTTCCATGATTGTGACTTGGCTTGGAGAACAAATCACAGATAAAGGCTACGGTAATGGTGTATCAATGATTATCTTTGCAGGGATTGTGTCATCGATTCCTGAGATGATTAAAGAAATCTATGAAAATGCATTTGTGAACGTTCGTTCTGGTCAAATGACCAATTCCCTCATTTTTGTTGGGGTACTAATCCTTGCTGTCTTGGTTATTGTTTACTTTACAACCTTTGTAGAGCAAGCACAATACAAGATTCCAATCCAATATACAAAGATTGCACAAGGAGCTCCATCAAGTTCTTACCTTCCTTTGAAAGTAAACCCAGCAGGAGTTATTCCTGTCATCTTCGCTAGTTCGATTACAGCAGCGCCTGCTGCAATTTTCCAAGTGATTAGCGCTATGGGTTACAATGCAGGATGGGTGAAAACAGCTCAAGCCATGTTGGCTACAAACACACCAACTGGTGTGGCAATGTATGCCTTATTGATCATTCTCTTCACCTTCTTCTACACGTTTGTTCAGATCAATCCTGAAAAAACGGCAGAAAACCTTCAAAAGAGTGGTGCCTATATCCCAGGCGTCCGCCCTGGTAAGGGGACAGAAGAGTTTATGTCTCGTTTGCTACGTCGTTTAGCAAGCGTCGGATCAGTATTCCTTGGCTTTATTACTATCATTCCAATCCTGGCTCGAGATTTATTTGGTTTGACAGATGCAGTTGCTCTTGGAGGAACTAGTTTGTTAATCATTATTTCAACAGGTATTGAGGGAATGAAACAATTAGAAGGCTACTTATTAAAACGTAAGTATGTCGGATTTATGGACACAACAACAGAATAGAATAAGGTTGACTTTGTCAGCCTTCTATTTTGTTTTTAAATGGAAATAGGAATTCGCTCCTGCTTCCATTTAAAAACAAAATAAGGAGAATTCATCATGAATCTTTTAATTATGGGGTTGCCTGGAGCAGGTAAAGGAACTCAAGCAGCTAAAATCGTTGAAGAGTTTCACGTAGCGCATATCTCCACTGGAGATATGTTCCGCGCAGCGATGGCTAACCAAACTGAAATGGGTGTGCTTGCAAAATCATACATTGATAAAGGTGAGTTGGTACCAGATGAAGTAACCAATGGAATTGTAAAAGAACGCCTTGCTCAAGATGATATTAAAGAAACAGGTTTCTTGTTAGACGGATATCCACGTACCATTGAGCAAGCTCATGCTTTAGATAAAACATTGGCTGAACTTGGTATTGAGCTTGAAGGTGTTATCAACATCGAAGTAAATCCAGACAGTCTTTTAGAGCGTTTGAGCGGACGTATCATTCATCGTCAAACTGGAGAAACTTTCCATAAAGTATTCAATCCACCAGTTGATTACAAAGAGGAAGATTACTACCAACGTGAAGATGATAAACCTGAGACAGTAAAACGTCGTTTGGATGTTAATATTGCCCAAGGTGAACCAATCATTGAATTTTATCGTTCAAAAGGACTCGTACATGACATCCAAGGGAACCAAGATATCAATGATGTATTTTCAGACATTGAAAAAGTCTTGTCAAATTTGAAATAAAAGCGTTTTTCATGCTTGCAATATTGGACAACTAGTGTTACAATTAGTTAGTCTGACTTATAATTGTTACCTCTGTGCTCAGAGGAATGAATCGAAATTTATGGAGGTACTTTTGCGTGGCAAAAGACGATGTGATTGAAGTAGAAGGCAAAGTAGTCGATACAATGCCGAATGCTATGTTTACGGTTGAACTTGAAAATGGACATCAGATTTTAGCAACAGTTTCTGGTAAAATTCGTAAAAACTATATTCGTATTTTAGCGGGAGATCGTGTTACAGTGGAGATGAGTCCGTACGATTTGACACGTGGACGTATCACATACCGCTTTAAATAATCGAAAAACTTGGAGGGATAAAAATGAAAGTAAGACCATCGGTCAAACCAATTTGCGAATACTGTAAAGTAATTCGTCGTAATGGTCGTGTTATGGTAATTTGCCCAGCAAATCCAAAACACAAACAACGTCAAGGATAAGATAGAAAGGAGAAAACATGGCTCGTATTGCTGGAGTTGACATTCCAAATGACAAACGTGTAGTAATTTCATTGACTTATGTGTACGGTATCGGACTTCCAACATCTAAGAAAATCCTTGCTGCTGCAGGTGTTTCTGAAGATATTCGTGTTCGCGATCTTACACCAGATCAAGAAGATGCTATCCGTCGTGAAGTTGACGCAATCAAAGTTGAAGGTGACCTTCGTCGTGAAGTAAACTTGAACATCAAACGCTTGATGGAAATCGGTTCATACCGTGGTATCCGTCACCGTCGTGGACTTCCAGTTCGTGGACAAAACACTAAAAACAATGCTCGCACTCGTAAAGGTAAAGCTGTTGCGATTGCAGGTAAGAAAAAATAAAATAAAATAAGGAGGTAAAAATCTTGGCTAAACCAACACGTAAACGTCGTGTGAAAAAGAATATCGAATCTGGTATTGCTCATATTCACGCTACATTTAACAACACAATTGTTATGATTACTGATGTGCATGGTAACGCAATCGCTTGGTCATCTGCAGGTGCACTTGGATTTAAAGGTTCTCGTAAATCTACACCATTTGCTGCTCAAATGGCATCAGAAGCTGCTGCAAAAGCTGCTCAAGAACACGGACTTAAATCTGTTGAAGTAACTGTTAAAGGTCCTGGTTCAGGTCGTGAGTCTGCTATTCGTGCACTTGCTGCTGCTGGTCTTGAAGTAACTGCAATCCGCGATGTAACTCCTGTACCACACAATGGTGCTCGTCCTCCAAAACGTCGCCGTGTATAATCATCAACAATTACACAGCTTTTCGTTTAAGAGGGAGTATAGCAAATGATTGAGTTTGAAAAACCAAATATAACAAAAATTGATGAAAACAAAGATTATGGCGTGTTTGTCGTAGAACCACTTGAACGTGGCTATGGTACAACACTTGGAAACTCACTTCGTCGTGTACTTCTGGCTTCACTTCCAGGTGCAGCTGTCACTTCAATCAACATTGAAGGTGTACTCCACGAATTTGATACCGTTCCAGGAGTCCGTGAAGACGTTATGCAAATTATTCTTAACGTTAAAGGAATCGCCGTTAAATCTTACGTCCAAGACGAAAAGATTATTGAACTTGATGTAGAAGGACCTGCAGAAGTAACTGCTGGAGATATTCTTACTGATAGTGACATCGAAATTGTAAACCCTGATCATTATCTATTTACAATCGGAGAAGGAGCATCTTTGAAAGCAACGCTTACTGTAAACAGTGGACGTGGCTATGTTCCAGCTGATCAAAACAAAAAAGATGATGCACCAGTGGGAACACTTGCTGTAGATTCAATCTATACGCCAGTGACAAAAGTCAATTACCAAGTTGAACCAGCACGCGTTGGTAGCAACGATGGCTTTGACAAGCTAACCCTTGAAATTTTGACAAATGGGACAATCATTCCAGAAGATGCCTTAGGTTTGTCTGCTCGTATTTTGACAGAACACCTAAATCTATTCACAAACTTAACTGAAATTGCTATTGCAACAGATGTTATGAAGGAAGTGGATACAACTTCTGATGATCGCATTTTAGAACGTACGATCGAAGAATTAGATCTTTCAGTTCGTTCATATAACTGTTTGAAACGTGCTGGCATTAATACTGTTTACGATTTGACTGAAAAATCAGAAGCAGAAATGATGAAAGTTCGTAACTTGGGACGTAAGAGTCTTGAAGAAGTTAAAATCAAACTTGCCGACTTAGGCCTTGGGTTAAAAAACGATAAATAGAGGAGGAATACATGGCTTACCGTAAACTAGGACGCACTAGCTCACAACGTAAAGCGATGCTTCGCGATTTGACTACAGATCTTATCATCAATGAAGCAATTGTAACAACTGAAGCACGTGCGAAAGAAATCCGTAAATCAGTTGAAAAAATGATTACTTTGGGTAAACGTGGTGATTTGCATGCACGTCGTCAAGCTGCTGCATTCGTACGTAACGAAGTTGCATCACAAAACTTTGATGAAGAAACAGGTAAATACTCAGAAACAACTGCACTTCAAAAATTGTTCTCTGAATTAGCACCTCGTTATGCTGAGCGCAATGGTGGATATACTCGTATCCTTAAAACTGAACCACGTCGTGGTGATGCTGCGCCAATGGCTATCATCGAATTGGTATAATATCATCAATTTTGTTGAGTGTTATGATGATGGAATACACTGTTATTCTTAGTCTAGCTCTGGTCTACCGCTGGGGATTTTCCCCAGCGGGAACACTCATCATATTGAATGAATGGTAGACGCTTGTTTACGAAATTGCTTTAATTTAAAACAATTTCGTAAGCAGGCGTTTTGTCTTGCTTTTTCATGAGTAGTCGAGAATAGCAAAAAATGATATAATGGAACCCATATCTCCAATAGAAGAAAAAGGATTCAATGACAAAACAACAAGCAATTAAATTACTAAAAGAGAAGTACCTTAGTAATATGAAAGAGGATTCGGAACTCTTTGTCGGAGTTGAATTAGAGTTTCCGATTGTAGAAACAAATGGAAACAAAACAAATATAGAGGTGACGAAAAATCTTTTTCGAACCTTAGCCAACTTATCAGATTTTGAAGTTGAAAAAATAGATGACGATCAAAATCCCATTCAATTGATTCACTGCTCTTCTAAAGATCGTATTCTATTCGAGTTGAGTTACAATACAATTGAATTTGCATTTGAGAGAGCTCATTCTATAAATGAGGTAGCCAAACGTTTTGAGGCCTATTTAAAGATCATTCAACCGATTTTGCAAGAAAATAATCACGAAATCCAAGGGCGCGGAATCCATCCTTTGTGGAAAGAAAATGATAATAGCCCAGTGAAAATCGAACGATACAAGATGTTAATGGCTTTCCTTGCAATGAATGGTACAGGGATGAAAACACACTCCTATCCTTCGTACGGAGCATTTATATGCGGAAACCAGGTTCAATTGGATGTAAGGCGCGATAACTATCTTCGCATCATTAATGCATTTAATAAAATTGAAGCAGTAAAAGCATATTTGTTTTCTAACTCAGAATTTTCAGCAGAGGTTTGGGATACAAAAATTGCCAGAGATATTTTCTGGGAAGAATCCTTACATGGTTATTATAAGGAAAATGTAGGGATTTATCCTAAGGACTACCAAAGCGAAGAAGAGTTTTTTAATAATCTCGCTAGAACAGCTATTTTTACGGCAATTAGAGAGGGCAAATCATATTATTTTAAACCAATTCGAGTGGAAAACTATCTAGATCAAAAAGAAATTACGGCCTATACGGCTGATGGAAATGAGAAGATCATTAACCCTGTAAAAGAAGATCTAAAACAACATCGAAGTTACCAATTTCAAGATCTAACTGCTCGTGGGACTGTGGAATTTAGAAGTGTTTGTACGCAACCATTAGAAACCACTTTTGCCCCGATTGCCTTTGAGTTGGGCTTGTTTGTAGAATTAGAAAAACTGGAAAACTTTTTAGAAGATTGTTCATTTTTTAAAAATGAAGAACAGGACTATCGAAAACTTAGAAAGAAATATTCAAAGAAAATTCTAAGTAAAGAAGAAAAAGAAGCGATCCAATCCTTTTCAAAAGATCTTCTAGACATAGCTGAAGCAGGTTTAATGAAAAGAGGTTACGGAGAAGAAAAATTTCTCATCATTAACAAAGAACTAGAATAATAGAAAAGCCTGTAATACAGGCTTTTCTTTATTACTTTTAAAAAAAACTTTCAAAAAAATAAAAAATTTTTA
>NZ_JBBKBR010000011.1:0-4939 GCF_037890265.1 Streptococcus sp. HCA-5024
GCTAAGCGACTACCTTATCTCACAGGGGGCAACCCCCAACTACTTCCGGCGTTCTAGGGCTTAACTGCTGTGTTCGGCATGGGTACAGGTGTATCTCCTAGGCTATCGTCACTTAACTCTGAATGATTAAACATTCAAAATTGAACATCTATATTCTAACAAGTTAACCTTACATTGTCAATATCTTCTGACTCTTTGGATAAGTCCTCGAGCTATTAGTATTAGTCCGCTCCATTGCTCACACAACTTCCACTCCTAACCTATCTACCTGATCTTCTCTCAGGGCTCTTACTGATATAAAATCATGGGAAATCTCATCTTGAGGTGGGTTTCACACTTAGATGCTTTCAGCGTTTATCCCTTCCCTACATAGCTACCCAGCGATGCCTCTGGCGAGACAACTGGTACACCAGCGGTAAGTCCACTCTGGTCCTCTCGTACTAGGAGCAGATCCTCTCAAATTTCCTACGCCCGCGACGGATAGGGACCGAACTGTCTCACGACGTTCTGAACCCAGCTCGCGTGCCGCTTTAATGGGCGAACAGCCCAACCCTTGGGACCGACTACAGCCCCAGGATGCGACGAGCCGACATCGAGGTGCCAAACCTCCCCGTCGATGTGAACTCTTGGGGGAGATAAGCCTGTTATCCCCAGGGTAGCTTTTATCCGTTGAGCGATGGCCCTTCCATACGGAACCACCGGATCACTAAGCCCGACTTTCGTCCCTGCTCGAGTTGTAGCTCTCGCAGTCAAGCTCCCTTATACCTTTACACTCTGCGAATGATTTCCAACCATTCTGAGGGAACCTTTGGGCGCCTCCGTTACCTTTTAGGAGGCGACCGCCCCAGTCAAACTGCCCGTCAGACACTGTCTCCGTAGATGATGAACCTACCGGGTTAGAGTGGCCATAACACAAGGGTAGTATCCCAACAACGCCTCCATCGAAACTGGCGTCCCGATCTCAATGGCTCCTACCTATCCTGTACATGTGGCACAGACACTCAATATCAAACTGCAGTAAAGCTCCATGGGGTCTTTCCGTCCTGTCGCGGGTAACCTGCATCTTCACAGGTACTAAAATTTCACCGAGTCTCTCGTTGAGACAGTGCCCAAATCATTACGCCTTTCGTGCGGGTCGGAACTTACCCGACAAGGAATTTCGCTACCTTAGGACCGTTATAGTTACGGCCGCCGTTTACTGGGGCTTCAATTCATACCTTCGCTTACGCTAAGCACTCCTCTTAACCTTCCAGCACCGGGCAGGCGTCACCCCCTATACATCATCTTACGATTTAGCAGAGAGCTGTGTTTTTGATAAACAGTTGCTTGGGCCTATTCACTGCGGCTGACTTAAAGCCAGCACCCCTTCTCCCGAAGTTACGGGGTCATTTTGCCGAGTTCCTTAACGAGAGTTCTCTCGCTCACCTGAGGCTACTCGCCTCGACTACCTGTGTCGGTTTGCGGTACGGGTAGAGTATGATTAACGCTAGAAGCTTTTCTTGGCAGTGTGACGTCACTAACTTCGCTACTAAACTTCGCTCCCCATCACAGCTCAATGTTATAGAATTAAGCATTTAACTCAATTCACACCTCACTGCTTAGACGTGCACTTCCAGTCGCACGCTTTAGTTAGCCTACTGCGTCCCTCCTTCACTACATACTCTAGTACAGGAATATCAACCTGTTGTCCATCGGATACACCTTTCGGTCTCTCCTTAGGTCCCGACTAACCCAGGGCGGACGAGCCTTCCCCTGGAAACCTTAGTCTTACGGTGGACAGGATTCTCACCTGTCTTTCGCTACTCATACCGGCATTCTCACTTCTATGCGTTCCAGCGCTCCTCACGGTACACCTTCTCCACACATAGAACGCTCTCCTACCATACCTATAAAGGTATCCACAGCTTCGGTAAATTGTTTTAGCCCCGGTACATTTTCGGCGCAGGGTCACTCGACTAGTGAGCTATTACGCACTCTTTGAATGAATAGCTGCTTCTAAGCTAACATCCTAGTTGTCTGTGCAACCCCACATCCTTTTCCACTTAACAATTATTTTGGGACCTTAGCTGGTGGTCTGGGCTGTTTCCCTTTCGACTACGGATCTTAGCACTCGCAGTCTGACTGCCGACCATAATTCATTGGCATTCGGAGTTTATCTGAGATTGGTAATCCGGGATGGACCCCTCACCCAAACAGTGCTCTACCTCCAAGAATCTCTAATGTCGACGCTAGCCCTAAAGCTATTTCGGAGAGAACCAGCTATCTCCAAGTTCGTTTGGAATTTCTCCGCTACCCACAAGTCATCCAAGCACTTTTCAACGTGCCCTGGTTCGGTCCTCCAGTGAGTTTTACCTCACCTTCAACCTGCTCATGGGTAGGTCACATGGTTTCGGGTCTACGACATAATACTAATCCGCCCTATTCAGACTCGGTTTCCCTACGGCTCCGTCTCTTCAACTTAACCTCGCATCATATCGTAACTCGCCGGTTCATTCTACAAAAGGCACGCTCTCACCCATTAACGGGCTCGAACTTGTTGTAGGCACACGGTTTCAGGTTCTATTTCACTCCCCTCCCGGGGTGCTTTTCACCTTTCCCTCACGGTACTGGTTCACTATCGGTCACTAGAGAGTATTTAGGGTTGGGAGATGGTCCTCCCAGATTCCGACGGGATTTCTCGTGTCCCGCCGTACTCAGGATACTGCTAGGTATAAAGACTATTTCGAATACGAGGCTCTTACTCTCTTTGGCTGACCTTCCCATGTCATTCTTCTATAATCTTTAAGTCCACATTGCAGTCCTACAACCCCGAAGAGTAAACTCTTCGGTTTGCCCTCCTGCCGTTTCGCTCGCCGCTACTCAGGCAATCGCTTTTGCTTTCTCTTCCTGCAGCTACTTAGATGTTTCAGTTCACTGCGTCTTCCTCTACCTATCCTTAACAGATAGGAGTACTAGCCATCAGCTAGTGGGTTCCCCCATTCGGACATCTCTGGATCGTCGCTTACTTACAGCTCCCCAAAGCATTTCGTCGTTTGTCACGTCCTTCTTCGGCTTCTAGTGCCAAGGCATCCACCGTGCGCCCTTATTAACTTAACCTTATTTTTGGTCTTGCGACCTAAACTCTTTAAATATTTACAGCGTTTCGGTTTATTTTCTTGTTACTATTTGATATAGATATTCAATTTTCAATGTTCAATCTTAACACCCTTAAAGTGTTAATGGAGCCTAGCGGGATCGAACCGCTGACCTCCTGCGTGCAAAGCAGGCGCTCTCCCAGCTGAGCTAAGGCCCCACAAGACCTCTCAAAACTAAACAAGACCAACGTACAGGTTTCCTTTTCCTTAGAAAGGAGGTGATCCAGCCGCACCTTCCGATACGGCTACCTTGTTACGACTTCACCCCAATCATCTATCCCACCTTAGGCGGCTGGCTCCTTACGGTTACCTCACCGACTTCGGGTGTTACAAACTCTCGTGGTGTGACGGGCGGTGTGTACAAGGCCCGGGAACGTATTCACCGCGGCGTGCTGATCCGCGATTACTAGCGATTCCGACTTCATGTAGGCGAGTTGCAGCCTACAATCCGAACTGAGACTGGCTTTAAGAGATTAGCTTGCCGTCACCGACTCGCGACTCGTTGTACCAGCCATTGTAGCACGTGTGTAGCCCAGGTCATAAGGGGCATGATGATTTGACGTCATCCCCACCTTCCTCCGGTTTATTACCGGCAGTCTCGCTAGAGTGCCCAACTCAATGATGGCAACTAACAATAGGGGTTGCGCTCGTTGCGGGACTTAACCCAACATCTCACGACACGAGCTGACGACAACCATGCACCACCTGTCACCTCTGTCCCGAAGGAAAACTCTATCTCTAGAGCGGTCAGAGGGATGTCAAGACCTGGTAAGGTTCTTCGCGTTGCTTCGAATTAAACCACATGCTCCACCGCTTGTGCGGGCCCCCGTCAATTCCTTTGAGTTTCAACCTTGCGGTCGTACTCCCCAGGCGGAGTGCTTAATGCGTTAGCTGCGGCACTGAGTCCCGGAAAGGACCCAACACCTAGCACTCATCGTTTACGGCGTGGACTACCAGGGTATCTAATCCTGTTTGCTCCCCACGCTTTCGAGCCTCAGCGTCAGTTACAGACCAGAGAGCCGCTTTCGCCACCGGTGTTCCTCCATATATCTACGCATTTCACCGCTACACATGGAATTCCACTCTCCCCTTCTGCACTCAAGTTAAACAGTTTCCAAAGCGTACTATGGTTAAGCCACAGCCTTTAACTTCAGACTTATCTAACCGCCTGCGCTCGCTTTACGCCCAATAAATCCGGATAACGCTCGGGACCTACGTATTACCGCGGCTGCTGGCACGTAGTTAGCCGTCCCTTTCTGGTAAGTTACCGTCACAGTGTGAACTTTCCACTCTCACACTCGTTCTTCTCTTACAACAGAGCTTTACGATCCGAAAACCTTCTTCACTCACGCGGCGTTGCTCGGTCAGGGTTGCCCCCATTGCCGAAGATTCCCTACTGCTGCCTCCCGTAGGAGTCTGGGCCGTGTCTCAGTCCCAGTGTGGCCGATCACCCTCTCAGGTCGGCTATGTATCGTCGCCTTGGTGAGCCGTTACCTCACCAACTAGCTAATACAACGCAGGTCCATCTCTTAGTGATGCAATTGCACCTTTCAAATCAATATCATGCGATATCGACTTTTATGCGGTATTAGCTATCGTTTCCAATAGTTATCCCCCGCTAAGAGGCAGGTTACCTACGCGTTACTCACCCGTTCGCAACTCATCCAGAAGAGCAAGCTCCTCCTTCAGCGTTCTACTTGCATGTATTAGGCACGCCGCCAGCGTTCATCCTGAGCCAGGATCAAACTCTCATTAAAAGTTTGAGTTCTCACTCATTTCTGTCACTGACAGATTTATTGTTTTTT
>NZ_JBBKBR010000012.1:0-4881 GCF_037890265.1 Streptococcus sp. HCA-5024
TGCGGAGGTGGGACGACGAAATCGAATTCTAACGAATTACCGATTTCTGTCCCACTCTCTTCTTTCGTCTACCTATCAAGAAGTGAGGAAGGAATGAAAAAGAATATTGTAAAAGATGTCTTATTCTTGGGTCAAAAGTCAGAAGAAGCGACACCTGAGGATCGCACCTTGGCTTTGGATTTGCAGGACACTTTAAATGCTCATCTCCTTGAGTGTGTGGGTTTAGCGGCTAATATGATCGGGGTGAAAAAACGGGCGATTATCATCCGAATGGGAAGTGAAAATTTGGTCCTGTTTAATCCTGTTCTCCTTGAAAAGAAAAAGCCTTACCAAACAGAAGAAGGATGCTTGTCCTTGGTGGGGAGTCGGCCGACCACTCGTTATGAGGAGATTTCAGTGGCCTATCGAGATGTGAATTGGAAAGCAAAAACAATTCAGTTGTCAGGTTTTCCAGCCCAGATCTGTCAGCACGAAATGGATCATCTAGAAGGCATTATTATCTAGAAGTCATTAATGGAGTCGATTGGGCTCCATTTTTTTAGTTCTTATAGAAACTTTTTTCTTGACAGGGATCTTTTTTGTGCTAAAATAGTTCTCATAGTAACTTTAAGGTTCTTAAGAGAACTATTTGGAGGAATGATGGAAAAGCCATTACAAGAATTAAAAAAAATTGGCCATCTCATTCACCTCATGGTGGAAAGAGAGGCTAAGAAGCGTGGGTTTGAATTTAGCGCAGGACCACAAGGTCAGGTATTGAGATTCTTATCTCATCGTGAAAAAGAGGGAAAAGTGACCTTGATTCGGGATGTTGAGCAGGAACTTCATATCTCAAAATCCGTGACGAGTAACCTGATCAAGCGCATGGAGAAAAATGGCTTTATTTATCTAGAGCCTAGTCCAACCGATAAACGGGCCAAGTATGTCTACCTAACAGACAGTGTAAAAGATAAATTGAATGACATGAAACAATTCTTTGAAGAAGTGGACCAGGATATGATGGCTGGTGTATCAGAAGAAGAATTGTCCACCTTTTTCAAGGTCATGCATCAATTTTATGAGAATATGAAAAAAAGGAGCGAGGAATGATCAATATGTTTCGGCGCTTAACCGCCAAAGAATGGAGCATGATTGCCCTTAGTACGGTCTTTATCTGTCTGGCAGTTTGGATGGATTTAAAGACCCCGGAATACTTATCCGATATTACGACCCTCTTAGCTAAGGAGGGGACCAAGGTTTCTGATATCATGGAGCCAGGGAGTAAGATGTTGCTCTTCTCTTTTGGAAGCTTTTTGATGGCAGTTTTTGTGGGCTTTCTAGCATCACGAGTCGCTGCCAGCTTTACGATGCGACTTCGAGGAGAGATTTTCCATCAAGTGATGGATTACTCTGATGCTGAGATCAAGAAATTCTCCGTTCCCTCTCTCTTGACTCGGACGACCAACGATTTGACCCAGTTACAAATCATGATTGTGATGGGGATGCAAGTTGTGACGCGTGGTCCCATTATGGCGATTTGGGCTTTGACCAAGATTTGGGGCAAGAGCAGTGCCTGGACAACTTCTGTTGGGATTGCGGTCTTGATGGTCTTGATTCTGCTTTCTGTTCTGGTTCTGATTGCCTTTCCACGCCAGCAAAAGGTTCAAGGTTTGACCGATGCCTTGAATGCGACGACACGGGAGAGTTTGACTGGGGTGCGGGTCGTTCGCGCCTACAATGCGGAAGCGTATCAAAATGAGAAATTCCAGGCTGAAAACAAGGGCTTAACCCGTCTAAATCTCTTTGTTTATCGTTTGATGTCTTTGATGAACCCTGTCATGACAGTGGTATCAAGTGGGTTGACCCTTGCTATCTACTGGATTGGGGCGCACTTGATCAATGATATCGCCATGCCAAAAGATCCTACAAAGATCTTCACCAGTCCTGCATTAGCGGATCGGACCAAGGTCTTCTCCGATATGATCACCTTCTCCTCTTACGCCATGCAGGTTGTCGTTGGCTTTATGATGATGGTGGCCATCTTGATTATTCTTCCTCGTGCCTTGGTATCTGCCAAACGAATCAACCAGGTCTTAGCTTTAGAGCCGTCTGTAGCCTTCCCAAGTGAGTCAAAAGAAACAACAGGCCAAGAGGGTACCGTTGAATTTCAAGATGTTTCCTTCCGATATGGACGGACTTCCCGTGCTGTGATTGAACATGTGACCTTCTCAGCTCAGAAAGGACAAACCGTTGCCTTCATCGGATCAACCGGTTCTGGGAAATCCACTTTGGTCAACTTGATTCCGCGCTTTTACGATGCAACAGAAGGAAAGATCTTAGTGGATGGCATCAATGTCAAGAATTATAGCCACCAAGAACTGAATAATAAAGTCGGCTATATTCCCCAAAAAGCAGTGCTCTTTAGCGGCACTATTCGCTCCAATATGGAATTTGGAGAAAGTAGTCAAGGAAAATTAGAGGATGAAGCCATCTGGAAAGCTCTTGAATTGGCCCAAGCCAAAGAGTTTGTGGCCGCAAAAGAAAAAGGCTTGGATACAGAAGTAGCGCAAGGAGGAAGCAACTTCTCTGGCGGTCAACGGCAACGCTTGGCCATTGCACGGGCCCTGGCTCGCAAACCTGAGATCCTCATCTTTGATGATTCCTTCTCAGCTCTAGATTATAAAACAGATCGGATCCTGCGACAAGCCTTGAAAGAAGAGCTTGCAGATACGACCAAATTGATCGTTGCCCAACGGATTTCGACCATTATGGATGCAGATTTGATTTTGGTCTTGGATCAAGGGAAGGTCGTCGGTCAAGGTACCCACAAGGAATTGCTTGCGACCAATGAAGTCTATCAAGAAATTGCCTATTCACAATTATCTAAGGAGGAGTTGGAACATGCATAAGACAAAACAAAAAACATCCCTTTGGAGCCAACTTTCTCCCTATTTGAAGGGCTTCCACCTATTTTTCCTAATTGCTATCCTCTTTTCGATCGTATCGAGTGTAATCACGGTTATTGGACCGGATAAGTTAAAAGAAATTACAGATACCATTACAAAAGGGATGGGAGGCGCCATTGATATTGATAAGATCACTTCGATTGCCCTGACCTTAGCCATCCTTTATGGAGTTGGAGCACTGGTGTCCTACAGCAGTAGTTTCATTATCTCAACCATGATTCAGCGCTTTGCAGAACGCTTGCGCAATGCCATTGCTGAGAAGATCAATCGCGTGCCCCTCCAATATTTTGATAGCCATGAACAAGGAGATACCTTGTCTCGTGTGACCAATGACGTGGATTTGATGACCCAATCCTTTAACCAAAGCTTGGTTCAAATGGTCTCTTCTATTGTCTTATTGATTGGCTCCATCCTTATGATGTTTAAGACGGACTGGCACTTGGCGGTGACAGCGATTGTGTCCGTCTTTGCAGGTTTTGCTCTTTCCAGCATCATTATGGTCAAGAGCCAGCCTCTCTTTAAGCAACAACAGGACAACCTTGCCAAAGTTTCAGGTTATGTTGAAGAAATCTATAGTGGCCACAATATCGTCATTTCCTACAATGGCCGTCACCAAGCCAAAAATCATTTTGATGCCATCAACCAAGATTTGTACCATAGCATGTGGAAATCCCAATTCTTCTCTGGGATCATGATGCCCTTGATGCAGTTTGTAGGGAATTTCGGCTATGTCATGGTCTGTATCGTTGGGGCTGTCCTCACCATTAATGGAGACATTACCATCGGGACCATTGTTGCCTTTATGACCTATGTCCGCATCTTTACCCAACCAATTAGTCAAATGGCTCAAGGCATTACCCAATTGCAATCAGCTAGTGCTGCTATGGGGCGTGTCTTTGAATTCTTAGACGAAGAAGAAATGGAAGATGAATCCCAAAAAACACGCCAATTGGAAGTGCCAAAAGGTCATGTTACCTTTGAACATGTTCGCTTTGGTTATTCACCAGATAAGACTATTATCCATGACTTTACAGCTGAAGCTAAGCCAGGACAGAAGGTGGCCATTGTTGGTCCGACAGGTGCAGGTAAGACGACCATGGTCAATCTCTTGATGCGTTTTTACGACATTCAAGCTGGTAAAATTACCATCGATGGTGTGGATACTAAGGCCATGAGCCGAGAAGAAGTTCATGATGCCTTTTCGATGGTCTTGCAAGATACCTGGCTATTTGAGGGGACCATTCGAGAAAACCTGGTCTTCAATCAAACGGATATTTCAGACGAAGCGGTGGAAGCAGCAACCCGAGCGGTTGGGGTCCATCACTTTATTCGGACCTTGCCGAATGGCTATGATACTGTATTAGATGATTCAGTGACCTTGTCCGTGGGTCAAAAGCAACTCTTGACCATTGCGCGTGCCCTCTTGAAGGATGCTCCGCTTCTTATCTTGGATGAAGCAACCTCATCTGTCGATACCCGTACAGAAGAGTTGATTCAAAAAGCTATGGACAAACTCATGGAAGGCCGGACCTCCTTTGTCATTGCCCATCGCTTGTCTACTATTCGTAATGCGGATCTGATTCTCGTGATGAAAGATGGAAATATTATCGAGCAGGGTAATCACCAAGAACTCATGACCCAAAATGGCTTCTATGCTGATCTCTACAATAGCCAATTCACAGAAGAAGTAGCGTAACAACAAGATACAAAGCCCGTAAAATGCAAAGTGAAAATAGGAAATTCTTGCAGTGAGCCATGCTCACAAGAGAATTTATCTTTTTCACACAGCATTTAGGGCGTGTTCAATTCGTGTAATGGAAAGCACAATGGTGCCTTGCCAACACGACTCACTAACTCCTCAAGTGGATAATATCGATCCACCTTCGTCCTGTCGCAATTCCAACAAGATACAAAGGGCGTAACATACAAAGTAAAAAAA
>NZ_JBBKBR010000013.1:0-3565 GCF_037890265.1 Streptococcus sp. HCA-5024
TTTCCACTACACGATCAAAGAAGTCATTCCTGAAAGCAAAACAAAAGGAATGACCTACGATGAAGGAAGTATTGATGCGACCGTAACTGTCACAAAAGATGATGCAAGTAATACACTCAAAGCTTCTGTGGCATATGGTGATAAGAAGTCATTCACTAACAAATTGGTAACAACTTCCATTCCACCAACTCCTCCGACTGTTGACAAACCTGAATTGAAGCTTTACAACATTCAATTGCACAAAGCTAACGCAGACGGAAACGCTCTTGCAGGTGCTGTATTTGGTCTATTTGAATCCGATGGTACGACTCCTGTAGCAAATCCTTATGGTGCAGGTCAAGCGACTGCAACTTCTGATAAAGATGGTCTTGTGACTTTCAAAGGATTTGAAACGAAAGATTATGTAGTGAGAGAACTCTCAGCTCCAGACGGTTACCAATTATCAGATGAAGTCATCAAGATCGCAGCTAGTGATTTGGTTGCTTCAAACAGTGTAGTGGATAAAGGAAATGTCGTTAACAAACCGTTCACTTCAATTCCACCAACTCCTCCGACTGTTGACAAACCTGAATTAAAACTCTACAACATTCAATTGCACAAGGTAAGTGAAGAAGGTAAAGGTCTTCTAGGAGCAGTCTTTGGACTCTATGAGGCAGATGGTACAACTCCAGTCGCTAACCCTTATGGTGAAGGTCAAGCGACTGCTACTTCAGATGAGAATGGTCTTGTATCCTTCATTGGATTTGAAGCAAAAAATTATGTCATCAAGGAATTGACAGCTCCAACTGGATACCAATTGTTAACGAATCCTATCACAGTTTCAGCTAGTGATTTTACCCAAGCTAAAGATTTGGTCGTTGATAAAGGGAATGTAGTAAATAATAAAATTCCACCATATACTCCGCCAACACCATCAACTAACAAACCAAATGAGAAACCCAAAACTGACAAACCTAAAGGGCATCAGCCTTCTGGAAGTCAACCAAAAGAAGACAAGGAACGAATCCTTCCTTCTACAGGTGAAACAGTCAGCGTTGGACTTCTTGTAACAGGACTTGCCCTTGCAGGTGCTGGAAGTACACTTGTTAGAAAACGTGATGAATAATTTGTAAAATAGGATCATCTAGATTGATTAGATGATTCTGTTTTTTTATATGTGATAAGTTTTATTTATCGTCTTCTTTAAAAATACATATTAGACACTATCACTAATGGGTGGTAAGATAAGTAGTAGTTAAAATGAAGGAGGAATGAATATGTGCAGAACAATTGTTGGAGTATCCGCTAATCTCTGTCCGGTTGACCCGGAAGGGAAAAACCTTCATTCCTCCGTGTCTAGTCAATTTGCGGAAGGAATCCGTCAAGCAGGTGGGCTTCCAATGGTCATTCCAATGGGAGATCCTTCCTTGGTTAAGGACTATGTTGAAACGATTGACAAATTGATCTTAAGTGGAGGCCAAAATGTCGATCCTAGTCTCTATGGCGAAGAAAAAACGATCGAGAGCGATGATTACAATATCGAACGGGATCAATTTGAGCTTGCCCTACTGAAGGAAGCAGTACGCCAAAACAAACCGGTTCTAGGAATTTGCCGTGGGGTTCAGTTGATCAATGTGGCTTTTGGAGGAACACTCAACCAAGAGATCGAAGGGCATTGGCAAGGACTTCCGTTTGGGACTTCCCATTCTATCCAGACTAAAAAAGGCAGTGTGGTAGAGCAGCTTTTTGGACAGGCCAGTCGGATTAATTCCGTGCACCGTCAAAGCATCAAGGATCTCGCGCCAAATTTCCGTGCGACTGCCTTTGATCCGCGCGATCACACCATCGAAGCCATTGAAGCTGTAGATGGTCATCGCATTATGGGCTTGCAGTGGCACCCAGAATACTTGGTTAATGAAGAAAAAGGGAATTTAGAACTCTTCCGTTATTTGTTGCAAGAGTTATAATGAAGTTAGAGATTGGACTTGAGCCGATCTCTTTTTGTGTCTTAGAAAGGACGCAAAAATACCGGAAATAAGATCAGAAAACAGGACGGTCATCAATAAAAAAACAGGTCCATCTAGCAATGCTAGATGAAAACCTGTTTTAGAATTATTCGTGGCGTTTTTTAGCAACGAGCATGCTTCCAGCACCTGCAAGGGCAAGACCTGCTGCAACAAGTCCAGCACTTACTGTTTCACCTGTAGAAGGAAGGGTATGTTTCTTATCTTCTTTTGGTTGACTTCCAGAAGGTTTATCTCCTTTTGGTTTGTCTGTTGACGGTGTAGTAGGCGGAGTTGGTGGTGTAGTAGGCGGAGTTGGTGGTGTGTTTGGTGGTGTTAGATAGTTTATAACTGTCCCCTTGTCTACTACAAGGTTAGGTGCAGCTTTTAATTCGCTAGCAGATACAGTAATAACATCCGTTAATAATTGGTAGCCAGCTGGCGCTGTCAACTCCTTAATAACATAATCTCTTGCTTCCAATCCAGTGAAGGAAACAAGACCATTGGTATCGGATGTAGCAGTCGCTTGGCCTTCGCCATATGGGTTGGCAACTGGTGTCACACCATCTGCCTCATAGAGACCAAATACAGCACCTGCAAGGTCTTGACCTACTAGATTCACTTTATGCAATTGGATGTTGTAAAGTTTTAACTCGGGTTTGTCAACAGTTGGAGGAGTTGGAGGGATATAAGTAAATGGTTTGTTAACGACATTTCCTTTATCCACTACACTATTTGAAACAACCAAATCACTAGCTAAGATTTTGATGACTTCATCTGATAACTGGTAGCCATCTGGAGCTGTAAGTTCTTTCACCACATAATCTTTTGCTTCTAATCCTGTAAAGGTTACAAGACCATTCGCATCAGAAGTTGCAGTCGCTTGACCTGCACCATAAGGGTTCGATACAGGAGTCGTACCATCTGCCTCAAAGAGACCGAATACGGCACCAACAAGAGCTTTCCCTTCTTGGTTCACTTTGTGCAATTGGATGCTGTAGAGTTTCAATTCAGGTTTGTCAACAGTCGGAGGAGTTGGTGGAATTGAAGTGAATGGTTTGTTGACCACTGTTCCTTTGTCTACGACGAGGTTAGTCGCAGCTTTCAACTCGCTAGCAGAAACTTTAATCACATCTGCTGATAGTTGATAACCTTCTGGAGCAGTCAATTCTTTCACCACATAATCTTTCGCTTCAAATCCAATGAAGGATACAAGACCGTTTGCATCTGAGGTAGCAGTTGCTTGACCTTCACCATATGGGTTAGCGACTGGAGTAGTTCCATCTGCCTCAAAAAGCCCGAATACTGCACCTGCAAGAGCATTTCCATCTGCGTTAGCTTTGTGCAATTGAATGTTGTACAGTTTCAATTCAGGTTTATCAACAGTTGGAGGAGTTGGTGGAATTGAAGTTGTTACCAATTTGTTAGTGAATGATTTCTTATCACCATATGCCACAGCAGCTTTGAGTGTATTGCTTGCATCATCTTTTGTGACAGTTACAGTAGCATCAATACTTCCTTCATCGTAGGTCATTCCTTTTGCTTTGCTTTCAGGAATGACTTCTTTAATCGTGTAGTGGAAG
>NZ_JBBKBR010000014.1:0-1437 GCF_037890265.1 Streptococcus sp. HCA-5024
TGTACTGACCCCAAAAAGTTAGACAAATAATTTAAGTTAAGGATTTAGTCCTGTATTGCACAGGACTAAGTCCTTTTAGTTTTACCTTAATTCGTTTGTTGTTGTAATAGTCAATATAGTTTACAATAGCTTGTTCCAATTGGTTAAGTGACTTAAATGTATTCTCGTAACCATAAAACATTTCCGATTTCAAAATGCCAAAGAAGGATTCCATCATGCCGTTGTCTGGGCTGTTTCCTTTACGTGACATGGACGGTTGAATTCCTTTATCCTCTAAAAAACGATGATAATACTGGTGTTGATACTGCCATCCTTGATCACTATGAAGAATTGTATTTGTGTAATGATTCTCAGTAAAGGCCTGGTCTAACATAGCTTTCACTTGTTCTAAATTCGGTGAAGTCGAAAGATTATAGGCGATAATTTCGCTATTAAAACCATCTAAAACTGGCGATAAATAAAGTTTTTGATTGCTTGCTGGAATGGCAAACTCGGTCACATCTGTGTAGCACTTTTCCATTGGCTTGGTTGCTTCAAATTGGCGTTGAATAAGATTATCTGCTTTCTTACCAATCTCTCCTTGGTATGAAGAATACTTCCGTTTACGACGAATACGAGCACTTAAACCAAGGACCTTCATCAGACGTTGGACCTTCTTATGATTCACTACAAAACCACGATTCCTCAATTCAAGAGTCATTCGACGATAGCCGTAATTCCCTTTATGCTCAGTAAAAATAGATTGAATTTCAACTTTAACATCATAATCCTTATCGCTTTGATCGAGCTGTTTTAAATGATAATAATAAGTTGAACGGGCAAGCTTAATAATCTTTAGAAGAATCTCTAAAGCAAACTCTGTTACCAATCCTCGGACAATTTCCGTTTTTCTTCTTGCTCTTTTTCGTCCCTCAATCGGAGTTCTCTCAACTTTTTTAGAACTGCATTCTCCGCTCTCAAGTACTCATTTTCTGCTTGAAGACGTTCTAGTTCTGTCATCTCTTCGGGTTTCTTCTTTGGCTTACGTCCCATTTTAGGTATCCTTCCTCTTGTTTTCTCAACAATAGTATACCCGTTTTTCTTATATTGTGCTATCCAATTATGCAACATTCCAACACTTGGAAGAGCATAATCTAGAGATACCTTTATTTGTGAACGACTTTCAAGCAGAACTTTATCAATGATTTCTTGTTTTAGTTCGGGAGAATAGTAACAATTCTTTCCTTTTTTGACGATTTCTATTCCATAACGATCAATCAATTTAATCATGTACTTAAGATTAGAAATGTTTATCCCAAATTGATTTGAAAGCTCTTTGAAGCTTCGCCCTTGTTTTTTATGTTCATAGATCTGAACTTTATCTTCATAAGTTAATTTCATAATAAAAACACCCCAAAAGTTAGATTTTTTTCTGTCTAACTTTTGGGGTGCAGTTCA
>NZ_JBBKBR010000015.1:0-1262 GCF_037890265.1 Streptococcus sp. HCA-5024
AAACCAGGCTTGAAAAAAGCTCGTAAAGCATCACAATTTAGTAAACGTTAAAACTTATTTAAACTTATTGAAAGCATTTCGTATCAAAAATACGGGATGCTTTTTCTGTTCACCCCAAATTTTTGTAACTAGGTGATACTTGAAATTAATACAAATTTGGTTGTTTTTGATAAATCTAAGCAACACTAAATGATGAAGTGAAAGGGGATGAATCTTTGATAGTATTCATTTATTGTGAAATATGATATATTTATTAATTAGATGGATGAATACTTCTAGAGTTAAATATAGCATAATAGGGACAGACTTTTTGGTTTATTTTTGTTTGTAGTCGGATTATGAAAGAATATCCAATATTATGCGATAAGATAGAATGTTACAAAAAAGAAAGGGGATGCAATCCGATGAAGAAAGACAGATTAATTGTATTGACAGATGCTGTTCTAGCAATTATTATGACCATCTTGATTTTAGAGTTAGAAAAACCAACAACACCAAGTCTTGAAGCTTTTTGGGATTTACGGCAAAATTTCTTTGCTTGTTTTCTTTCCTTTTTCTGGTTGGGATCGTTATGGATGGCACTAAACACATTATGGGAAAAGGTTGAGAAAATTTCCTCAGAAATTATTTGGTGGAATTTGTTTCTACTCTTGGAGCGGCAGGAGTTCTCTTTGGAGAATTTCATGCCATCCAAGATACCAGTCTGAATGATGTGGTGGACCGGATCTATATAAATGTCAAGGATTTACCGTTTCAGTCCTTGGGAGCTTTAGCTAATATCCTGTCTGATATTAAGAAGGGACTGATTCAAGACAGTCATATCTGGTCTTTCTTCCAGTCATTTTTCAAACAATATCAGTTGATAATCAGCTTAAATCAGATCTATCAGTTTGTCTATCTTTCTCTGATGGAGATCATGTCCTATCTTCACTTTGATTATTGGAAAAAACGGCTCGGTCAGGAGCTAGTATGAATAAGGAGAACAAATGAGACGTTTAAAAATGTTATGGCATATTATACAGGTTACGGGTTTTACTCGGTTTGCTCTGAGTTTTGTGACCTTTGTTTTTGGGTCAGGAGGCGTGCTTTTCCTAGTTGAACCTGCTATCACAAATTACGGAGACGGTCTTTGGTATGCTTTTGTGACTTCGACGACTGTCGGCTACGGGGATCTCCTAGCTGTGACCTTGATTGGAAGGATTACCAGTGTCTTCTTGACGATTTATGGGCTCATATTTTTTGGCTGTTTATCAGCTGTTATT
>NZ_JBBKBR010000016.1:0-919 GCF_037890265.1 Streptococcus sp. HCA-5024
TGATGCCGCCTATCTGTACTGCTGGCTATGGTTTAGCTAATGGGAATGTACGATTTTTATTGGGGGCTCTCTATCTTTTCTTGATCAACTGTGTCTTTATCATGCTAGCCAACATTGTTGGAACAAGAATTTTGATGAGAAAATCTCCTTTAACTTCATTTAAAGAGCTGAGCATTAAAATGAGAATTGGCTTGATTTCTTTGATTGTATTGTTGATTCTTCCAGCTAGCTATTCGGCAGTTACTCTGACAATAGAACAAGCGCGCAAAGAAGGGATCAAACAGTTTGTAGGAAAAGAGTTCGCCAATTATACGGTTATTAATCAAGTCTACAAGTCAAGTAACAATGAATTGGTCTTGACGGTTGTTGGAGATCCGATTTCAGAAGAAGAATTAGAAACACTCCACCAAAAACAAGCCTCTTACGGTATTCAATCTGTTCAATTGAAAGTGAATCAAGTTCAGAACTCGCCAACATTAGATAGTGAAGCGACCAAGGAATTTTATGAAAACATTGACAAGTATATTGATCAAAAACTCTCTGAAAAAGATTCACAAAACGATCTCGTAAAAGAAAATGAAGCAGACAAGGATTGAGGACAATGAACTGAATCGGTTTTTACGCCGTGTTTTTCTTGTATCTTCCTCTTTCTTACTTATAGCAGGTTGTTTTTGCTTGAATAAGAAATAAATTAGAAGTTCTATCATCTAAGAAAAATGATGAACAAAAAATCATTTAACTAATGGTGTGAACGTTTAGTGTTTATCAGCTCCATTCTCTGTAATTTTGGGGGTAAAATCCACACCATTCGGATAAAATTAGTTGAATTTGATTGGAAAAAAGCTTTTATAAAAGCGGAGAAAAGTCTTGATATTACGCTGTTTTTAGTCCAACTGAAATTCATACTTTCCAAACCAGG
>NZ_JBBKBR010000017.1:0-835 GCF_037890265.1 Streptococcus sp. HCA-5024
AGGTCCCGTAGTGTAGCGGTTATCACGTCGCCCTGTCACGGCGAAGATCGCGGGTTCGATTCCCGTCGGGACCGTTAAGATAATGAAAATTATTTTAAGACTCGTTAGCTCAGTTGGTAGAGCAATTGACTTTTAATCAATGGGTCACTGGTTCGAGCCCAGTACGGGTCATATTTTGCGGGTTTGGCGGAATTGGCAGACGCACCAGATTTAGGATCTGGCGCTTTACGGCGTGGGGGTTCAAGTCCCTTAACCCGCATAAGAGAATAATAATGAGCCGGCTTAGCTCAGTTGGTAGAGCATCTGATTTGTAATCAGAGGGTCGCGTGTTCAAGTCATGTAGCCGGCATTTTTTTATATAAAGAAAGCAATGCGAACGTAGTTCAGTGGTAGAACACCACCTTGCCAAGGTGGGGGTCGCGGGTTCGAATCCCGTCGTTCGCTTGAGGAGGCCGGGGTGGCGGAACTGGCAGACGCACAGGACTTAAAATCCTGCGATTGGTAACGATCGTACCGGTTCGATTCCGGTCCTCGGCATAGACAAAGGTTGAAAGAAGCACCCTTAGCTCAACTGGATAGAGTACCTGACTACGAATCAGGCGGTTAGAGGTTCGACTCCTCTAGGGTGCATGGTCGCAAGGCTATGTAATAATTGAATAGGAACGAGCACCCTTAGCTCAACTGGATAGAGTACCTGACTACGAATCAGGCGGTTAGAGGTTCGACTCCTCTAGGGTGCATAAAGCGGTAGCTTTAGATCGGGAAGTAGCTCAGCTTGGTAGAGTACTTGGTTTGGGACCAAGGTGTCGCAGGTTCGAATCCTGTCTTCCCGATA
>NZ_JBBKBR010000018.1:0-537 GCF_037890265.1 Streptococcus sp. HCA-5024
TTTAATTATTATACCAATTTAAATAAGGAAAGAGGAGAGGACAAATGACTGCCAATTATTCAACACGGGAATACCGTGAGAAATTATACGATGACCTTCATGTTCGATTGAGAGATACAGCGATTTTGATGTGTGCAATTTTTATTGCCTCTATAGGTCTAAATATGAATTCAACAGCTGTCATTATAGGAG
This sequence comes from Streptococcus sp. HCA-5024, assembly GCF_037890265.1. Lineage (NCBI taxonomy): Bacteria > Bacillati > Bacillota > Bacilli > Lactobacillales > Streptococcaceae > Streptococcus > Streptococcus sp. HCA-5024. The sequence goes on from NZ_JBBKBR010000018.1 coordinate 193, forward strand.
CCATGTTGATTTCACCTCTCATGACACCGATTGTTGGACTGGGATTCGGTTTAGCTATTTTTGATACGCGTTTAATCAAGCAATCTCTAGAGGTTTTATTGACTCAAGTGTTGGTCAGTTTGCTTGTCTCGACTCTGTATTTCTGGAATTCTCCCTTGTCTTATGCAAGTAGCGAGTTGATTGCACGAACCTCTCCAACCATTTGGGATGTCCTCATTGCTATTGCGGGTGGGATAGCAGGTGTCATTGGTTCAAGAAAAAAAGAAGCAAACAATATCGTGCCAGGAGTAGCCATTGCTACAGCTCTGATGCCGCCTATCTGTACTGCTGGCTATGGTTTAGCTC
>NZ_JBBKBR010000019.1:0-498 GCF_037890265.1 Streptococcus sp. HCA-5024
ATTAATTATTATACCGATTTAAATAAGGAAAGAGGAGAGGACAAATGACTGCCAATTATTCAACACGTGAATTCCGCGAGAAACTATATGATGACCTTCATGTTCGATTAAGAGATACAGTGATTTTGATGTGTTCGATTTTTATTGCCTCTATAGGTCTAAATATGAATTCAACAGCTGTCATTATTGGAGCCATGCTGATTTCCCCTCTTATGACACCGATTATTGGACTGGGGTTTGGTTTAGCTATTTTTGATACGCGTTTAATCAAGCAATCTCTAGGGGTTTTATTTACTCAAGTATTGGTCAGTTTGTTTGTCTCGACTCTATATTTCTGGATTTCTCCCTTATCTTATGCAAGTAGCGAATTGATTGCACGAACCTCTCCAACCATTTGGGATGTTCTCATTGCTATTGCGGGTGGGATAGCAGGTGTCATTGGTTCAAGAAAAAAAGAAGCAAACAATATCGTGCCAGGAGTAGCCATTGCTACAGCTT